>JBCCIW010000096.1:0-10394 GCA_039028055.1 Pseudomonadota bacterium | reverse complement strand
GCGTTCATTCGGGAACTCCCGGTGAAAGTGTTTTATACCGTTATTCGATATTTGTTAGAGAGAAGTTGCCTTATAGTCTTGCCAATTGGTGAAAGGGGGCGCAGCATCTTTGCATGGATGGTGACGCAGAACACTTGAAATCGATCTTGTCGCAAGAAGAAGACGGCAAAGTGATCGTCCGGAAACCAGCGAGCTTCTCGCCGCGCCTGAAGGACGACTCTGTCGTCCTGACGGAAATCGAACAAGCGCTCGAACGACTTGACGTTGGCTCTTTCGGTTATTGTGTAAAGTGCGGCGTTAAGATCGACATACTTCGCCTTGCGCACGATCCCACGATTAGCCGCTGCTTACCTTGTGAGCGCGCCTCAAAACAGAACTAGCGGTTAAGCGATCAGTCCAAATAGGCCAATGATAATCTGAACTACCACGGCAAGAGCAGTCATTCCGATAACAGCCGCAAACCAGCTAATGCCCAGTCCCATAAAGAAGCCACCGCCAATGCCAAGGCCTGCCATCAGCCCAAGTGCCACCATCCAGTGCATCCCGGTTGCAACAGTTAAAGTGGCATAACCAAGAACGAGGATAATTATTCCGCTGCCCCAGACCGTGCCTGTAAGGAAGCCCTCGAAGGTGCGCTCCTGTTCGGCGATATCCATCTTTCCGTGCGTATAATCGGTTTCTGCCATCAAATTCGCTCCACGATAACGTCAGCTCGCGGTCTTTACGCGACCACTATGGATGGTCAAGCGGTCAAATCGGCGCGGATAATCCAATTAGTGTGACTTGGAACCGTTTCGGCGTTTGCGAGGTACCAGCGGCGGGGGTAGCGGCGCAGCTGCAACTCCTTCTTCTTTGAGTTCCCCACTCTCTTCAGACGTGACTTCGCCCCAAATAGGGCGGGTCTCTACTTCGCCATAGTGCATCGCACGCGCCTCATCCGCGAATTCGGTCCCTACATAGTCATGAGTTTCGTCAATAAACGTTCTCGCGGCCTCAATGGCCTTGGCAAGGTCACCTTTGTTTTTGGCGACGACTTTACTTGAGCGCACGGCAGGAGCCATGATTTGTTTTGCGACCTTTGCTCCGTCGCAAACGGCACAGCTTACGAGGCCTGCATCGCATTGTTCGTCGAACGCGCTTGATGAGGCGAACCAAGCGTCGAACTCGGCCTAGCAATCCATGCATACTAGATCATAGCGAATCATGCGAATTCTAGCCCGAAAGAAGAGAATCCAGCCCGCCACGGCGATCAAGGGCCATCATGTCATCGCAACCGCCAATGTGCTGATCATTAATGAAAATCTGCGGGAATGTTCGGCCACCGTTTGATCTTGAGACCATCTCTTGCTTTTTCTTGGCGTCCGCACCCGCATTTATAATATTCGGTTTCACGCCGCGATCTTCCAGAAGGCCAAGCGCGCGTGTGCAATAGGGGCAAAAATCTCGGATGTATACGGTCACATTGGCCATTTATGGTGCTCTTCATTACTCAAACAAAGTCCTAATCTGCATCTATATGGTTACATCTTCGTCTCTAACAACGCGTGCCAGCACCAGAACGTTTACGTCTGACGCACCAGCTCTCTTTAGGGTTCGCGCTGCCGACGCAACCGTCGCCCCGGTCGTTAAGACGTCGTCCACCAGTAGAATTCGCTTTTTAGCTATATGTTTGGTGTGTGCGGGACGAGCCTGGAAAGCGCCCCGTACGTTTCGATAACGCTCTCGCGCACTTCGGCCCGCCTGGCTTGGTGTGGACCGTGTTCTCTTGATCAGGTTGTGTTTCACGCGCAGCCCGGTTTGGTTGGCGAGGGCAGTCGCTAACCAGCCAGCCTGATTGTATCCTCGACTGACAAGCCGACGGTAATGGAGTGGCACAGGCACGATAATATCTGACGTTTCAACAAGATCTGCTCCAGCGACGGCCATCCAGGTGGCCATAAGATCGAGTCCGCCCCGGCGACCGCCTCTCTTGAGAGCAAGAATAGGCTGACGTGAAACATCATCGTATTGCAGTGCAGCGCGAGCGCGGCTCCATGGAGGTGAGTTGGCGTGGCATGCGGCGCACAATTCATCATCACCGAGATCGAAGGATTGAGGCGACCCGCAACGAGGACAGATGGCACCCGTTATGAATGAAAGTGCTTTGAAGTCATCTGGCGTAAGCGCGCCATCGGAAGGCGCGTTGGAAATGAGCGATCGTTTCGGCCAAATGAAGTCCGCGGCTGTCCTTAATGGAAACCTTCGGAGTTGAAACAAACTCGTGGCTGTTTTCCACACCGCGATCCAGCCTTATCTGCCCCGCACCATTTGGGACGATCAGCCATCATGCCGTTGTGTTACGGTGCCTGTCCAGCCCGTTCGATCGGCTTTAGAGTTTACCGCTAGCGTCAGTGAATGTGGTGTTGACATTGTTGCCCAGACCCAGAAGGGCTGGTGCAGACGCTAGGCATATCAAACCTAGTATCAAGCCGTATTCTACAGCGGTGGCGCCGTCTTCTTCCCGAAAGACTGCGCGCAGTTTCTTCATATCCATCGTACCCCGGCTCCTATCGCCCGTACTTTTTTAAATATTCAAACAACGGAATATCCGCTGCTGGCGCATTATATTGCGAAACAGTGTCCAAGCTGGCCCAGCTTAGTGACTGACCTTCGTTTGCGACGGGTACGCCAACCCAGTCTCGACAGGCAAAAAGTGGCATCAAGAGATGAAAGTCGGAATAACGGTGACTCGCAAATGTGAGAGGTTCCAGAGAGGACTCGCTAACCTTAATGCCCAATTCCTCAGACAGCTCGCGTACAAGAGCCGCTTCCGGACTTTCGCCCGGATCCATTTTGCCTCCGGGGAATTCCCAGAGCCCAGCCATCGACTTACCCTCGGGCCTTTGCGCTAGCAGGACTTCATTCTGTTCGTTGAAAAGGGCCGCAGCTACGACCAGAACGACCTTCGTCATGTGCGATAGGTCCCATTTATGTCGATGTAGGCGTGGGTCAGGTCGCAGGTATAAACGCGAGCCGAAGCAGGTCCGGATCCAACCCGCAAACGGATTTGGATCTCTTCCGAAGCACAAACGGCAGATGCCTTGGCTTCGCTGTAACCTGGGGCTCTACCGCCCCCGAGCGCAACTTGATGATCGCCGAACCAGATATCGAGCAAGCTTTGGTCAAACGGAACGCCAGCTTTCCCGGCTGCCATAACCACCCGACCCCAATTAGCATCCCCAGCCGCAAGTGCGGTCTTAACAAGCGGAGAGTTTGCGATCGAAGCAGCAATCGTCTTTGCATCCCTTTCCGTATCCGCTCCCCCAACCTCAATCTCGATAAATTTGGTCGCCCCTTCTCCGTCACGTACGAGCTGGGTTGCAAGATCGAGGCTTGCTGCCTGCAAAGCCCCCTCGATTTCCCTGTAACCAGAGCATTTCTCGGTACTTATGAGAGGCGCGCCTGACGCTCCTGTAGCAAATATCATGAACGTATCGGACGTCGATGTATCCCCATCGACCGTAACGCTATTGAAGCTGCTGTCTGCACATTTGACGGTGAGCTTCTGAAGCAGATCAGGTGCTATCGCCGCATCGGTAAAGATATAGGCCAGCATGGTCGACATGTTCGGCGCTATCATCCCCGAGCCCTTGGCAATACCCGAGACTCCCACCGGATGCCCCTCGATCCAAAGCGCTGCTCCCGTGCCTTTAGGAAAGGTGTCCGTAGTCATAAATGCCCGGGCGGCTGCCTCCCAATGAGGCTCCCTTAGCTTTGCAACAAGATCCGGGACGACGGCACCTACATAATTTGGGTCCGGGAGCTCCTCACCGATGACACCCGTCGCTGCCAGATAGCAGTGCTCCTTCGGCACGCGAAGGGCATCGACGACAGCCTCAAGGGTCGCATCGTTCTTCAGCACGCCGTTAGGACCCGTGAAAGCGTTTGAGTTCCCGGAGTTAACTACCAATGCGCTCGCTGCACCGCCGCTGTTGGAAAGTGCTGTTCGGCACCATCTTACATCCGCAGAAGCTGTTTGCGAGACAGTGAACACCCCACCGCAGCTTGTTCCTTGATCAAGCGCAAATAGAAAGACATCGTCACGGTCCAAACCACTGGGCGCGTAAAATCCGCGGGATCCTGTAGCGCTTCGGACGCCTTTTATAGCGGGCATATCCGGGAAGCGATCGGGTGCGAGGGGAGATGTCGCGAATTGCAAGCCTTACCCCTCGCTCTCATCAGCTGGAACGCCTCTCTCAAGAATTGCCACATCGCCGTTAATACGAAGAAAGTTCACGATTTTTGTGAGCTCATTCCGGTTGAGTTCTTTTACGATGAGGGGACGCATTTCCTCCAGAGTTTGAGGAGGCGATTGTCGGCGATCGTCAACTTTGAGGATCTGCCAAACCGAACCGCTCTCGATGATTTCCGAGATCGAACCGGTCGCGGTATTGGCTATCGCGCTTGCCAACAACTCCGATTGCTGTGTTGGGCGAATATAACCGAGATCTCCACCATCCAGGCGAGACGATGTGTCGATCGAGTATTGGATGGCAAGGCTCGAGAATTCGGTGCCGGCATTATATTCCGATACGAGCAGCTCTGCAGTTGCGCGATCATCAACTGTTATGAGGCTAATTCGGACCTCATCATCGAGTTGCTGATATTGAACCATCTCCGCATACATCATGCGGATGGCGTCTTCGGTCACATTTTGAGCCAGGAGGCTCTCCATCAGCAGGTTGGTCAGTATCCTCTCCCGAGCAGCATTGAGCCGGTGCTGTGCATTCGGATCCTCATCAAGTCTCCGGCGCAAAGACTCTTGAGCGAGCAATCTCTGGTCAACCAATTGATCGAGCACCAGCTGATAGGCTCCATTCTCTCGCGTGAACGGATCTCCGGGTGAGATCAGGCCCTGAGCCGCCGCTTCCAGTTCCAGATCACTCAGATATATGGGCTCTTCATTGACGATCGCCGCGCGCACGCCCTCCACTCGTACGGATGTTCGTTCGCCAGAGCCTTCACTGCCCGAACATCCCGCGGCCAGAACACATAGAAGTGATAACGCGTAAAATGTGTTGCCTCTTTGCCTCGGCATATCTGATACTCCTTGAGTAATCTCGCTCGCCGCACCCGCCGGATTGACTTGGTTGGGTCGCCTTCTTAAGTCTCGGCGGTAGGTCGGTCGAGCAAAAATCTCCTCTTGCCTCAGACTAAAACGCTAGGCGTACCGTCAACCGATCACAGGATTATCGCATGGGCCAAAGACTATTAATGAGATAATAATTCTATCTTGAACAAGTCCGGCCTGCACGCAAAGAACTGGTTTTATTAGATGCTCTCCGTTGCCCGTAAAGTTTTTGGGTCGTCGAATGACCGCAAGCTCAAGCCGCTTCGTAGCCGAGTCAATAAGATCAATACCCTCGAAGAGCAGATGAAGGGGTTGAGCGACGACGCGCTCAAGGCGAAAACCGCCGAATTCAAGCAACGAATTGAGAACGGAGAAAGCCTCGACAGCTTGATGAACGAAGCCTTCGCCGTTGTTCGTGAAGGCTCAGTGCGTTCGCTTGGCATGCGCCATTTCGACGTACAGCTTATGGGCGGTATGGTATTGCATTCAGGCGCAATCGCCGAAATGCGTACGGGTGAGGGAAAGACCCTCGTTGCAACGCTACCTGTTTATTTGAATGCCCTGGCGGGTAACGGCGTTCACGTTATCACGGTCAACGACTATCTCGCCAGCAGAGACGCTGAATGGATGGGACAGTTGTACAACTATCTCGGCATGAGCTGCGGCACAATTGTGCATGGCGTGGACGATGCGGGTCGAAAAGCCGCTTACGCCGCCGACGTGACTTATGGTACAAATAACGAGTACGGGTTCGATTACCTTCGCGACAACATGAAATACTCGCTGGATCAGATGGTTCAGCGAGGGCATTCCTACGCGATCGTCGACGAAGTGGATTCGATCCTGATTGACGAAGCGCGAACCCCGCTCATTATCTCCGGTCCGACTGATGACCGGTCCGAGCTTTATCGTGCCGTGGATGCGTTGATCCCGAAATTGGAAGACGAAGACTTCGAAATCGATGAGAAACAGCGCTCTTGCATCTACACTGAAGACGGCATGGAGAAGATGGAGGATATGCTTTCCGGAGCAGGTCTTCTGGAAGGGTCTCTGTGGGAGCCGTCCAATGTCTCCATAGTACACCATTCAAATCAGGCGCTGAGAGCTCATAAGCTCTTTACCCGTGACAAGGATTACATCGTTCGCGGCGGCGAAGTGATGCTCATCGATGAATTTACGGGTCGGATGATGGAAGGTCGCCGACTATCGGAAGGCCTTCATCAAGCCATTGAGGCGAAGGAAAAGGTCGACATCAAGCCTGAAAACCAGACGCTCGCCTCAATCACCTATCAGAATTATTTCCGGCTGTACGACAAGCTTGCCGGAATGACCGGTACGGCCCTGACCGAGGCCGCGGAGTTCGACAATATCTATCATCTGGACGTGATTGAGCTGCCGACAAATAAGCCGATCCAGCGTATCGATGATGACGATGTCGTATATCGAACGGCAAAGGAAAAGTACAAAGCTATCATTGAAGAGGTGAAGGATTGCCGGTCGCGCAAGCAACCGGTTCTTCTCGGTACGGCGTCTATTGAAAAGTCTGAACTCATCTCAACTTTGCTGGGTTCGGCGAGCGTGCCTCACCAGGTCCTGAATGCTCGTCACCATGAAAAAGAAGCGCACATCATCGCAAAAGCAGGCGTGCCCGGCACCGTAACAGTCGCCACGAATATGGCAGGCCGCGGAACGGATATTCAACTCGGCGGCAATTTTGAGATGATATTCGAGGAGCGCGTCGCCGAAGAAGAAGGGCAGAAGGGGCGGCCGCTTGAAGACGGAGAGCGCGAAATTCTCGCTGCGCAGATCCGCGCAGAAATTGAGACCCGGAAAAAGGAAGCACTCGACGCTGGTGGTCTTTATGTGCTGGGTACGGAGCGTCACGAGAGCCGCCGGATTGACAATCAGCTGCGCGGACGCACGGGCCGACAGGGTGATCCTGGAAAGTCGAAATTCTACATCTCGATCGAAGACGATCTTATGCGGATCTTCGCTGGAGATCGGCTGGACGCCGTCATGAGACGCCTGGGTATCAAAGAGGACGAAGCCATCACGCACCCTCTTATGACTAGGGCCATGCAGACCTCCCAGGGCAAGATCGAACAGCGCAATTTTGAAATGCGTAAGAACGTCCTCAAATATGATGATGTGATCAATGATCAGCGTAAGGCTATTTTCGAACAACGCCGCGATTTCATGCACGCTGAAAATGTGACGGACATTATTGCCGGTATGCGCGAGGACGTCGTTCAGGATCTCGTCTACGCGCACATGCCCGAAAAAGCTTACGCGGAGCAGTGGGATGTCGATGGTCTAAATGGCTCTCTGAAAGAAAAGCTGGCTCTGGAGTTGCCCGTTGCCGATTGGGCAGCGGAAGAAGGCGTGGCGAATGAAGAGATCCGTGAGCGGATCACAGCTGCAGCGGATGAGGCGTTCGAAAGGAAGGCGAATGAGGTCGGCGCTGACCGCATGGTGAGTATTGAGCGTCAGGTTCTTCTGCAGCTCCTGGATCGTTCTTGGCGGGAGCATCTGCAGCAGATCGACCAGTTGAGATCCGTCATTGGGTTGCGCGGATACGGCCAGAGAGATCCGTTGAACGAGTTCAAATCAGAAGCATTCAATCTGTTCGACGCACTACTCAGTTCCTTGAGAACCGATGTGACACGCGTATTGATGAACTTGCAGATTCAAGCGCCGCCACCAGCGCCGCCCCCTCCACCTCAGATGGTGGAGACAAAGATCGACCCCGACACTGGCCGCAATACGGCTGGTGGGCAAACCTTGGCACGCGGTGGAACATCAAGAAGTACGGTAGGTGCGGGAGTTTCTGGCGTAGGTACCAAGGTAGGTGAAGCGCCGACGGATTGGGATCGCACTCCACGCAATGCCCCGTGTCCTTGCGGGTCGGGTCTGAAGTACAAGAAATGTCACGGCGCGATTTCCGAACCCGTAGAGAAATAGCGACTTCAATGATTGACTGAAACGGGGAAGCTTCGCTGTTTCTAGCTCTGGTCGGACCCGTCTGAATTTCTTCCGAAGTTAACCGCATCCCTATCTTGCCCGGCGTCGAGGATCGCTTTCCTGATTCCACGGGCGCGATCAAACTCCCGAAGCAGCAAATCGCCGTCGCCGTGTCGAATTGCCTTCTGAAGCGCTGTCAGATCTTCGGTAAACCGTCCAAGGGCCTCTAGCACGGCTTCCTTGTTGTTTAGAAAGACATCGCGCCACATGATCGGATCCGAGGCAGCGATACGCGTGAAGTCCCTGAAGCCGCCGGCGCTATATTTTACGACTTCGCCCTCGTCAATGGATTCCATATCGTACGCCGTAGAAACGATATTGTAAGCGATGAGGTGGGGTAGGTGAGACGTTATGGCGAGAATGCGATCGTGCCGGTTCACACCCATGATCTCGACCTTGGCCCCGAGGCGCTGCCAGAAGTCCGTCAGGCGATCGACAGCAGCTTTGTATTCGTGGCTTCCATCCTCTTCGGGCGTTAGTATGTGCCATTGGTCTTCGAACAGTGACGCGAAACCGGCTTCCGGTCCGGATTGCTCTGTGCCGGCAATCGGGTGTCCTGGGATCACGTGCACATAGTCGGGACAGCCCTCCAGCATCATCCGCCGCGCTGAACCTTTAACCGAACCAACATCGGTTAAAATCGCGCCGCGTTTCATGCTGTCGGAAATAGCCTCTGCCGCATCGCCCATTGCGCCCACCGGAATGCATAGGAAGATGGCATCAGCATTCGCCACGGCATCAACGGGTGTGCCCTTGACCGCGCCGAGCTCCAGTTTGCTCGCGCGATCGCGGACCTCTGGGTCGGCGTCATAGATACTTATTGCTTCGGCGGCTCTCAGCTCGATTGCTGCACGTGCAATAGAGGAGCCGATAAGTCCGGCACCCATGATCGCTATTTTGGCGAATACTGGCCGGGTCATACTTGTCCTGCAAATGCCTCAAATGCCGCTAGAACGTCCGTGTTCGCCTGAACAGTACCTAGCGATAAACGGAGGCATTGGGGGAGCCCATAAGCGGACATGTCTCGAATGACGATGCCTCTAGAACGCAAGAATGCGTCTGCGGCCGTCTTCCCTTTGGTTGAATGATCGGGGAAGTGTATCAGCATAAAATTGCCGACGCTCGGTGTCACATCATAGCCGAGCTCAGAAAGCCCTTGATGAACGCGCTCGAGTTCACGCTCGTTATGATCGATTGACTCATCGACAAATGCATCATCGGCCAAAGCCGCGACTCCCGCCGCCTGAGCCGGAGCGCTAACATTGAAGGGGCCACGAACCCGGTGGATTGCATCGATGACACTGGAGGGACCATACGCCCAACCGAGGCGAAGAGCTGCCAATCCGTGAATTTTGGAGAAGGTCCTTGTCATGAGGACATTCGGAGTTTCACCCGCTAGGGAGACGCCCGAGTCATAATCATTCCGGCGGACGTATTCGGCATAGGCACCGTCAAGGACGAGAAGGATGTCGTCTCGCAGGCCGTTGTGCAGGCGCTTCACTTCGTCGAACGGTATATACGACCCGGTCGGATTATTCGGATTGGCCAAGAATACGATGCGCGTTTTCTCGGTCACCCGTTCAAGCATCTCGTCGACATCCGCCGTCAGGTTCTTCTCTGGCGCATTTATAACAGATGCGCCGCTTTGCTGCGCGACGAGCCTGTAAACCAGGAAGGCGTGCTCGGTCTGAATGATCTCGTCCCCGGGACGAAGATAAGCCCTGCCAAGCAGCTGAAAAATCTCATCTGATCCTGCACCGCAGACGACCCGGTCCATATCCAATCCATATTTACCGGCGATTGCCTTGCGTAAAGCAGTTGCTCCGCCGTCGGGATAGATTTCGAGTTGCGATGCTGCATCAACAAGCGCGGCCTTTGCGGCGTCCGACGCTCCCAAAGGGTTTTCGTTGGAAGACAGTTTCCAACCGCCCTCGGAGGGCTCGCCGCCTTTGTACGGCACAATATCGAGGATATTTGACAAGGGTTGAGGGCCAGCCATCGGCAGATCCTTTCAAAGCATGCAGGGCTCGTGCGGAATTTAGGAACCACCGTCAAGGGGTGGCACAAAGTCGGGCAAAGTTTGAGCTTGTTTAACACGGCTATAGGCGAAGCTTGTGTCGATCGCGGCTATTCCCGGAATGCGTTGAAGTTTGCCGCGCACGAAGGCTTCATAGGAGGGGAGGTCTGCCGCCAGCGCGCGAATAAGGTAGTCCCAGCGGCCCGTCATCAGCCAGCAGTCCATCACCTCCGACATGTTATCTAT
>JBCCIW010000095.1:0-10594 GCA_039028055.1 Pseudomonadota bacterium | reverse complement strand
TGAGTTTGATCTCGTCGCTGTGGGTCGCGCGCTCCTGCAAGACCCGCACTGGGTGACTAAGATCAAAGAAGAACGCTTCGACGACCTTGGTGACTACGACGCGAAGGCGCTGATGACGCTCTATTAGGAGGCTCAGCCTGCCCGATTATAGGCCTCGGTCAGCAGGGCTTTAAGCTCGTCATCGACCTGGTCGACGGACTCCACCCGGATCTTGTGCGTACACATTGATCCAGGCTTTTCCTCGAGCAAACGTTCAGTCCCGGGCTCGCCTTTCAGGTTGATGCCAAGATCGATCCGCGTCTTCGTCGCCGGCGTAACGACGGCGAAATTCTTTGCCCTGCGTAGGGCAACGCTTGTTTTTTTGGGGTCCACCTGCACGTCGCTGCCGAGAGACACCGCAAATTCTGCTAGCGAGTCATAGATCGGTCGTAGCTCCGGCTTCTTCGAATATTGCGCTTCCAGCAGTTCGTTCGTGTCCGCGTCAAGCGCTCCCTTAGCTGCCTGGCATACGAAATTGGCGTGGCCGTGCCCGAGGCCGTGCTCAGATTTCAAGAGTTTGATTTGCTCGCTATGTTTTTCGATACCGCTCGTCTTGACGACACTGACCCAGTGATCCAGCGGTTTACCGGTTTTCGCCAGAAGGCCGGCTTTCATGCTCTCCAGCATCTCTTTTGGTGATTTCGCCATTTTGTTTCCTCCCAAACTCATAGCGGCCAATTTTCAATACGCGAACGCTTTGGTGTCACGAGCCCAAGCAATGGACCTAGCGTCATCACCATGCGCCCTGAGAGTTTTGGTCTGCCAGTTTCCACGAGCGATTTCAGATTTGCTGTGATGAACGGCCCACCTGATGTCATTGACTTCTCCGTCTTGGTACCGGCAGGCACATTCTCGGTGATCAGCTTGAAAAGCGTGCCACCGTCGACTTCGCTAAGTTCATAGGTCACGGTGCAGGGACCATCATCATACTGGGTGAACTGCATAGTGTGGGCATAGCGGTGCGGTGGTGAAAACTCGATGACGTCACCAACGACCGAAGCGAATTTCCCATTCGGCGTAATCATCCGCATCGACGCGCCAGATTTTAGCCCGTCCTTCGTGTCGCACACTGCGCCGAAGAAAAACGGCAAGGCTTCATCTGTTTTGACCAGAGTATCCCAGACGACCTGGATCGGCGCGTCGATTGTGACAGCGTAGATCTCTCGTTCCGCAAATTCCATTGTATTCACCATCATTGCTGTAATCATTATTTTGGATCCTTCTTATTCGCCGCAGCTTCAGCGGCATATTTCACGCCAGTCAGGCGCTGGGCGAAGTGGCTTGAATACTCACTCATCCAACGATCCTGGATCATCTGGATCGGCGCGGCATTGAGGTAGAGCCTCCGCGACCGCCCGTCCTTTTCGCTGATGACAAGGCCCGCTTTTTCCAGAACAGCGAGATGATTCATGACGGCGATCCTGCTGACATCAAAGCGGCCAGCCAGTGCCCCTACCGACAACCCCGGTTCGGCTTTCAGCAGATCCAGGACCTTTCGCCTGCTCTCGTGGGAGAGGGCGTGGAAGACCGCCGACATATCCTCATCAGTAAACATGTAATAACATATTTACATAAATAGTAAGGAGTCAATGGGCAGAAGCGAGTATTTTTGGCTGTCGCGGGAGGGGAGATGTGTGCCAGCGCTCAGCAGCACCCAATAATCGATTGATTATATGAAAGACAATTTCGGGTGTTTTTTCTGGATGCATAGCTGTTGCGCTTTACAGAGGTTTCCTGGAGGTCGCTTTGGCAAAGTCAGCGCACGAAAAGCTAGCGGAGAAGAAATCACCGAAGACGGTCGTTCTCGATTACAATTTCGGAGGTGATCCCGTTCTGGCGGATCATATCGGGCGACGACAAGATCGCCACGAAGCTGCGGGTGGATCCCGACTGGATCGATGAGCAACGGGCGCTGGAGACGGGGTCCAGCTGAACGCGATTATGTCGGGGGCGATAAGATCGCAGTCCTGATCCCGCCAAGAATTCCAAACAGTGTTCGGCGGTGGCAGAACAGAAAAATGATGGACCCGATCAGGATCATTACTGCGACCATGAAGAGCCCCCCGCCATCATTATTGGGGTCTATCCCCAGGGGCGTAAACAGATGAAACGATACGGCCCCGCTCATAACTGCCACGGCGATCATCGCGCCCAGCGTCTGCAAGTTGCGCAACGCCGGGACTATCCCAACCAGTAGACAAGTCGATGCTACAAGTTCCGCGCTGCCGATGACATATTGGCTGAAGAGGCCCGTTTGAGCGAACAGTCCCTCGGCACCAAAGCTCGCGGCCCACTCGTTTAATCTGCCGAAAATCTCCTGCGTTTCCGGGGCATTGGTGAATTTGAACCGTAAGCTATCGAGAAAGATGACCGAAGCGAACACCGCAAATGCGTGGGGCGCATAGGTTTTTATACGGTCGAGCATGTGGGACACCTCTCGTTTGTTTTATGGTATGTCTATCCGAGCTTCCCGATCGCGTATTCCAAACTCTTGGTTACTTGCTTTGACGAGGTTTCCTCTCTCCGGCAGTGCGGCCCTTACCTCTAGAGCTGAGCCGCCTATAATTAGGAAATGACGAATCGCTCGCTCTCAATCTCTGAAATGGCTTCTGCCAACGCCCCGACAACGCTGGCCGAGGTGGCTTATCTTGAGGGACTGAACCCTGAACAGCGCCGCGCCGTAGAGACTGTTGACGGCCCGCTGCTTGTACTCGCCGGTGCTGGAACTGGCAAAACTCGCGTACTTACAACACGCCTCGCCCACATCATCGGCACGCGCCGAGCCTGGCCGTCCCAGACACTTACGGTGACTTTCACCAACAAGGCCGCGCGTGAGATGCGAGAACGTGCGCTGGCCCTCATCGGCGATGCCGGAGAGGGTCTGCGCTGGCTTGGCACCTTCCACTCCATCGCGGCTCAGATCCTTCGCAAGCACGCCGAACTCGTGGGCCTGAAACCGTCATTCACAATCCTCGATACGGATGACCAGATACGCCTCTGCAAACAGATCATCGAAGCCGAAGGCATAGACGCTAAACGCTGGACACCGCGCTTTCTCGCCAGTCTGATCGATGGCTGGAAGAACCGTGCCCAAACGCCCGAGAAAGTACCGTCTGAAGACGCCCACATGTTCGCCGGCGGTAAGGGCATCACCTGCTACGAGATCTACCAGAACCGGCTGAAGGTCCTGAATGCCTGCGATTTTGGTGACTTGCTGATCCACAACATCACTCTGTTCCAGAACAATCCCGACGTGCTTGCCGACTACCACGAGAAATTCCGATACATTCTCGTCGACGAGTATCAGGATACAAATGTCGCCCAGTATCTCTGGTTGCGGTTGCTTGCCCAGGGTTCGGGAAATATCTGCTGTGTCGGCGATGACGATCAGTCCATCTATGCCTGGCGGGGGGCTGAAGTAGAGAACATTCTACGCTTCGAGAAGGACTTCCCCGGCGCGGAAGTCATCCGACTAGAAACGAATTACCGCTCCACCGAACATATTCTCGCCGCCGCCAGCGCCGTCATTGACAACAATAAGGGCCGCCTCGGCAAAACGCTCCATGTAGGGTCTGAACAGGCCGAAGACATCGACGCCGAGAAAGTCAAAGTTCGCGGCCTCTGGGACGGTGAAGCCGAAGCCCGCCTCATCGGTGATGACATCGAAGCGTGGCGCGCCTCGGGCCGGGACTATGTCGGCTGCGCCATCCTCGTCCGTGCCTCGTGGCAGATGCGCCTGTTTGAGGAACGGATGATCCTCCTCGGCGTGCCTTATCGCGTCATCGGCGGCCCGCGCTTCTTCGAGCGCGCCGAGATCCGCGATGCAATGGCCTATCTGCGCCTCGTCAATCAGCCGGATGATGACCTCGCCTTTGAGCGCGTCGTCAACCAGCCGAAGCGCGGGGTTGGCAACACCACTCTGCAAAAGCTCCAGCGCTACGCCCGCGATGATGGACGTTCTCTGTCCGTCCTTGTGCCGATGATCCTCCAGACCGACGAGATCAAGGGCGGAGCCAAGAGGGGCCTCACCACTTTCACCGACCAGCTCAACATGTGGCGCGACCGCCTCGCCAATGGCATGCCGCATACGGAGCTTGCCGAAGTGATCCTCGACGAGTCCGGTTACACCGACATGCTCACCCGGGATCGTTCGCCCCAGGCCCAGACCCGCCTCGACAACCTCAAGGAGCTTATCCGTGCGATGGGCGAGTTCGACTCGCTGCCAGCCTTTTTGGAGCATGTTCAGCTAGTCATGGATGCATCTACCGGCGGTGCAGGGGGAGATGAAGTCCAGATCCTAACCTTGCACGCTGCAAAAGGCCTCGAATGGCCGCAAGTCTTCCTGCCCGGCTGGGAGGAAGAGGTGTTTCCCTCCCGCCGCAGCCTAGATGAGTCCGGTATGAAGGGCCTCGAAGAAGAACGCCGCCTCGCCTATGTCGGCATCACAAGAGCCCGCGAGCGCTGCTACATCTCCTTCGTCGCCAATCGCCAGATCTATGGACGTTGGCAGTCGGTTCTCCCGTCTCGCTTCGTGGACGAGCTGCCCCATGAGCATGTCGATGCCGTTTCGGAGACGGGGTACTCGACGCAGCCGGGTGCCGATGCCGGATTCGCCGGAACGATAGAAGATCTCGGTGAGCGATCCTCCTATGAAAGTCCTGGATGGAAACGGATGCAAAAATACGCCGCCCGCGAAACCGGGCCGGGTCCTATCATCGACGGCAAGGCAGATCTCATTGCGACTTCTTCAGGTGACTCGGGCTTTCGGATCGGCCAGCGTGTATTCCATGATAAGTTTGGATACGGAAAAGTTGTTGCGGCAGAGGGCACAAAGCTCACGGTGGACTTTGAAAAGACCAACCGGAAAAAAGTCATTTCAACGTTTTTGACGGCGGCTTGAGGACAGCCCGATGAACAGACTGCTAAAGCATATTCTGCCTGCTACGGCGGTGCTCATGACTGCTGTCGCATGCAGTGACGATGAGAGTTCAGCGCTGAACTCTGCGCCTGTATTTTCTGGTCCCACCACTTCTCAGTTTCCTGAAAATGCGACCGGCGAAGTTCTCGAGATCGAAGTTCAAGACGATGATGATGATCTGGTGTTCACGCTGAGTGGGCCTGATGCAGCCCCATTTGCGCTGGATGATGAGGCCGATGATGAGGCGGACATCGAGCTTGAGATAGCGCTCGATTTTGAGAATCCACAGGACGCCAATTCTGACAATGTGTACGAGTTCACCCTGACGGCCACCGATGACGAGGGTGCAGCGGCAACTATCGATATCACAATTACGATTACGGATGTAGCTGAGTCCTTTGCGCTCTCATCAGTTGCTGACGGTTTCTCACGCCTCGTGCAGATTGTACCCGTCCCAACCAGTTCCAGCCTCTTGGCGGTAGAGCAAGACGGTCTGGTACGTGTGTTGGACCCTGCCACTGGCTCTGTCGATTCAGTGCCGTTTCTCGATGTTTCAGGCGAAGTATCTGGTGGAAATGAGCAGGGCTTGCTCGGGCTGACGTTCTCGCCGAACTTTGCGAGCGATCGGATGGTTTATGTAAACTTGACCAACACCTCTGGTGATACTGAAATTCGCGGATATCAGACTTTTACGGTCGCCGCCCAGCAGGCGGACATCTCTACCGAAAATCTGATCCTCAGTATTGGTCAGCCATTCGACAACCATAATGCCGGTTGGATCGGCTTTGACAATGACGGCTTCCTGTTAATCCCGACCGGAGATGGCGGAAGCGGTGGCGACCCCATGGGTTTTGCTCAGAACCCGAATTCGCTCCTAGGTAAGGTCCTTCGCATTGATGTTGCCGGTGACGACTTTCCGTCTGATCCTAACCGGGACTATGCGATCCCGTCTGGTAATGCGTTTCCCAGCGGAGTCGGAGGTGCCCCGGAAATCTTCGCACTTGGTTTGCGCAATCCATTTCGCGCAAGTGTCGATGGACCAACCGGCGATATTTATATCGGGGATGTGGGGCAGGACCTGATTGAAGAGGTGAGCCGCATCTCTTCTGGTCAAAGTGGTTTGAATTTCGGCTGGAACTTGCGGGAAGGCGGACAAGCATTCAATGGAGGGGCAGATTCACCAAGCTTTACCCCACCGCTTCTAGACTATGACCATGGCAGCGGTCCCTTCGAGGGCAACTCGATCGTTGGTGGGGTTATATATCGCGGACCCATTCAGGATCTCGATGAAACCTATATTTTTGGTGATACAATCTCCGCGAACATATGGGCGGTTTCTATTACGGATCTGGTAGATGGCGAGACCCAGGATACGAGCGTTTTTGTTCGTTTGAACGATGCGTTTTCGCCTGATGCTGGCAACATCAATACGCCGACGTCATTTGCGCTCGGTGCAGATGGAAATGTGCTGATTACCGATCTGGATGGCGATATCTTCGTGCTCGCGCCATCGCCCTAGATAATTTTTTGCCGCTCAGCGCGTAGAGTGCGCCTCCCGCCGCAATGAGCCCAGCGCTGAAGATGACTTCAATTGGGCGTTCAATAATCGCATAGATCAGTGTCCATGCCGTCAGGCTCAGGTAAATTATTGGAACGATAGGGAACAGCGGTACCCGAAAAGGTCGCTCCAATGTCGGTTCACGCAGCCTGAGTACGAACAGCCCGAGCACCGCCAGAAAGCTGTTCAGGGCCAGCGTGAACCCGGCAAATACGAGTACCTGGTCAAAGGTTGCCGTGAGCACAAAGAGCAAGGCGATACCTGATTGTACAAGAACGGCCGTGGTCGGCATGCCGTCAGCTGTTTCTCTGGCGAGAAAGCCGAAAACCGAAATGTCCTTACCAACGACCTGCAATACGCGGGGGCCGGCAATGGTCATTGCGCTGACGGTCGAGATTAGCAACGTGCCCAGGACAAGTCCTGTGAAGAGTGCGCCGGTCTCACCAAACACATAACGGGCGGCGATGACGCCAACCTCGACCTGCCCTGTCATCAGCTCCATCGGAGTCGTCAGCAGAAAGACTGCGTTCAAAAGGATGTAAAGGAGCATCACGCCGAAAGCTCCTGTGAAGAGAACTCTCGGCAGGCTGATTTGAGGGGTTTCCAGTTCTTCTGTCAGATATGTTGCGACGTTCCAGCCTGTGTAAGCATAATTCACATAGATGAGAGAAACGGCGAACGCGCCGGACGTCAAAGCGGTTACATCACCCGATACCGGCCGCAAAGTTACAGGCTGGAAGTCTGGTACGAGCGACAAGCCGGCCACGCTCAAAATCACGATCGCTGCAACCTTGATCAGGGTGAAGATGGTCTGAAACCGCCCGCTGGTTTCCCGGCGACGTGTGTGGACGACCGTCAGCGCTATGATCAGGCCCACGGCCAGCCCGCGCTCCGCCCATGCGGTCTGTGCGGTGCCAGCGTCCGGCATTATGGATGATACGGTGTAGGCTCCGAAGGTCATGGCTGCGAGGGCGACGGGTGCCGAAAAGCCGATGGTCGACGATATCCATCCCGATACAAACCCGGCGGATGGGTGATAGATCTGTCCTAGAAAGTTGTATTCACCGCCAGAGCGGGGAAGAGCAGCACCAAGCTCCGCGTAGGAGAGTGCGCCGCAAATTGCGATAATGCCGCCGATAATCCACAGCATTATCAGTGCAAAGCCAGACTGTAATGTGACTAGCTGAAAGCCCAGACTCGTGAACACGCCGGTGCCGATCATGTTCGCTACCACCACTGCAAGAGCGGTTGACGGAGAGAAATATGTTTTGGCCTCTGAGTTCTTCATCGGGATCTCTCTATAGTACGGCGTGCCAATACGAAGCCTTACCGGTTATTGTGTCCTCGCCAATCCTACAATTTCTGCTAGCCTTCCGGATTAACTTGACTGGAGTGGCTCATGAACAGGCGGTCCTTGCTACGTGGAGGAGGGGCGGCATTGCTTGCGGGATTTGTTCCCTGGCAGGCCAATGCCAAGACGGCCCGCACGCCTGTCGGGTATCTGCGTACGAATTGGAGCCGCGATCCTTATGCGTTCGGCTCTTACTCCTACATCGCCAAGGGGGCGCGAAAGCGGGACCATCGCCGACTTGCTAGCTCTATTGAAGATCGAATCTTCTTCGCTGGTGAAGCGGCGAATTCTACAAGAAATAGTACCGTGCATGCCGCATATGAGTCCGGGCAGAGAGCGGCAGAAGAGCTTCTGGCAATCGACGCACAGACCGTTGGGATTATCGGCGCGGGCATGAGCGGCCTCTCTGCCGCTCACGCGTTAGCCGGAAATGGCCGGACCGTTACTGTTTTGGAGGCGCGTGACAGGATCGGAGGCCGGATATGGACAGATAGCCGTCTTGGTCCTGCGTTTGACCTGGGTGCGAGCTGGATACACGGCGTCATTGATAATCCGCTGACGGACATTTCGAACGCGCTCGATCTTGTTCGAATTCCGACAGACGATACATATGTCGTCCGCGGTCGGGACGGGAGAAACATACCAGATCGTGATGCCCCAGACTGGCTCGATAATGTCACCGAAATACAGCACAGCGCCGGCGCGGATAGTAGCCAGATCAATACCTGGGCATATTGGGATTACAGCGATTATGGCGGCGTGGATGTCAAATTCCTAAACGGCTATGCTGAGATCTTCGAAGCCTTGAATGGCGCATACGAGACCCTACTGAATAAGTCGGTTAATAGCATTTCGCTGCAGGGAACCGGCGTTGTTGTTGGATCAACGGATGGTGCTTCGGATATGTTCGACGCTGTGATCGTGACCTTGCCGCTTGGAGTTTTGAAGCAGGGCACGGTCGAGTTTGATCCGCCGCTGCCAAACCCCAAACGTCGGGCCATAGAGCGGCTGGGTATGGGTCTGCTCGACAAGGTATATCTTCAGTTTGATGAGGTGTTCTGGGATCCTGATATTACGTGGATTGCGACGCCTGAAAATGACCTCCCGCAAGGCCAATTCAATGAGTGGCTCAATTTTGCAAAGTATATTGATGAGCCAGTCATCATGGCGTTCAATGGGGGTCCGCCGGCATTTGATCTCGCTGGACTCACAGATGAGGAAATGATCTCGCGTGCCTTGCAGACACTGGATTTGGCCTATCCACCTGGATAGCCCGGCCTAACTCGCCTTGCGGACAGCTTCGGCGACTTCCTCGACCGCGTTGACCATTTTCGTCTCGTTCTGGGCTTCCGCCATTACGCGGACGAGGGGCTCAGTTCCGGACTTGCGAATAACAAGGCGGCCTGATTTGCCGAGGCGTTTCTTCACTTTCGCAATCGTCTGTTTCACGGATGTATCTTCCAGTGGATCGGTATCGCTGTAGCGTACATTGATTAGTTTTTGCGGCGCGGCCTCGAAGACGTTGGCGACCTCCGATAGTGGTTTTTCGGTTTCCACCATTACCGCAAGAACCTGGAGTGCGGCGATTATGCCGTCGCCAGTTGTCGAAAAATCAGACAGCACGATATGTCCTGACTGCTCCCCGCCAAGGTTGTATCCGCCGGAGCGCATTTTCTCTACGACATAGCGATCACCAACTTTCGTGCGGACAAGTTTCAGGTCCATGCCATCGAGATACTGTTCGAGGCCGAGATTGGACATAATCGTTGTAACGACACCCGGTTTGGTGAGCTTGCCAGCCGCTTTCCATTGGGTGGCGATCAGACCAATGAGCTGATCGCCGTCGATTTCCCTGCCGTCGCTGTCGACAAGGATGCATCGATCGGCGTCTCCGTCGAGGGCAATGCCAATGTCCGCCCGGTAGGTCTGCACCGCTTTCTTAAGCGCCGTTGTATCCGTTGAGCCGACCTCTTCATTAATGTTGAAGCCGTTTGGTTCCACGCCGATCGGGAAGACCTCAGCGCCTAGTTCATAGAGCGCGCGAGGTGCGACCTTGTAAGCAGCTCCGTTTGCGCAATCTACGACAATGCGAAGACCCGATAGCCGCATGCCGCGAGGAAATGTAGCTTTGACGATCTCAATGTAGCGCGATGGTGCCTCATCGATCCTTTGAGCTCGTCCAAGATCTGCGGAAGCCGCTAATCCGGAGTTCAAAGGCTGGCCCATCAATGCTTCGATTTCGATTTCAATCTCATCGGATAGCTTGTACCCGTCCGGGCCGAAGAGTTTGAGACCATTGTCATGGTAGGCGTTATGGGATGCGGAGATCATCACTCCAAGATCTGCGCGAAGTGACCGCGTCATCATGGCGACCCCTGGCGTCGGAAGTGGTCCGAATAGGGTGACGTCCATACCAACGGCCGTAAATCCTGCCGCTAGGGCCGGCTCGATCATGTAGCCGGAGAGCCGCGTATCCTTGCCGATCACAACTGAATGCCGGCGTGGATCGGTAGATCGAAAGTACTTCCCGGCCGCCATGCCCAGACGCATGGCGATTTCCGGCGTCATGGGGCTCTTATTGGCGCGACCGCGGATTCCGTCTGTGCCGAAGTATTTTCTCGTCATCACAACACCCTCTATATGCCTTTCTCCAGTCGCAAACCCATAGGATTTTTGCAATCTGCCAAATCCATCTATGGGGAAATGGCCAGCTTGAAGGCGAGGAGGT
>JBCCIW010000094.1:0-10621 GCA_039028055.1 Pseudomonadota bacterium | reverse complement strand
CTCTGCAGTGGCGTCACGTTCGTGGCGTGGATAATAGGCCATCGTACCCCAATTCTGGCCGGCACGAATAAAGAAAACCTGTACGCAAGATTGGCCGCCCTCGAGCGCAGTCGCAAAGATGTCTGCCTCTTCGAGACCATCGGGATTGATGTCCTGACTTGCGCGAATATGAGCCAGCGCCCGAATTCGGTCTCTCAGTCGAGCTGCCTTCTCGAATTCGAGATTGTCCGACGCGCTTTCCATCTCGCTGGCCAGCTGATCCTGAAGTGTACCTGATTTCCCTCGCAAAAAATCAGCCGCCTGATCGACCAGCGCAGAATATTCATCGACCGTAACCTTGCCGAAGCACAGCCCCGCGCACCGTTTCATGCCGTAGTAAATACAGGGTCGGCCGCGGTTCCCATCATACTGTTCATGGCAGGCACCTACGAGAAATGCCTTCTGCAGCGTGTCCAGCGTCCGCTTAACGGCACCGGCGCTAGCGAACGGGCCAAAATAGTCGCCTTTGACCGTCTTTGCTCCGCGATGTTTGACGATGCGTGGAACATCGGTGTCCCTGGCGATCAAAATGTATGGGAAGGACTTGTCGTCCCTCAGCAGGATATTGAACCTTGGTTTAAGCGACTTGATGAGATTGGCTTCCAGAAGGAGGGCTTCTGTCTCGGTTTCCGTAACGACGAATTCCATCCGAGCCGTCAGGGAAATCATCAGGGCGATCCGCTGTGTATGCCCGCCCAATTTTGCGTAATTGCTCACGCGGTTTTTCAAGTTTCGCGCCTTGCCCACGTATAGGACTTCTTCGTCGACGCCAAACATCCTGTAGACACCAGCTTTTGCTGGAAGGCGCTTCAGGTTGTCCTTGATAACCTCCACACCTTTTAGGCGTGGTGCAGCGTGGGCGGGAGCCGAATCCATTCCCCTTACTTAGCGGATCAATTCCAATTTGTGAGGGGCTACCCCCCTGCAGCAGATCAGCAGACTAAGAGATCGCCTTTACGGCAATATCGACTGCAAAGGTGAACATCATCAGAATTGCAGCTGCAAACATGAATGTCTTGAAGGTGCTGAGTTCTTCATTCTGCCCGAGTGTCTTGAACGCCGTTGCCCGCGTTGGATTGCGCAAACCGAGCAAAAGGCAGCAAGCGCAAAGCATCATGAGTGCGTAAAGTTGCTCGTTGAAGCTTAATGCGCTCCAGGCCTCGCTCAAATGGCTGGTTATGAAGCTTGTTTCTTCAACCAGCTCTTCCCAAAATCGCTCAACCGTTTCCATATCGTCCTCCGGTACCTTCACCGGCCCCTCGACTTCACTTGTCTCAAAGAACGTTGAAAATATGGAAAATCTGATCGAGCAATTTTGTTGGTTTGCGAACGCAATACGTTATGAATTCAACACTCTTGCCGAATGAGATCTTTAGTCATATTCGAAAGTCGGTTCAATCAAAGGACATCCTAAATGTCAGCCCAAACAACTCTCAGCGACGCCGTCAACCGAGTAAAACCCTCGGCAACCATTGCAGTGACGACGAAGGCATCGGAACTTAAGCGTGCTGGGGCAGATGTCATTGGACTGGGTGCAGGTGAGCCGGACTTTGATACCCCGGAAAACATCAAGGACGCCGCTGTTCGAGCTATCAAAGATGGCAAGACGAAGTACACGCCAGCCGACGGAATACCAGAATTGAAGGAGGCCATTTGTACGAAGTTTGAACGTGACAATGGTCTGAAATACCAACCCTCTCAGGTTAATGTTTCTCCGGGCGGTAAGGCCGTCATATTCAACGCATTCATTGCCACGCTTAATCCTGGGGACGAAGTTGTCGTGCCTGCACCTTACTGGGTTAGCTACCCTGAAATGGTAAGAGTTACCGGAGCAACACCTGTGATCGTGCCTTGTGGGCCGAATGCGAACTACAAGCTGACACCAGAAGCGTTGGAGTCATCAATAACGCCCAAAACGAAATGGTTGATACTTAACTCGCCATCGAACCCAACTGGTGCAGCTTACACAGAAGCAGAACTAAAAGCTCTTGCCGATGTCCTTTTACGGCATCCACAGGTTTGGGTGCTCACAGATGATATGTACGAGCACCTCGTTTATGACGACTTCCAGTTCCACACCATCGCCCAGGTTGAACCC
Organism: Pseudomonadota bacterium; assembly: GCA_039028055.1. Taxonomy (GTDB): domain Bacteria; phylum Pseudomonadota; class Alphaproteobacteria; order Caulobacterales; family Hyphomonadaceae; genus CALLCD01. The sequence continues at coordinate 8,484 of JBCCIW010000094.1, read as the reverse complement.
GGCCTCTACGATCGAACGCTGACTATGAATGGCGTATCGAAAGCGTACGCAATGACCGGTTGGCGAATTGGGTACGCTGCAGGCCCTGAGCCGCTGATAAGTGCCATGCGGAAGGTGATGAGCCAGTCGACATCAAACCCCTGTTCGGTGTCACAGTGGGCCAGCGTTGAAGCGTTGAACGGAACGCAAGATTTTCTGCCGGAACGTAATGCAGTCTTTAAAGAGCGTCGCGATATGGTCGTCGCCGAGTTGAACACGGCAGAAGGGCTGACGTGTGGAACACCCGAGGGCGCATTTTACGTCTATCCGAGTTGCGCAGGTGCCATTGGTAAGATGTCACCTGGTGGAAAACGCATTGAAACGGATGAAGATTTTTGCTCGGCGCTGCTGGAAGAGGAGCTCGTGGCCGCTGTGTTCGGCGGTGCCTTCGGTTTATCCCCTGCATTTAGAGTATCTTACGCTACCTCCACGGAACTGCTGACCGAAGCATGTGCTCGTATTCAGCGTTTTTGTAGTTCGCTATCCGAATAAAAAACGACCGGGCCGCTGTGAAAGCGCCCGGCCGTATAAGTCCTTGGTCAGGTAGGGAGGAAACGTGTGCTGCCTAAGGGCAGCGAAAACCTGACCGAGTGCTCATATAAGTTGATGCGTTTGAGTTTCATCCCCTCATCAGACAAATGTGTGCGAAAAGTTTCTTACCCATTGTAGTTAAACGGCTTTCACTTTTCTGAGATTCGCTTTTCTCAGCGGCTCGATTTGCTCTGTGAGAAAATCACGAAACGCAGCTATGCGTTTCGACCGCCTCAAATCGCTTGGGTAGATGTAAAATAACTCGAAGCTTGGTCCTGGATAATTCGCCAGCACTTTCACCAGATTAGGCATAGTCGCAGCCATGTAGTCCGGCACATCGGCAATCCCTAGCCCGGCTTCGACGGCGCGTAGCATGGCGAAGACATTGTTGACTCGAAGAGTCGGTTCCCGAGGTCGCTTGTCATCCCGCCCGATGCGCTGCGCCCAGTTTACATCCTGCATGGGCGATCGCTCGTCGCCATAGGAGACGATCATGTGGTGATCCAGATCTTCTGGAGCTGTGGGTGTCCCGTACTTTTGCAAGTAGGACGGTGCCGCATAGAGGCTCATACCCACATTGGTGAGCTTGCGTTGTATCAGGTCAGCTTTGTCTGCTGCCCAGAGCCGTATAGCGCACTCAGCCTCCAGTTTCAGAAGATCGTATTCACGGTCATCGAGCCGGAGATCCAGCCTTAGATGGGGATATTTTTCAATGAACGCCCCGAGCCGCGGTACAAGCCATGTCGATCCAAACGCGACGGGCGCTGTAACAATCAGATCGCCCTGGGGCGTTTCATGCTGATCTCGCAGCGTAGAAATCGCGGTTTGCGCGGCAGCGGACATTTCGACAGTAGACTTATGAAGTGCATGTCCTGCATCGGTCAGCACCAGTCCGCGGGCGTGCCGTTGAAACAGTGACACACCCAGATGTTCCTCGAGCGCTGCAATCTGACGAGATACCGCCGATTGCGAAATATCGAGTGCGTCACCTGCCGCTGTCAGGCTGCCAGCTTCTGCTGCCGCATGGAACGATTTTAGTTTGTCCCAGTCCATACCGCCTTATGGGACGGAACAGGCCAGCGATTCAAGGGAAACTGAAATTATTCAGCTGCCGGGCGAATATCGTCGTTCGCTTGCATGGGGACATCCATGAACTCGAAGTCTTCGTCCCGAACTCTCCTTAAGAGCCGGTCGCGGTACCGCCCGAGCTTTTCCGGTACTGCCAGCCATACAGGTGTGACGATCAAGGTCATAAAAGTTGAGAAACCAAGCCCGAAAACCACGGCGGTGGAAAGCTGAACCCACCACTCCGACGTACCACCACCAAATGTGATGAGCCCTTCCCGGAAGTTCACGTTCATTTGGAACATCATAGGCAACAGGCCGCAGATAGTCGTAAATGTCGTCAGAAGGATAGGGCGGATCCTCTGCGCGGCGGCGGCAATCGCTGCTTGTTCTGCAGACCGCCCATCTGCCCGGAGCCTCTGAAACGTGTCTATCAGAACAATGTTGTTGTTCACGACGATACCTGCAAGCGCCACCACACCAGTGCCGAGCATCAGGATCGAAATGTAAGGCAGGAAGACCTGGATACCTATCAGGACCCCCGTGGTGGACAGAATAACCGCCGAAAGGGTTAGCAAGACATGGTAGAAATTATTGAACTCCCAGAGCAGAATGACCGCCATCAGGAATAGTGCAGCAAGAGCAGCATTCTGGAAGAATGCGTTGGCCTCAATTGCGTCCTCGTCGGCACCCTGGAATTCGATGACCACATCAGTTGGTAGGCCCGCACCCTCAATCCACTCTTTCATTTCAGCTACCCGCATAGGGCCTTCGCCCTGAACAGTAGCATTGGCCCGAAGCGTATAGACGCGGGTGCCGTCACGCCGCTCGATCGACGATACCTTCTGGGCAGGATTTCGATCCACGAATAGCGAGACGGGAACTTGTCCTTGAGGCGTCGCAATTTTAAGATCGTCCAGTGCGTCGAGACTTCGGGAGCCCTCCGGCAACCGCACCCGAATATCGACTTCTTCCAGGGCATCATCCGGTCTGTATAGCCCAACGAGTACGCCATTGGTTATCAGCTGCACGGCTGCGCCAATCTCCGAGACATCAATGCCGAAACGACCAGCGAGTTCGCGATCGACATCGAGCTGCCACTCAATGCCGGGCAGGGGCCGGGAATCGTCGATTTCCATCAGATTGTCCTGACGATCGAGATAATCCCTGAGGCGCGATGCGGTGTCTTCAAGCGCTACCTGATTAACCGAAGATAGCGATACTTGAATGTCTTTGCCGGCGGGAGGTCCCTGTTCTCTGCGCGCAATTTCCACGCGAGCTCCGGGCACACCAGCAATCGTTTCGCGCAGATTGTTTTCTGCTCGCCGACCGTCATAGCCGTTGTCCTTGGTCTGCAGCGTTACCAGCAAACGGCCAATGGAATCATTGGGGCTTTCACCGTCGAAGAAGCTGTTTCCCGTGCCGCCGCTTCCGGACGTTGTCGATACCGACAGGACACCTTCTGTGCCTAGAACAGCACGTTCGACTCTCTCTACAATTTCAAGCTCTTCGTCAGCTGACAGGCTGCCCTGGGCGCTGACAAAAACAAAAACCTCTTCAGGTTCGATATCAAGGAACAGCTCGGCGCGATGAGTGGTGTTTCCAAACCACTGGAATACGGCAAAGACCACCGCGATGGCAGCAACAGTTACGGTGGCTGGGCGATTGATCAGGGTCTGTGTCAGGCGGGCATATGCGCCGAGTAAGCCTTGTGTCCGCGCGGGATCACCGTCAGCGCCCGAGAGGGCAGCGAGATTGTCGTCGGTGCCTTCGCCGGATGCCCTGCCGCCAACGAGTGACCCAAGCACAGGCAGAAATACGAGTGCCATCAGGAGAGAGGATGTCAGGACAAAGATCAGCGTCAAAGGCAGGTACGACATGAACCGGCCGATGAGTGAGTTCCAGAATAGGAAGGGAACGAAAGCAGCAAGTGTCGTGGCGTTCGAGGCAACAATTGGCCAGAACATACGCTTCGCGGCTGCCGCATAAGCGTCCTTTCGCTCAAGGCCTTCGGCCATTTTCCGGTCGGCATACTCTACGACTACAATGGCACCGTCGACGAGAATACCAACGGCAATCAACATTCCGAACATCACCATCGTATTGATTGTGAGACCGTAAGTGCCGAGTAGAAGAAAGGCCATCACAAACGAGGACGGGATTGCCAACCCGACGAGGGCAGCAGACCTCAGACCCAGTGCGGCGACCACAATGATCATGACGAGGATCACTGCTGTCATTATGGAGGCTTGGAGCTGGCTGACTTGAGAGCGGATATAATGAGACTGATCTGACGTGATCTCGGATTTCAACGCTTCGGGCCACGTCTCCTGCGCGGCTTGAATAACAGCGTTCACTTCATCCACCGTGGACAGAATATTTGCACCAGACCGTTTGATAATTTGAACTGAAACGGCCGGTTTCCCGTTGAACCTTGCATGGACTTCGCGGTCCTTGAAGGTGCGACGAATGTCCGCGACGTCGGATAGTGTGATAACCGCGTTTCCAGACTGCCGAATTGGCAGGCTCACAGCATCCTCTGCGGACTTTATGAGCCCTGGTACCTTTACAGGGAAACGCCCTGCGCCGGTATCGATCTGTCCTGCGGGAATGAGCCGATTATTCGCCGAAACCGTAGTCAGTATTTCCTGGTAGGAGAGGTTGTAAGTCTCCAACTTGTTTGGATCCACCACGATTTCCAGAACTTCCTCGCGCTCGCCCTGGACACGAGCTTCCAGCACGCCTGATAGCGCTTCGAGATCTTCTCGCAGATTCCGAGCAATGCGATACAAACTCCGTTCCGGTACGTCGCCGTAGAGATTGACGACGAGTATCGGAAACAGCGATGTGTTGATTTCCGTTATTACCGGTTCTTTGGCTTCATCCGGGAAGTCACGCTTGGCCAGATCAATTTTCTTTCGAATATCGCTTTCGGCTTGATCGGGATCAAACGAAATTCCGAATTCGAGTACGACTTGGCCAACGCCTTCGGACGCGATACCGTCCATCTGCTTGATGCCCTCAATCGTCTGAAGCTCGGTCTCGGCCGGCCGCACAATCAGCCGTTCCGAGTCTTCCGGAGATATCCCTTCCAGCGGCACCGTCGTAATGAAAATTGGAACATCGATTTCCGGATCAGCCTCTTTGGGCAACCCAATATAAGCCGCGGTGCCTGCGACAAGCGCGAATACTAGAATGACCATTACCATGCGCGCTTTGTCGATGGCACCATCGATCAACGCGTTCATAGCTGGCTCGTTTCATCAATATTCACGGGTGTGACGGACGTACCTTCCTTCACATAATCCTGACCAGCGGAAAGAAGTCGGGTTTGCTCCGGCAGTCCAGTGACCCAGATCAAGTCGCCGGTATCGTCAACAACGCTGGTTTCAGCGAACTGCACGGTGTCTTCATCATCAATGTAACGAACGCCGACGCGGCCATCGTCATGAAGCGTAAGCAGAGCTGCCGAAATGGGCGTCGCTGCGGTCTCTCCTAGTCTTACTCGCACAGTAGATGTCAGCCCCGCGGAAATACGGCCATCTGCGTTCGAGATATTCGCAATAACCCTAAAGGTCCTGGTATTGTCTTCAGCCGTGCGGGCGACGAACGATACTTCACCGGTTTGCGTAGGTAACCCAACAATGTCCACTTCGACGGGCGCGCCGATGTTCAGCTGCGTTGCAAACTCTTCAGTCACGTCCGCCTGAACTTTTATGGGGTCTAGATCCGTAACGATCCCGCAAGCAGTACCAGGCGACAGAAAATCACCGACTTCAGCCATACGCCGTTCAAAAACGCCTGAGAAAGGTGCCGTGATCTCGGTGCGGGACAGTTCTATGCGCGCGCTATTAAGCTCTGCCTCTGCCGCGTCGAGGCTGGCCCTTGCGCTGGTCGCCCGGTTTGGAGATGCCCAGCCCTTTTCCGCTAGATCCCGAGCCGCGCGGTAATCCACCTCGCGGGACGTCACCATAGCTTCCGCTTCAGCAAGTCGTGCACGTCTGGCCGCCACATCTAGCCGGCATAGAGGCGTACCACGCGCTACGCTTGCGCCTTCAGCTGTCGGTGCGGCGGTAACAGTTCCAGTAGTGGCAGCTCTTACAGTTACGGCACGATTAGGAGTCGTCCGCGATTTTAGCGACAAATAGATTGAATGTTCTTCAGCCTGCGCGCGCATGAAGATCACATCAGGTCTCTCATTCGCAGCAGCAGTCGATTGCACAGCGAGATTAGCAGGTGCCGCCACTGCCGTATCGTCTGGCTCCCGCAAAACGGTGCGAACGCCAAAATACGCCATAAGCGCCAACAGGATGAGAAGGGCAAGCAGGACCGACTTCTTCACACCGATTATTCCCAAAACACCGCATCACATCAGGATTTTGAACTGTGAGCAGAATGAAAAACGTTCAATACCTTATACTTAATCGATCTTGCTTAAGTTACCACCAAGAAGTGTCTAAACTTTGCGATTACGCTGTAAGTGACGGTTAATATGTCGGATAAACCGACATTTCGCGCAAAAGAAAATCGCCCGGTCGTGAAACCGGGCGATCTCCAAATTCTAAGTGTCAATCTGCGCTTATGGCACGAAGACAGTGTAGACAACGTTGGCTTCAACGCCGCCCGCACCTTGTGACAAGTCATATCCGCTTACGCGAGTCAGGCTTTCGTCAACGCCTGGTGTTAGCGGGTCGTCTGCGAGACCGGCAAGAGGAGCCAGCGAGTAGGTTACGTCGAAGCGTACAGACTGCTGGGCGATGCTGCCTGGTGTGGCGGCGGTACGACGGCTTGCCGTGTAAACAGCAGTTCCGTTGAAATCGCCGAGGTCCTGCTGCGAACCAAGTGTTCCGTTCGGGTCCTGGGCGTTGGCACCAAAGGCGAAAGCGCCGCCATTGGTTCCAGTTGGCGTTACGCTCATCGACCAAGTGATATCGTTGAGATCGTAGTCGTCCGTTGGATCTGGGCTGACTTCAGTCGCTGAACCATTGATGGCGAAAGCCGTGTTTGACGCAACGAAAAAGCTGGATGTCTGGGCGTTAGAGGCGAGCTCAACGTCGGTTGTCTGATCGATGAAGAAGCCGGAGAAACCGCCATCAGACGCGTCAAGTACGCCGTCACTGTTCGTGTCGGTAGAAACGCTTGGTCCAAGGCTTGAGTTTGTTACGTCAAACGGTGTTGCGTCAGTAGCAACAGCGTCTGGCGTTGGCGTTAGAGAGCCAGTTACAACAGTGTGCACGTCCTGAGTGATCAGGTCAGTGTCCGGGCTCACTCCAGTTGCCGTGTCGATAATGAAATCGGAAACAACAGGTGTATTGTCAGCGCCGTCTGCACCCCAAACAATGACTAGGCCAAGAACGCGGAATTGCGGATTATCAACGACCGCACCTTGAGCAGGTACGCTGGCAAGAGCGGCAACAGCACCGCCCGCAAGCATAAGCTTACGTAGTTTCATAGGTTCACTCCAATTAACCCAAACCCCGAGGGGTCACTCTTAATTTTTTGATGCGCCCCTCTGAGGTACGCAGTTATCAGTTATGGCAGATAAATCCTTCAAAACTGGTAAGTTTCGGGCTCAATTGATGAGCAGCAATTCGCGCATCGTTAACCATTTAGCGTGCTTGCGACAGAACGGCGCGTGTGCGGTTCTTCGCTTGTTTTTTACCGACACCCGCTATCTATTTAGGCACCCCGCACGAAAGCCAAATCATGAGACACCTGAAAGCCTTCGAAGAAGCGCTCGCCAATATACACGGCGAAGGCCGATATCGCGTATTCGTGGATCTTCACCGGCATCGCGGCCATTTTCCGAAAGCGACGGCACGCTTTCCGGATCAGGCCGAAGAACGTGAAATCACCGTTTGGTGCTCTAACGATTATCTCGGTATGGGCCAGGACAACGATGTCGCGGAAGCCATGCACGAGGCCATTGATAGCTTCGGTGCAGGCAGCGGTGGAACGAGAAATATCTCTGGAACTACACGTTATCACGTCGATCTGGAGGAGGAACTCGCCGATCTTCATGGCAAGACCGGAGCGCTTCTGTTCACGTCGGGGTACGTGGCGAACGAGGCCACTCTGTCTACCTTAGGCAAAATACTGCCAAATCTTATCATCTATTCGGACGCTTTAAATCACGCCTCTATGATAGAGGGTATCCGTAGGTCAGGCTGCGACAGACGCATTTTCAAGCACAACGATATTGGCCATCTCCGCGCGCTCATGGAGAATGACGATGCCGACCGTCCGAAACTGATTGCGTTTGAAAGTGTTTATTCCATGGATGGCGACATCGCCCCCATCGAAGCGTTTTGTGACCTCGCAGATGAATTCGAAGCAATCACCTACCTCGATGAAGTACACGCCGTCGGTCTCTACGGAGAAGAGGGAGCCGGCGTAGCGCAACGCGATGGCCTGATGGATCGCATCGACATCATCGAGGGCACACTCGGCAAGGCATACGGCGTGATGGGCGGGTACATTGCAGGCAATGCCACGATGATCGACGCTATTCGATCGATGGCCTCTGGCTTTATTTTCACAACATCTACCTGCCCGGTAATGGCGGCAGGTGCTCTTCGCAGTGTCCGGAAACTACGGACCGACGAAGGTCGAAACCTTCGCCGCATTCATCAGGCGAAAGCGGAGCAGCTCAAGTCGAAGATGTATACGGCGGGGCTCCCGGTTATGGAGAGTGAATCGCATATCGTGCCGCTTCTCGTTGGAGATCCTGAACGCTGTAAGGCGCTGTCCGATATCTTGCTGTTTGATTTTGGCATCTACGTCCAACCGATCAACTATCCAACTGTGCCAAAAGGCACCGAACGGCTCAGATTCACGCCGAGCCCGGTT
>JBCCIW010000093.1:0-10658 GCA_039028055.1 Pseudomonadota bacterium | reverse complement strand
TTTGTCATGGGCGACAAAGGTCTGCGCCTCCGGACTGTTTCATACTTATCGTAATCCTCTGCAAACGTTTTACGAGAGTTGTAACTGGATGGCCGCGTCCGATGAAATTGTTCGGCAAGCGATACAGGACGGTGATCCAGTTGGGTTGATGTCGCTTCAACCGGATATCGAGCTGCACGAAGGCAAGTCATGCCTCTCGCTTACTCTGAATGGGCGCAAGGCCTATGCCCGCAAGTTCGGTGATCAGGGCGTCGCTGTTGTCTCCTCTGTCGATGATGAACCAGCCTTCGTTCCGCAGGAGGTTCCGCGAGATACTTATACCGGGATCAAGACGCCGCTTGATCAGGTAGACGTGAGCGCTGAAGCTGGGGCTTCGGGCCTGGAAGTAGCTGCCATACAAGCCGCTGAAGACCTCGTTTTTGAAAATCCTCGTCACATGACAAATGCCTTTGTGGTTTTGCATAAAGGCGAGCTGATCTCCGAGCGCTATCTGGATCCTTTTGATGCCGAAACGCGTTTTGAATCCTGGTCGATGGGAAAATCGCTCGCGGCAACACTATTTGGTGTGGCGCTTCAGCAGGGGCACGTGGAACTGGACTCTTCTGATCTGTTCGCTGACTGGTCCGGCGATGAACGGGCGAATATTCGCGCCCGAGATCTCTTAAACATGGCGAGTGGCCTGCATTTCACCGGAAGCTATGGCCGCACCGAGGATAGTAGTCGCAAGCAAGAAGGCGGTAATTTTCTTGACCATATCTACGTCTATGCTGGTGGGGTGAACTCGCACGAATTCTGTCTGAAAAAGCCCCTGGAAGACCCGCCTGGTACAAGCGGTCGTTACCGCAATTGCGATCCATTATTGACCATGGGCTTGCTCCGTGAGCGTGCCTGCGGCGGTGATATTGAAGCCTTTCTCACGTGGCCCTACGAACAGCTACTGAATCAGATTGGTGCCAATGGCATGATTTTGGAGACAGACCGCCATGGCCATTTTCTGATCTCTGGCCACGATTATGGGCGCGCCAGGGATTGGGCTCGTTTGGGTCAACTTCATTTGCAACGAGGTGCTTGGGGCTCTGAACAGATCATACCTGAACACTATGCTGACTTCATGCGCACACCTGCCCGTCATGCATGGCCAAAGGGTCATGCTTATGGCGGATTTTGCTACGTGAACTCGGATAAAATTATGCCAACCTTGCCTGAGGATGCATTCATAATGTCTGGAGGTGGTCGTCAGCGCGTCGTAATGGTGCCCTCGCTTGACCTTGTGATTGTGCGGCTGGGGCACATAAATGGTCAAGGTAAGAGCCTGGAAGACACTTTGACCAAAGCCTATGCATTGATCTGCGGTGCCGTCTAGGGTCGAGGCACGTGACGGTCGCTTAGATGGTGCCAAGAATGCTCCAGCCGAACTCCGATATTTTATGATTGGCTCACCTTCTGAGGTGTGTAGCGGCCTTTTTTTTACGACCTGAATGACACGTTTCGCTAAAAACAGTACGATCGTATTGCGAAAAGATCGTTTCTGTGGCCTCTTAAGAATCTAGATCGGGAGGTCAGCATGATAAAGAAAAGATACTTTTCCGGTGCTGCGGCATCGGCACTTGTGGCTGTATTAGGTGCTCCCGCTTCGGCGCAAGATGGGCCTTCGTCTAACGAAGAAAACCAGATGGAAATGGATCTTGTCGTGGTCACCGGCGAGAAACAAAATCGTTCATTACAGGACACAGTGACGTCGGTTGATGTAACAACGAGCGAAGATATCAAGCGCCTCAATATCGTTGATCTGGAGGATGCTCTCCGCCGAGTTGGCAATGCCGGTTTTGTAACAACGGGTAGCGGGAGGAACGAGCAGTTTTCGATCCGAGGTGTGCAGTCTCAAGGGGTTACTGGTGGCAGTAACACACCTGTGTCGACATTATATATTGATGGTGCAGTTGTACCAAATCAGGCTGCAGGAGCTGCAATCTCAAATGCGTGGGATGTTGCCCAGATAGAAGTTTTACGAGGCGCTCAATCAACTGTGCAAGGGCGCAACTCTTTGATTGGGGCTATTTATGTAGAGACTCAGGACCCGACCGATGAGTTTGATTGGGCAGGCCGTGCAACATACGCGACTGAGGATACAATTGAACTGTCGGCAGCCTTTGGTGGCCCGATTATCAAAGATCAACTCGCATTTCGCCTAGCTGGTCAGTACACCGAATCCGACGGCTTCATAGAACGTCCGGATGGCACTAATGGTGATGCTGAAGATACGGCTTTGATCCGCGGCAAATTAAGGTTCACGCCAACTGCCTTGCCAGGTTTGGAGTGGAACCTCACCGGGATTTATCTGGACGAAACGGACGGATCGTCTCTGGTCAGCGCTGCAAATCCAGATGAGCGCATCCAATTGCTTGACGTCCAAACGGTTACGGATCGTGAACTTGCGTTGTTCTCGTCTGAACTGAATTGGGAACTGACACCGTCAATCGACCTTGTTTCATTGACGACATACTCGACTTTAAAGACCGATGAGATAGCTGATTTCGACGGCTTGCCGGCGATCGATGTGCCTACGCCCGCGTCGCGTATTGACGAGCGCGAACAGGAAGACTTTCAGCAAGAATTCCGTCTTTTATTCGATATCGGAAGGTTCGATGGTTTGGTCGGGCTATTATACGCAAATCGTGAAAATGACGATAGAACAGTCGCTAGCCAGAGCTTCTCGGTTCCCGGTGTAAATCTGGGTCTGTTCGGATTGAACGGTGTTTTCCAGACTGCGACTCAGGCCGCGACGATCGGTATTGCACCACCCAACGGTATAACGTTGGGGGTTCCGGCCGGCGCGCCCCAACTGCTGAATGATCCCCTTGTTTTCGGTGACTTCTTACCGCTGCAATCAGATTTCGTATTCAATCCTGAGTTTGATACGTTCGCGGCCTTCACAGAGATCAACGTGGATATAACCAATCGACTAAAAATTACTGGTGGATTGCGATATGAACGAGAGAAAGCTGATTTTGGTGCGGAGCAAACCAACATTCTTCTTGAGGACACGGACCAACTCGCTGTGGCTGACGGAAACCCGGGGCTTCTACCTGCTGTAACGACGTCGCTCATCACGGAATTCACACCGCTGATCGGAGCTAATAATGCTGCGGTTGCCGCTGCGGAGGCGGCGCAGAATATTGTCAGTGTTTACCCGGCATTTGCCCAAGGCGCGGTAAGCGTTCTTGCTGGCCCAAACTTTTTCGTGCCGATCGCGCTGGATGAAAGCCAATCATTTGATGTGGTCCTGCCAAAAGGTGTTGTGACGTATGATTTCACGGACAATGTTTCGCTATCATTCAGCGCGCAGCGCGCTTATCGACCGGGAGGAATTGGAATTAATCCGGTACGGGGAGAGGCTTTCATATTCGATGAGGAGCGCTCGTGGAATTATGAGATCGCGTTTAGAAGCCAAACGCCGGACGGTCGTTTCCGGTTCAATGCCAACGCCTTCCTTATAGATTGGGAAGACCAACAGCTTGAGGTAACGCTTTCACCAACACCTCAAGATACGGCCGTGGTCAATGCAGGTGAGAGTCTACTCTATGGTATAGAGGCGAACATCGACTATCAGTTGACTGAAAACTGGGCCTTATTTGCAGCTATTGGTGTATTGGATACAGACATCAGGGCTGATGAGCGACCCGAAGTTATCGCGGACCCGTCATTATCGCTGGAAGGAAATGAGTTTCCGTTTGCGCCGAACTACACTGTGACTATTGGCGCGGACTTCGCCTATGACTTTGGTTTGTCTGGGACGATCGATGTTAATTTGGCAGATAATTCTGAGCCGTTACTCCCAAATGGTCAGGGGTTTCCTGCGAACGACCCAAGGTCAATTGTAAATTTTCGACTTGGTTATGAAGTTTTCGACAACACCGATATTTTCGTTTTCGGATCAAATATATTTGACGATACGTATCTAGCTAATGCTGCGGCTGCGGGCGGCAGCGTGGTTGTGGGCGAGCCGCAAGTCTTTGGTTTCGGTTTGCAGTTTAGGCGATAACCTCTTTGATCAGCGGAAGTATTACTCCGCTGAGGCTTTCCATTTAAAATGGAGAGCGGAAAATCATCCATAGATTTGCAGGTAATATATTGGATGCCAAAGTAATCTACTTATTCTAAATCGGAGGGGCGTGAACCTGACGAGCGTGCTTTCAAAACTAAGGAGTTAAATCTGTCTAATGGCGACAGCGCGTACATTGTCCCGACGTTCCTTTATGTTGTCTGCAGGCGCTGCTGCATGCAGCAGCAGCAGTTGCGTTCGTGGGCCCGGCGACCCGAAATTTGCGAACTCTAGCAGCGGGTCCCCGTATGGTGACTTATCTCTTAGAGGCCGTGCGGCATTTGAGCGGACTAATCGTCTCGGATTGCCTGGAGCTATAGTCGCTGTTCAGCGTGGCGATGCACCTGTGGAGATCCGCGCTTACGGTGTTGCTGATCAAGCTAGCGCTTCACCTATGACTGCCGATATGTGGATGCGCATTGGCAGCGTGTCGAAACTCTTCGTAGGTCATATTGTTCTTAAGCTCGCTGACAATGGCGCGTTGAGCCTTGACCAACCGGTATCGGATTTTCGAGATGATGTCCCCAATGGGGAGAAGATTACGCTTCAAATGCTGGGTAATCATACGAGTGGTTTGTTCAATCCGATAGAATCTAGTGAATTCCGCGGGCGTATTAATCGGGAGCCCTCCCGCCGGATCAGTCGCGAGGAGATGTTTGAAGTAGCATGGACTGGAACCAGTCCTGATCAACAGATTGGCGTTTTCCGCTACTCCAACACCAATACTGCGTTGCTTGCGGATGTCGCGGAACGCTCGACTGGTTTGTCCATTGAGGTGCTATTGGAGGAATTGGTATTGAATCCCGCAGATGTGGTTGGGCTTAGGTTCGCCGAAGATCATACTTTGCCTGCGCCGTTTGCTAGGGGCTATCGATACGGCCCTGAGGGGGGCGGGGTCGAATATGGTCGCCATTTCTTTGACGCGACCAGTTTCAGCGCATCTTGGGCAGATGCCGCGGGCGATATGCAGGGACAGGTAGATGGAGTTCTGAAAGCGGCGCTGCACGTCATCAAGGCAGATGGGTTGAAACCTTCAATTGTAGCGAGACAACGTGAGTTTATAAATATTCGCGATGATTTTGGATACGGTTTTTGTTTAGCAAATTATAATGGATGGCTTGGTCATGCTGGAGATGTGCCAGGATTTTCGGCATTCGCGGGTTGGCAACCGAATGCAAATCTCGGTATTGCAGTACTGACAAATCTATCCAACTTCAGGGATAAGTCTTCGCCTGCAAATACTTTGAGGAATTTAATTTTTCCCACGTAACGAGCGCTAAGGCCTAGTGGCTTTGACCCACAGCTTATCTTTCAGAAGCGCTGGTGATGTCACGCAGTGCCAGCGTTGCATATTTCATTCTGCCAGTTTCCGCAACGCCGGAGATGTCTCCGATTGTTCTTTATCTACAAATTGTAAAATTAAGCAGACAACATGTAATTGGAGCGGGCGATGAGATTCGAACTCACGACCCCAACCTTGGCAAGGCAGTCTCAAATCCTAAAACACTGTTATTTCGGTAGTTTATCGTAGCATAGCGTAGCTTTGCGTAGCAAAAAGTTCAAAGAAATCAGTTTCGGTTCAAACCGTCATGTCCCCATCATGCCCCAAAGTACGAGGGCAGCGGGTTCCTCCTAGTTAGTGGTAGATAAGCTTCGGAGTATTATGCCGTCTCTGGATATCCGGATGTACCGCAAGATAATACTTGCCGTTATGAGCGACCCGTGGCGTAAAGTGGATCCAAAAGCCATTCCAAAAGCGTTCTGCGATCAAAAATAATATCGGCTGATAAGAGCATCCCGGAACGCAAAGGTATTTCCTCGCCGTAAGCCTCAACACTCTCTCGTTCCAGTCGCGCCGACACGCGAAATACAGGCTCTTGAAGCTGAACGCCCGGTATAGGAACCTCGCTAGGTGACAAGACAGTTTGTGAGACTGAGGTGACTTGCGCTTCCCCAATTCCAAATCTCTGAAATGGAAAGGCTTGATACTTCAATCGAACCTCTTGCTCGGGTTGTATAAAACCAGCCGCGCGTGATGGCACATAAAGCTCCGCAATGAGTTCGTCGTTAATTGGGGAGATAGCTGCGATTGCATCGCCCGGACGAAGCGACTGGCCTAGCCGGACCGTGATCGCATCAACCCGTCCACTAATCGGGCTCGTAACGATGTACTCGTTTGTAACGATTGTTTGGGTCGTTCTCTCTTCAAGAGCTGCCGCGGCTGCCTCGGCATCAGCAAGCGCGAGCTCTGTTTCAATCGGGATCGCGTCCAACTGAGAAGAGAAGTCTGCTATGCGGCCCTCCAACAGAGCGGCAGACTGCTTGAGCGTTGCAAGCGCAATCTGAGAATCCAAGTGTGCGATTACTCGCGCGTCAGCCTCAACTTGCGGAAGAAGTCCTTCCTCCGCGGCTCTAACCGCGCGATCGGCATCTGCTCGCATAAGTTCAGTGCGAGTTGTGTGAAGTTCTATCCGAGCGCTTAGTTGCGCAAGCTCTGACTGGACACCACGCCTTTGGGTTAAGAGCCTCAACTCGTCTTTTTCGAGCCGCTGCAACGTAGCTTTCGCGCGCGCATCGCTTGCCGCTGATTGCGCATCTAGTGTCGCCTCGATTGCCGCACCAACATCGCCTTCCGGTGATGATGCTGACAGTCTAAGTTTAGCAAGTGATTTCCCTATTTCGATCTCTTCACCTTCCGACACAAGTAGTTCGACCGTAGTGCCTCCTCTAGAAGCTGTAGCTCGCACAATTCCCGCCTTTGGGGATAGCCAACCTATAACAACCTCTTTTCGCGCATATGTCGCATATGACGCGTACCAAAAGCCGCTGATCAAAACAAAAATAAAGAGACCCCATAGTAGCCAAATGGGAAGAGGGGATACGAGCACCACTTCTCCTCTCAATCTGCTTGCAGCATGTCTTGCTGCCTCGGGTCTGAATAGCTTACTCAACTTCGACTTCCACCTTTAATAAAGAGTACTGCCCTCGCGCCGACACAAATAACCGATACAAGTGCGGTTCCAACACAATCGACAGTTTCGTCAACCAACTGTTTTTACAATTTACAAGGATCGAATCGGAAATTCCTACTTTAAGTAACTTGAAGTCAATGAAGAAAACCACCGGAAAGTTGAAAAAACCTACTTGCAAGTGTAGGTTAGGGTGTAAATCATTCTTTCGTGCAAATTGCACTTTTTGGGAATAATGGAGTTTTTTTATGTACGACGTTGCATCGTTTCGCGGTTCTGAACTTTCCTTCGAAAGGAAGTCTATCTCTGGCGGCATTAGAGAGCTAGCCAATTTTGAGTTAGACTATGTCTCGGGCGGTCAGGGTAGAGATCGGCAAGGAGAATTTCTAGGAATTTTTGTCGAGGCTACAGTCTTCGGAGTCGCTGGGGCCGCATTCGGTCCAGTTGGTGCAGCGGCAGGTTTCGGCGGCGCGTTAGTCGCTGGATTTGTGACTTTTGCTGGAAGAGATATTAGAGAAACTCAAATAAAAGCACGCTAACTCGAGAATCTGACATTAAAGAGTGATGGTTGCGCTTTGATAGCAGCTGCGCAGCCATCTCACTCAAAGAATGCATGACCAAAACTTATAAGGATACAAGAATGACAAGGACTAAGTGGAATGCCAGAACGGTAGGAATGTTCAGCTTAGCGGCAGTTTTTGCTCTTCGAGATGGAATTGCTTCAGACAACGGATTAGTTGCTAACTTAGCTATCGGTTTACTCGTAGCTGCTGTGTTAGCCCCGTTCGTCTGGTTCATTTCCGATCAGTTATGGTCAACAAAACACAATAACGAATCTCGTTGACATATTCAGCCAGCGGCCTTGGGCCGGGAACTAATCATGTCTCGTAGATGCTACCTGCTTTACGGAAATACCCTGCCAGCTAGTTTGAAAATTTGGCTCAGCACTTTGCGCTATCATTTTCAGGCGTATGTTTGCTCTTCAGGGAACAGTTGTTATTATAATTGGACTATTATGGGCGGAAACACTAGTCGGTAGTCTAAAATATATTTTGTTATGAATTTGGATTTCGCGGGAATCTAAACATGGCAGCACCATTCATATGACAAACGCCTGAAGTGGTATTTCAAACACTGAGGCAGCTTTCTATTGAAATAATTTTTAATTTAACCCGCTCCTAGCGTACTTGATTGGTCCGGATCGGAGTAATATCCGACCCTAATCTTGGGTGCAAATTCTAAACTAATACTTATGATGATTGACGTTCTGAATTTTTCGCGAGCTCGTCGTCTGCCAGTGGTTCACGGTGCTGAGGCAGCGGAATGTGGGCTAGCCTGTATAACTATGATTGCTCGTTACCACGGGCACGATGTGGATCTCAATGGACTTCGCCAGCGTTATTCGTTATCTATGTCTGGCGCAACATTGAGGTCAGTGATGGCCATTGCTGATGAGCTCAGCTTTGGTACGAGAGCGCTCCGTGTAGAGCTCGATGCTCTAAGTAAAGTTAAAGCACCCGCCATATTACATTGGGATCTGAACCATTTTGTGGTTCTCAAGCAAGTAAGACGAGATGGCATAACAATACATGACCCATCACGAGGAAAACGTGATTTAAGTCTGGAAGACGTCTCTAAGCACTTTAGTGGGGTAATTCTGGAACTCTATCCAACCAAACAGTTTAAACGTGTAAGGGCCAGACAAAAGGTAAGTATTCGTCATCTTTGGTCCGATTTGGAAGGGTTTGGAGCCGCATTATTTCAAATCCTAGGATTATCGATCGCATTACAAATTGCAGTTTTTGCTGCACCATTTTATCTTCAGCTTACTGTAGACGAAGCTTTACAATCAGCGGACAGAAATCTGGTTACCGTATTGGCGTTTGGCTTTGGTGCTCTGTTGGTGATCCAGGTCTGTATTTCAACGTTGCGCTCTTGGGCGCTGCAATCACTAGGTTTTTTGCTCAGTTTTCAGATGGTTGGCAACCTGGTACGACATCTCTTCCGTCTGAAAACAGATTTCTTCGAGAAGCGCCATGTTGGTGATATTCTGTCTCGTATTGGATCCGTCGGCGCAATTCAGAACATAATCACTACAGGCCTTGTTTCCACCTTAATTGATGGTGCAATGGCGATTATCGCCGCTGTTATTTTGTTCGTCTACTCACCAGTTTTGGCCTCCGTAGTCGTTCTAGCACTCGTCTTAAGTCTGTTGACAACGCTAGTCTTCTATCCTGCGCAGCGGCGTCGGATAGAGGAACAAATTGTAACAAGCGCGAAAGAGCAAAGTTATGTAATGGAAAGTATTCGAGCAGCGAACACAGTCAAACTCATGGGACGCGAAGCGGAGCGCGAAGCAAGTTGGAGGAACTTATTCGCTGATGTGACGAATGCCGGGTATTCCGTTGGGAAATACAGTATCGGTATGACGGCAGTCCAAGAGTTCATTACGGGCATGCAGACGATAATTGTCATTTACCTCGCTGCGCAGATCATTCTCGATGGTGGTGGCTTCAGTGTTGGAATGCTCTTCGCGTTCATGAGTTTTCGACAAACGCTGACCGATCGAACATTGGAACTAATTAATCAGGTGATACAATTCCGTTTATTATCGTTACACCTAGAACGTGTCGGGGATATTGTTCAAGCACCTTTGGATATTGACGACTCAGCCATAACAACGGGCTATAGTGCCGACGGAAATTTGTCATTAAGGGGGGTATCCTTCCGCTACGGTGCGGCCGATAAATGGGTTCTGGATGATGTGTCTTTAGAAATTAGAGCTGGAGATTTCATAGCTCTAGTGGGCCCATCTGGAAGTGGAAAGACTACTCTGCTGAAAGTAATACTAGGTTTGTATAAGCCAAACAAAGGAGAGGTTCTCCTAGACCACCAGCCCGCATCGCAAAATCTCTACAGGAGTTGGCGAGCAAATGTAGGGGTTGTCTCTCAGACTGATCAACTGTTGTCAGGCAGCATAGCCGACAACATTGCTTTCTTTGATCCCGATCTTGACATGGAGCTCGTCAAACAGGCGGCTGTTGCGGCGCAGGTTCACGACGATATCCAGATGATGCCGATGCAATACATGTCGCTTGTTGGTGATATGGGCTCCATACTATCCGGGGGGCAACGTCAAAGAGTTCTACTTGCTAGGGCCCTTTATCGTCGGCCGAAAGTGCTCTTCCTTGATGAAGGAACTGCGAACCTTGATCCGAGCACTGAAGCCCAAATCGCAGAACTAATTGCTAGCCTTCCCATCACACGCATTGTTGTAGCTCATCGTCCTGCTCTAATCGAGAAAGCAAATGACGTTTATGAGGTATCAAATGGATCGCTGACCCAGCTCCGCGGATCACCAATTCTGCTAGATGCAGACAATTCTCAAATCGAGACTATTAGAGCTGAACTTCAACGTTGGAGCGGCGAGTTCTCAACCGACTGAGTACCTATTGAATGGCGAATGATGAATTCTTGTTGGGTCAATGCAGAGATTGCTTACGCGCCGAAAGTGCTTCATTCGGTTATCTAATCTGCGCAAAATAGAGCAGCGCAAAAATGAAGAACCCAACCTGACTAGGGTTGGG
>JBCCIW010000092.1:0-10817 GCA_039028055.1 Pseudomonadota bacterium | reverse complement strand
GGCCGACCGATAGACATAGAGTTGGTCAGCGCTGATCTTAGCGATGATTCAGGCTGGGCCGAGGCTATGGATGGCGTGACATTTGTTCATCATGTGGCGTCACCCTTTCCACCCACCGAACCGAAATCCGCAGATGAGCTTATTCGGCCAGCCCGAGATGGTGCCCTGAGGGTATTAAAGGCAGCGGAAGCGGCCCGGATCAAACGCGTCGTAATGACCTCATCCATTGCCGCGATAAGTGCTGGTTGGGCCGGACGTGAACCACCCATGTTCGATGAAACGCACTGGACGGATATGACCCGGCCAGACAAGGTTTCGTATTATTCGCAATCCAAGACGCTCGCCGAACGAGCCGCCTGGGAATATGTCGGTATGGATGGTGTTGGCTTGGAGCTGGCGGTTATCAATCCTGGTGCTGTTTTGGGACCGGCAATGAGCAAGGATGTGTCGACCTCACTCTCAATGGTCACAGCGCCAATGAACAGGGAAATGCCAGCTTATCCAAAATTGCATCAAAGCGTCGTCGATGTGAGAGACGTATCAAAAGCCCATATTGCGGCTATGCAGAAAACAGATGCGGCGGGCGAGCGGTTCATCGTTTGCGCTGATACCCTTTGGTTCAAAGAAGTTGGCGATATTCTTGCGAAGGCCTATCCGAACAGAAAAATACCGACCCGTGAGTTACCAACATGGCTCGCCAGAATACTCTCCAATTTCAATCCGCAAATCAAACCCATCCTGCCTAATCTCGGCAATGAAAGGTTATATGATAATCGTAAAGCGCGTGAACAATTGGGCATTGAATTCACGCCCGCTAAAGATTCCATACTCGCCAGCGCCAAATCTGCAGAGGACCTCGAATTGGTTTGAGTTCGGAAGCACGTCGGACATGATTCGGCAGATGAAAGCATGCCTCCATTTGCTCGCATCCCTGCCGTCAATATTATGCACCGGAATGGATGCTCCTAGCGAATTCCCGGCTGGTCAGAACCAAGTCAGGCCAAGTCGGACTTCTGCAGAAAAAGGGTGCAAAACCACCTGTGCAACGGGATGCGCGCGCCCCTAGCCTGCCGTGCAAACCCCTTTATAATCGCTTCCATGAAAAGCGTGTTGCGTTCCACCCCGGTTGCCATGGCACTGGGAGCCCTGATCTGGGCATATATGGCACTTTGCGGACGCACAATTCGCTGGCGGGTTGAGGGGCTAGACACGGCCAAAGCCACATGGGCCAAACCGAGCGGGTTGATCGTTGCCGCCTGGCACTCGACAATTCTGACGCTGCCCACAGGGTGGACCAAATTCATGCGGCGGTGGCCGGAACGCGCCGCGCCGTCGGCGATGCTGATTTCCCTGTCGCGCGATGCGGAACCGGTGGCGCGGGCCATTCGGCATCTCGGCCTTGAGGGCATTCGCGGATCCTCGACCTACAAACGCAAGTCAAAAGACAAGGGCGGCGGCGCGGCTGTTGCTGAAGCGTCTAGACTGCTTCGATCGGGCGGAGCGGTATGCATTACGCCTGACGGTCCTCGCGGACCGCGGCAACGCGCCGGGCTCGGCCCTATCGTGCTTGCGCGCCGGGCCAATGTGCCGATCCTCCCCTATGCACTCGCCACTGCCCCGTCTAAGAGGCTTTCGACCTGGGACCGATTTCAGATCCCCATTCCCTTTGCACGGGGAGCGATTGTGTTCGGGGAACCGGTTACGCTTGCCAAGGCCGGGTCGCCGGAAGCGATGCGCAAGGAACTGGAGTCTGCGCTCAACGTGGCAACGCGGCGGGCTGAAGCGCTCTGCGGCGCTCCGCACATCGACCCTGAATCCCCATCGGATGCGAAGGCGGACGCAGCATGACGGTAGCGCTGACAGTCTATCGTATGGCGACGGCCGGACTATCGCCCTTCGTGCCGCGGCTCTTGAACGCGCGCGTGGCGACCGGGAAGGAACTCGCTGAACGGACGGACGAACGGCTGGCGCGTAGCCTGCCGGCCCGGCCGGGGGGCGAGGTCATCTGGCTGCACGGTGCGAGCATCGGTGAAACGAGGCTGCTTGTGGCGCTGGCGAAGGCGCTCCGGGAGTTGAGACCAAATGCGTTTCTGCTTTTTACCAGCCAGACCAGAACGTCAGCTGAGCTGATCACCGACCTGTTGCCGGAGAATGCTCGGCATCAGCTCGCGCCGGTGGATACGCCGTCCGCGACGCGCCGGTTCATCGACCACTGGAAGCCGGATCTGTGCATCTTCGCCGAGGGAGAAATCTGGCCGAACCTGCTAATGGCCGCAAGATCGAGCGACGCCCGCCTCGCCCTCGTCAACGCCCGCATGACGGACAAGTCCATCTCCGGCTGGAGCCGGCTGAAGCGAACGGCGCGCGCCCTGTTCGGCCGGTTTGATCTGATCCTTGCTGCGGACCGGCGCACAGCGACCGGGCTCTCTCACCTTATCGGGTCTGATATCCAGGCCTTCGGAAATCTGAAGACAGTCGATAAGACCACGCTGGCAAACGCTCAAGAGCGCGAGACCTTGCCGTGGGAGGGCCCGATCCTGCTAGGGGCATCGACGCATGCTGGAGAAGAAGCGCTGCTGATAGATTGCCTTCAACTCATGGGCGCTGAGACGCGCCTCATCCTCGCCCCCAGACATCCGGAACGCGGCGATGAGATTGCGGCTTTACTGAACACCAATGGCATCAGCTTTTCACAAGCGAGTGCAGGAGAAACACCGGAAATCGACACAAAGGTGCTTCTCGCAGATACGGTTGGGGATATGCCGCGATGGTATGCGGCAGCAGACCACGTCTATCTCGGCGGAGCACACGCGCCGGGAATTGGCGGGCATAATCCACTGGAGCCGCTAAGCTATGGCAAGCGAGTACTGACCGGCCCCCACACAACGAACTGCGCAGATACGGTCGCAGACCTGAAACCGCTGGGCGCGATATCGATCGTACGTTCAGCTGAAGACATTGCGTCCGCCTGCAATGTACCTCCCGCGTTCGACCGGACATCGCTCGAGCACTACTTTGCGGCTGGTCGTCAACGGCTGGATGATGCGGCGGGGCAACTCGCCGCCCTACTCGCCCCCCAATCGGCGACATGAAGACACCGCATTTCTGGTCAGGCCAACTCGATCCGCAATCGCGGGAAGCAGCACCAGTTACGCGCGCGCTTCTGACACCATTCGCAGCTATCTATGCCGGCGTTACGGCCCGTCGTTTAAGATCAACAACGCCAACGCAGCTGAACGTCCCGGTGATTTGCATCGGAAACCTGACTGCAGGTGGAAGCGGCAAAACACCCATCGCAAAAGACCTGCGATCCAGATTAACGCTGCGCGGCCAGCGCGCGGCAATTCTCTCACGCGGGTACGGCGGCAGGCTTTCTGGCCCGGTGAAAGTAGATCCACAAACTCATACCGCCAAGGATGTCGGCGACGAACCGTTGATGCTCGCGCGCACCGGAGAAGCGTGGATCGCTCGTGACCGAGCGGACGGCGGTGAAGCCATGGAAGCGGACGGCGTTGATGTGGTCATTATGGATGACGGCCATCAAAACCCTTCTCTTCAAAAAGATCTCTCTCTCCTAGTCATTGATAGCAATGACCCAGTGGGCAATGGACATGTCATCCCTAAAGGACCCTTGCGAGAACCTGTATCTGCAGGGTTAGCGCGCGCGAACGGCATCATAGTCACCGGAGCGGCCGCGACACCGGAATGGCTTATGGACGCGCCAATCCCTGTGTTGAGATCCAAGCTGGCACGTGTATCGCCGATTCCAGACGGTCCTCTTATCGCGTTCGCAGGAATAGCTTCGCCCAATAGGTTCTTCGACGCGCTAGAAAGCGATGGTGCACACCTCGTCGATACCGTGGGATTTGATGACCATCATCCCTACTCCCAGCAGGACTTGTCTTTTTTGCATAGGCTGGCGGCGAAACATGAAGCCAAATTGATCACAACTGAAAAGGACATTTTCCGCCTCAGCGAAGCAGATCGCGAAGGGGTCGAAGTCGTCGAGGTAAAAACGCAATTTGAGGATGAAGACGCGCTCAACAGCATTCTGTTGCCGATCACGGAAACGGCGATGTGATGAAAGAGCAGCAATACATACGCTCAACTGATGTGGAAGACCGCGCGTCGCTGGTGCGTCGAGCGCTCTGGCGTCTGGAGGCGATTGCCTGGGATGTCATCTATTGGTGGCCGGTCTCACATATGAAGCCAGAACGAGCATCCAACTTTGGCGGCTGGGTTGGACGGAAGATCGGCCCCCTACTAAGCCAACACAGAGTAGCCTTGAATAATCTTCGGCGAGCGTTTCCTCAGTGGACAGAAGAGAAGATCGAAGAGACAGCACTTGAGGCCTGGGAAAGCGTCGGACGAACCGCTGGAGAACTGCCGCATCTTCACAAGATGAGGCCCTATGTTCAGGGCAGCCGAGTCAAAGTGAATGGGATGGCGAATCTCGACGCTATCGAGGCAAGCAAAACAGGGGCAGTCCTTGTGTCCGGACACTTTGCCAATTGGGAGGTGATGGCATCGGCGATCTGCAACCGACCCGTAGACTGTCTCGTTACCTACAGGGCAATCAACAATCCCCATATCGACAAGCGGCTCAATGCGGTCAGGCACGACTATGGGATCGGCGTCCTGACCCCAAAGGGTATGGGCACGCGGTCGCTCATGAAAGCACTGGGGGATGGACGGGCGGTGGCGCTTCTAAATGATCAGAAGTTTCGCGAGGGCATAGCGGTTCCGTTTTTCGGTCATGACGCAATGACAGCTCCCGGTCCGACACGTCTGGCCATACGATACAATGTCCCAATTGTTCCGGTCTCTACTGTGCGGAGCGGACCAGCGTGTTTTGTTGTCACCATTCACGATCCGATTTGGCCGGAATCAAACGGTTCGATTGATGAAAGAGTACGCGGAACCGTAATCGAGATTACGAAATTTATCGAAGACCGTATTCGCGAAAATCCCGGACAGTGGTTCTGGATGCATCGGCGTTGGCCGAAAGGCACCGAGGCTGGACACATGCCCGGCTCGGCTTAGCTACCTCCCCGTACTTGAAGGACATTCTGATGATTGCGACATACATTTCGGCGGCGGGATTGCTGTTTGGGGCTTGGGCAGGACTTTTGGCACTCGTTCGACCCGCGCAGATTGCAAAAAGCCTCAGACTGCAGGCCAATCCCAACAATCCGGGAGGATACGCAGAATTTCGATCGACGTTCGGTGGCGTGTTTCTGATGATTCACGCAGTGGCGCTGCTACTCGTCATGAGGCTGGATCCGCTGATGGGCGGCCTCGTCGTGTTACCGATCGCAGGAGCATGGCTTGGAGCGGCGTTCGCCCGGACACTATCAATGGCGCTGGACAAGGCCGAGAATGGAGACGGAGGGATAAATCGATACTGGGTTTGTCTTGAGGTCGTTGTTGCGCTCGTCATTGCTGCGCCGATCATAGCTGAAGTCATCTAGGTCGAGGCTTCCCATTCTTCGCTTGAGCGTCTAGGACCTCAGCCAATTAGACATTCGAAAGTAAAGCTCATGACGGAGCGTCGAGAGACGGGCCGATCGAAACGACCGCGATCGAGACACAAACCCAGATCCAAACCTGTAAATCGGCAAGGTCCATCGGAAACCGGCGACGGAGAACGCATAGCCAAATATCTGGCGCGCTGCGGCGTTGCCTCACGCCGGGCATCGGAAACCCTGATCGCTGAAGGCAAGGTTTTCGTGAACGGAGAGCGCCTCATTACGCCCGCCGTGAAAGTCACCGGCCGGGAAGACATTCGCGTGGCGGGCAAACGAATCCAGCCGCCGGAAGCGACCCGGCTCTGGCGTTACCACAAACCAGCGGGATTGATCACAACGAACAGTGACCCGGCAGGCCGACGCACCATTTTTGACGAGTTGCCAAAGTCCCTTCCCCGCACAGTAACAATTGGCAGGCTCGATCTGAACACGGAAGGTCTGCTCCTGCTGACGAATAATGGCGAGCTTGCCCGAGCACTGGAGCTTCCAGACAATGGTATGGACCGCACCTACCGCGCACGCGCCCATGGCGACGTTTCCGAAGAACTTCTTGCGAGCCTATCCTCCGGTATCACAGTCGACGGCGAAATCTTTGGGTCTATTAAGGCGGAGCTGGAGCGCACTATGGGGCACAACAGCTGGCTTACCGTAACGCTTCGCGAAGGCAAGAAGCGGGAGGTGCGGCGCGCGCTTGAAGCCATTGGTCTCAAGGTGAACCGCCTCATCCGCACGAATTATGGCCCATTTGAACTTGGCGAGCTGAGACCCGGCAGCGTCAAAGAGGTACCTGAACATCGCGTACTGAAGGACCTCGGAAGCATCCATCCGCCTCTGAGAAATGAGCTTGTCGCGAGGTCACGGTTTGAGCGGCAACGCAAAACTCGTTAGGCTCTGATGACATCGACGTGCTGACGCCCAATCTTCTTTGGTTCGGGTACCGGCAAACGTAATTATGGGAGGACGCCATGACAGAGACAGACCTTATCGTTCGTAAAGAAGCACCGCGAGATGGAAGCTGGCAAACACGAGATACCACTCCGCTTGAGCCGGGTCAGGCGCGACTTAAAGTCGAGACGATGGCGCTGACCGCAAACAACGTGACATACGCGATCTTCGCTGACTTTGCTGGTTACTGGGAGCATTTCCCGGCAGCAGACCCCGCGCTTGGGCGCGTACCGCATTGGGGTTTCGCAACGGTTTCCGAGACAACAGTTGACGCCCTGCCCATGGGTACCCGGGTTTATGGGTATCTGCCGGTATCATCCGACTTGATTGTGCAACCCGTGTCGTTTGATCCGAGCGGCTTTACGGATGGCAGTGCGCACCGGGCCAAGCTTCCTGCCTTCTATAGCCGCTTTCATTTGACGGCGAACGATCTTGCCTATCAGGCCGACTATGAAAACGAACAAATGCTGGTGCGCCCCCTATATGCCACGGGCTGGCTGATCGATGATTTCCTGATGGCAAAGGACACGCCGCCAACCCACGTGGTGGTGTCCAGCGCTTCATCGAAGACAGCCCTCGCCTATGCACACAAAGCAGCAACACGGGATGGGCTGGTTCTGACTGGGCTGACATCAGCTCGAAACAAGGGTTTCGTGGAGAGCACCGGTTTCTATACGAACGTTCTGGGATATGACGAACTGGACGAGATCCCCAATACAGGACCTGCGGTCTATACGGACTTTCTGGGTGATCCGGAACTGCGAGGAAAACTGGAAACCGCAATGGGTGATGCGATGGTCAGTACGCTAGCGATTGGTGCGACGGCAGGCGCGGCAGTCCGACAGGCAGCTGGCGTGGCCCCAACAAAACCGGTCGAACAGTTTTTTGCACCTGGTCATGCAGAGACGTGTGCGAAACGACTTGGCCCCGCTGAATTCTTCAAGACGATGAATACAGACATGACGGCCTTCTACCCGATCGCTCGCGATATGATAACCTCCCGCCATGTCAGAGGAGAGGCCGACATACTGGCGGCGTGGCAGAGTATGGTAGATGGGGATGTCGACCCGACTGAGGGGCTGATACTCAAGCTTTAGCGCGTTGCTTCAGGGTCAGCCGGGCCGACGCGAAACACGGAGTTCCAAGCGTCGGTTTCGAGCGCGAGCGGCCCGTGTTCCGCTCTCATCAAGGGGACGCGTCTCTCCATAGCCAACGGCTGTCAGCATTTCGCCACGGACGCCCCGGTCGATCATTTCCGATTGAACGGCCTCAGCACGCCGTTGCGACAAACTCAGATTTTGGAGGTCTTCTCCGATATCGTCGGTATGGCTACCAATCTCGATGCCATAGGCGTCACAGATAATTGCAACGCCTGCAATGGCATCGACCAATCGATCGCTTTCGGGCTGAAGCACAGCACTACCCGTACGAAACTCTATGGGACGGCCCTCTATTACCCTTTCAAACGCCGACTGACAGTCTTCCCGCGAAGGCTCTTCACTGAGATCAAGCAATGCAGCTCCATAGCCGGGTGCGCCACCCTCAGTGCGAACAGCATCGACAACTATAGAGACATCCTCTGCGATGGCCGGGTCATCCAGAATCGCTGTTCGCGCGGCTGCTAGAGCGACCGTCTTTACCGATTCACTCGGCGCATTTCCGGTGATGACAGCACTTCGCCCCCTTATAGCGACGCCCATCCAGCCATAACCAAGCTCCTGGAATCTCGTTGGCAAAGAGCTCAACCAGTCCGGTGCGGCAGCATCCCCTTGAGAGTTTTCTGCTGACAGAGTTTCCAAGTTCCCGTTGGCGGTGCTGCTAATGCCAGCGTCACTCGCATTGGTTACGCGTCTGGCGACTGGCCGAAACTTTCCATCACTGAAAAGGTACTCACCGTCGGGAAGCGGAACACATTTTGAGGACGCTCGACTGGTTCGTGCAACATCTTCAGAAACGCCACATGCGGTCAAAGATACAATTATCCCCGCTGCAACCAGCCTCTTGAAATGTAAGCTTGCCGATCTCTCCGTCATTGCCCCTCCCCGTTTGCCGAACGCTCTGCCTCCGAGACGCTGAAAGTCGGCCTGCCGACTAGCGCCTATTGCTTATAGACGGTGCCACCTTTCATTACAAAATCGACATCCAGGAGTTCAGCCACGTCCTCCAATGGATCACCGTCTACAGCAACAATATCAGCGAGTTTTCCAGGCTCTATCGTGCCGATCTGATCAGCCATTTCAATGTGGCTGGACGCTGTGACCGTTGCAGCACGGATTGCTTCCTCCGGCGCATAGCCAGCTTCGACCATCAAAGCGAACTCATTCGCGTTGTCGCCATGTCGGGAGACGCCGGTATCGGTACCGAAGGCAACGTTCACGCCCCCTTCTCGCGCTCGACGAAGCATATCCAGCATCTGGGGCCCTACGATGGCAGCTTTTGCCCGAGACGGTGCTGGAAGCCAGTCTTCCTCGGTCCAGCCCGTAACCGTCACGCCAGCTAACACTGTGGGCACAAGTGTGGCCCCCGTTTCATTAAAGAGAGCAATCGTCTCGGCATCGAGATATGTGCCGTGTTCTATGGAATCGATTCCGGCCCGAAGCGCGGCTTCGATACCATCTTTTCCGTGAGCATGAGCCGTTACTTTTCGGCCCATGGAATGTGCTGTATCGGCAATCGCCTCCAACTCGTCATCGAAGAACTGCTGGCCAAGTCCGGCGGCGGTATTTGAAAGCACACCGCCAGTTGCGGTGATCTTGATCAAGTCTGCGCCGCTGCGGATCGTTTCCCGAACAGCGCGACGGCAATCATCCACGCCATTGCAAGCGTTGAAAGACATCTCAGTCGCCAGTTGCGTAATTGCCGGTGAGTAGCCGTTTGCGTCGCCGTGTCCTCCAGTTGGTGTCACCGCCCGACCTGATGCGCGTATCCTTGGACCAGATACGTAGCCCCTATCAATTGCGTCCCTCAGCGAGAAAACGGCTTCATTGTCACCGCCGACGTCCTGGACTGTGGTGAACCCAGCCTCCAGTGTTCTCAGGGCATTTCTCGCACCGTAGAGGGCGGTATCAACACTTGAGTCCCTCAGGGGCCGCATATTCGATTCAGGCCCGCGTTCAGAGCTGATGTGCACGTGGGAGTCTATCAACCCGGGGAGTACGAAACCCTCTTTAAGATCGATAACCGTGTCGCCGCGTCGGGCCCTAAGATATCCGTCTTCAAGGCCAGTGATCACCCCATCCTCGATACGGATTGTCTGTTCAGTCAGGTAGCCCTCACCCGGAACGGCAAGAACTTTTCCGGCGTGGATGAGGACTTCGTCGGCATCTGCGATCTGCCCGGCCAATCCGAAAAAGGCGACGGCGGCAACAAGAGTTCGACCCATATGTTTCTCCCTAACCTGCAATCCTAGTGGACTGCTTTATTTGTCTTTTGTTCAACAGTGCGCGGCTGATGGCAAGCCCGCGCGATTTACGGTTTCAGTACCATCTTCATGGCCCCATCCTCGCGGGCATTGAAAAGCCGATAGGCTTCTGCACCATCCTCGAGATTCATGGTGTGGGTAATCGTTGCTTCGGGCTTCAGTTTTCCGGATTGAACGAGCGGGATGAGTTCCGGCCAATATGCGGGCACGGAGCATGTGCCCGTTCGAAACGTCAGCCCTTTCATGAACGCCAACGCCATTGGAAACGTGAATTCCATGGATTGGTTTACCCCGATGCACGAAACAGTTCCGCCGTCGCAAGCAAGGGACAGTGACAAATGTATTGCTGCATCTGCGCCCACACATTCTATCACACGATCCGCCATTCTGCCGGATGTTGCTTCGGTTATTTCAGCAACGGCTGTTTCGGGATCTACAGGTGTTGCACCAAGCCTCTCGGCCATCGAACGGCGCTCGGCAACAAGGTCTGCTGCGAAGACTCGTGATGCGCCGAGCAGGAAGGCCCCCTCGACGGCCATAAGGCCGATTGGACCACAACCAACAACCGCGACAACGTCACCCGGCTTTATCTCAGCGTTCTTCAAACCGAACCAGGCTGTGGGAAGATTGTCCGTAAGCATCAGCGCTTGCTCTTCGGTCACACCATCGGGGATCTTTGCCAGACCAAAGTCAGCCACAGGAACCATTGCATAATCAGATTGAACCCCCTGAAGACTTCGACCAAGCCCGTAGCACCTGCCACTGCGGGTCTCACAACGGGCAACGTCTCCGGCCATGCAGCGCGAGCATGCTCCGCATCCAACGGCGGCGGAGATCATGACCTTGTCTCCGGTCTTGAAACGATGCACGCTGGACCCGGTCTCAACAATCTCGCCAACGGCTTCATGGCCGACACAGTATCC
>JBCCIW010000091.1:0-10837 GCA_039028055.1 Pseudomonadota bacterium | reverse complement strand
TGAGCCAGCGCGCATATCCTTGTGCCGCTCCCCACCTGCCTTTGTTCATCATCGGCTGCGACCCAAATTTGAAGGTTACCGTGTATAACCACATCAAACCGAAACCTCAAATGCAATTGACATGTTTTTGATACTGTTCTGCTTTTGCCGGAATATTTGGCAAACAGAGATGATAGTTTCCATAAATATCTGAATCATAAAAATTTTTTCAGATTTTGCGTTGCCTAGTTTGGCCTAAGTGTCTTCTGTTTAAACTTACAGATATCAGAAATACCACATATCCAACACTTCGGTTTTCGCGCAACGCAGACGTAGCGCCCGTGTAAAATCAGCCAATGATGAGCACTCAGCTTATATTTCTCTGGAGTTGCGCGCTCAAGTTGTAGTTCAACCTCGTCGGGTGTCTTGCCCGGAGCGAGCCCCGTGCGATTCGAAACGCGGAAGATATGTGTATCGACCGCGATAGTCGGTTGCCCAAAAGCTTCGTTTAAGACGACGTTGGCAGTTTTGCGCCCGACGCCGGGCAGCTTCACGAGTTCGTCGCGCGTTTGGGGAACAATGCCGTCGAAGTCGTCAATTAGCATCTGTGAAAGCGCGATCACGTTCTTGGCCTTGTTTCTCCAGAGCCCAATGGTCCGGATATGTTCTTCGACTTGTTTAAGGCCCAGCTGAAGCATCTTTTCAGGTGTGTCCGCCCGCTCGAAAAGACCGGCCGTTGCCTTGTTGACCCCCTTATCCGTTGCCTGAGCAGACAAGGCGACAGCGACCACCAGCGTATAAGGGTTTGTAAAATTTAGCTCGGTTCGCGGGTTAGGCCGTTCCGCCGACAGCACCTCATAAAGCGCCGATGCCTTTTCCGCATTGAAGACCGGACTGCGCCGCTTTCGCTTGTTCCGGGGTTTTTGGAGTGTATCAGCATCTGTCATCTGCAAGAGCATTTGGAGCATTCAGGCCGGGACGCAAGGCCGCACGCTGCCAACTGGTCGCTGGCGGCCAATCAACTATAGTAGTGCTATGACCGATCAGCACCGACCCGTTTATATGGACGCCGTTTTGACGCCAAATGCATCCCTGAGCCCTAGGGCATTTGCGATCGTTATGGGCCTGGTTGGTATTTTCAGCTTCGCGGCAGGTATTCTCTATCTCACCATTGGTGCCTGGCCTGTCTTTGGTTTCTTCGGTCTTGACGCTCTGGCGATATGGTTCGCCTTCAGGCTGAGCTTCCGGTCACAGGATCAGCAGACGAGGGTCCTTGTGGACAGAGAGTTCATGCATCTCAGCCACAGTCAAAGGGGTAAGCCTGATAAATCAGCGAAACTGCCGACGGCATTTGTCCGGGTCGAACTCGATGAACCTGCGACCCATATGAGCTGGCTGCGGATAGAGCATGGATCGAGAGTGTTTGTGATCGGTCGGTTTCTCACACCCGAAGAGCGGTCAAGCTTCGCCACGGCGCTCCGGGCTGCCTTGAATAGGGCCCGTCGGGAGCGATATCCAGCCCCGGTCTGATCAGTAAAAATAATGACGCCTGCGTCATGGTTTTCAAACCTTTTCTGTGTTAGCACCTTTAGGCATGGGTCGAAGAACCCAGCAGGAGGAGACAGATAATGGCTGATACCGACACATTTGTGCACCCGGCGCTGGAGCGCCCGAAGGTGACCCCCCGCGAGCCTCTTTTCGAGGGAAATCTCTATTACGGAGACCCCGTACCCCCTGCGTCCTCATACAAATTGGAAGACATTGATGTCGTCGATGGCGAGGTCTGGCGCCAGTACAAATACTGGGACCGTTTCGAGCGCATGCGCAACGAAGACCCCCTCCATTATACAAAGGACAGCGCCGTCGGGCCCTACTGGTCGGTCACACGCTACAAGGACATTATGGACATCGACATGGACCATAAACGGTTCTCGTCGGATTGGAGCCATGGCGGCATAACCCTTGGCGGGGCTCCGCCAGACTTTGAAATGCCCATGTTCATCGCCATGGATGAACCGAAACACAAAGAGCAGCGCATGACGGTCCAGCCCGCCGTCGCCCCTCCCAGCTTGAAAAAGTTTGATCCCCTCATTCGCGAGCGGACAAAAACCATTCTCGACAGCCTGCCGGTTGGCGAGCCGATCGACTGGGTGGACCTCGTCTCCATCGAGCTGACGACGATGATGCTCGCCACACTGTTCGACTTCCCCTTCGAGGAGCGGCGTCGCCTCACCCGCTGGTCAGACGTCGTCACTAACATGAACAACCCGGATATCTGTCCCGGTGGGGAAGAACAGTGGCGCACCGAGATGCTCGAATGCCTCGCCACCTTCATGCAGATCTTCGAAGACCGGAAGGTAAATCCCCGCGACAACGATCTCATGACGCTGCTCGCCATGGGTGAGAAGACCCGCGACATGGTGCCGATGGAGCTCCTCGGAAACGTCATTCTGCTGATCGTTGGCGGCAACGACACCACCAGAAATTCCATGACAGGCGCGGTCTACGCCCTGAACAAGTTCCCGGAGCAGTACGAGATCCTGAAGAAGAACCCTGATCTCGTCCCGAACATGGTGTCCGAAACCATCCGCTGGCAGACACCGCTGGCCCACATGCGTCGCACCGCCCTTGAGGACGTGGAGATGCACGGCAAGACCATCAAGGCCGGTGATCAGATCGCCATGTGGTATGTGTCAGGCAACCGCGATGAGCGCTTTTTCGAACGTCCGAATGACTATTGGATCGAGCGGCCGAATGCGCGCCGGCACATTTCCTTCGGCTTCGGCATTCACCGTTGCGTCGGCAACCGCCTTGCCGAACTTCAGCTGAAAATCCTCTGGGAGCAGCTGCTAGAGCGTTACGAGCACATCGAAGTTATGGCAGAGCCAGAGCTGACGCCGTCCGCCTTCGTTAAAGGCTATACTTGGATGCCGGTGATCCTGCACCCGAAGTAACATCACCCGATCAAAGGGCGTCAGTTCAGGCTGACGCCCTTTTTTATTTGAGGCGGGAATATCCCTGTAGGCTTTTTTGCTGCGACCTCCGAGGAAGCAGAAATGATCCGCCCGATAAGTTCGTACAGGAACAAATTTTTCCAGCACTACACATCGCACAAGCATCAACCACGAGGCACCCCATGATCCTCCCGGGAAGTCAGGCACCGAATCTAACCTTTCCATTGCAGGGAGGGGGTACCTGGCAACTGCACGAGCAACAGCCGGAATCCTTCACCATGATATTGGTTTATCGCGGCGTGCACTGCTCGATCTGCCGCGGGCTCCTCAAGGCGCTTAACGGCAAGGTAGATGATTTCACGGCC
The DNA here is from genome assembly GCA_039028055.1 of Pseudomonadota bacterium. Taxonomy (GTDB): domain Bacteria; phylum Pseudomonadota; class Alphaproteobacteria; order Caulobacterales; family Hyphomonadaceae; genus CALLCD01. Next base: position 7,539 of record JBCCIW010000091.1, on the reverse strand, counting down.
CTCGGCACCGAGATCGTCATCGTGTCTACGGACGACGAAGCGCGCGCAGACCGCGCAAAATCAGAATGGGGAATAGACAATCTCAATGTCGGCTACGGCCTCTCAATGGAAGACGCCTACGAGTGGAGGCTCTTTGTCTCACCGGGCAATGAAAACACGCCGCCAAAATATTCCGAACCCGGATTATTTTTAATTCGACCGGACGGAGAGCTGTTCTACGCGTCCATACAGAGCAGCCCGTTTGGCCGGTCCTCCCTTGATGAGATTCGGGCCGCGATCGAATTTGCGAGAAAGACGGACTACCCGTCCCGCGGCAGCCTGGCGGGGTGACGTCCGCGTTTGGTCAGGGAGAGACTTAGGAGCGAGAGGCTTAATTGAGCCAACGTTTAGCCTTCTGGCGAAGGCGTCTTGTCCCTGTGTTCGGAAAACCAAGAATCGGCCAATCACATCGGGTTATCGATTGCAATGAACGCAAGCACAGCTAATCGTGATCATGTCTCCGACCACAAGAGGCTATGCTATGAATTACGGAAAGTGCGAAACATCTAACGCAGGGACGAGCTCTCGTGGTGATTAAGAACGAAGATAATTCGATCGAAGCTGACCAGCCTTTGACGTCTTCACCAACCTTAGCTGCCTCACGCATCGACAGCTTGGATGTGCTTCGCGGGATAGCGGTGCTCATGATCTTCGTCGTCAATGTGAAAATGATGGCCAATGGATTCAATCACTATGTAAATCGATCACTGTGGGAAGGTGAGGTTTCGCAGTGGATCACTTCCCTTCAAAGTTGGTTTGTGCATGGAAAGTTTGTAACGATCTTCACTGCACTCTTTGGCGCAGGCTTGGCGCTACTGCTCGCGCGGACAAAACCGGTTCCCGTACGAACCGTCCTGAGGCGGCTTTTTTGGCTCGTCCTATTTGGGGCTCTTCATCTCATTCTCCTACGCGAGGGCGATATCCTAATCTGGTACGCGCTGGTCGGCTTCGTCGCCGTGCCTTTCGTTAGGCTTGGAGGAGTAACGCTAATTCTTGTTGGTCTGGGTCTTCAAATGACCACATGGGCATACAGTGAGGTCTTCCCCGTTTCCGAAGAGAATGTACCAATACTCTGGCAGTCAGCTACCGAAGCCCACCATACTGTGTCAGAAATTATGCTTGGGACCGTTGGTGATCAGATCTCTGCTCGAATTGATGCAGCGCCTTACTATATGTGGGATCTTTTCGTGGTTGGTGGCGTCTGGCTTAGCACCCTGTCGGTCATACTAATCGGTATGGGCCTTCTAAAGACGGGCTTTTTGAGCGGTAAACTACCGCTGAAGTCATACGCAGTTTGGTCAGGTGTTGGTTTAGCGATTGCAGCGGCTAGATACGTCGTGCCAGTGGTCATCGATGAGGACTCAGATTGGGGAGGGTTTATCCTGATCGTCGCCGTTTATGCTCATTATCTGGGCGGTGCGTTGGCGTGGTCGGGGCTGATCGTTGCGGCGGTAAGATCAGGCTGGAAAGCGACCGCATTTGCAGCCGTCGGTCGAACAGCTTTCACTGTATACATTATGCAATCGGTGATCGGTCTTCTCTTATTTTCCAGCCTTGGACTTGGTCTCTTTGGCCAGCTATCGCTCGGCACTCTTATGCTGATAACGCTTGCAGTCTGGTTGCTGTTCCTCACCGCCGCACCCCTGTGGTTGAAGCACTTTCGGTTTGGGCCGCTAGAGTGGCTTTGGCGCTCCCTCACATATGGACAACTGCAGCCAATGCCGAGGACTTAGCTTAGAGTGATACGCCTCGCGCATACTACTATCAGGACACCCTGAACACTTGCAAACGCCCGCAAAGCTGCCGAAAGAAGACATGGCCCCTGCCGGGGCTTTCACCGCCTTGTTCGGAAAATCGCATCTCATGCGATTTCTTGCCCTCATAAGTTTGATCCACTGGATCAAATGTTCGCTGCGCGGCGGGCTACGAAATCTATCCGACCGATCTCGCCCTGAGTGCAGACTCTCCCCATGCGGACGGATGATCCCCTTCTTCCTCTGGCGGTCGAACAGATTGGCCTCGTGGTGTTCAGCCTGATCGGCCGGACGGGTATTCACCTGTCGCTGCGCCGCCCAGTGAAGTGGAAGCTCCGCCGGGCGGGCACGAAGCTGAAAGTCCTCGAAGGTCTCGTCCGCAAGCTGATCATGGTCCTCGCCCTGGAGCTTGACCTCGCACCCGTAAAGCCGCGGTCTAAATCACCCGCTGACGAGCCGTGCGAAGATCCCGCCCAAACCCCTGACGGCATTGAGGAAATCACCTTTCCCAAGGTCCGTTGCCCGAGCCTCTCCCTCCTGCCGCCAGTGATGGATTTCAGCGAGGGTGTGGATCTTTCTCAGCTTCCCCAGCGCACGACGCCCGTCCACATCATGGCGCGTCGTTTCAGCCGCCGGATCGTCGCCCTGCAGAAGGTGCTCGATGCACCCGAGGTCCACGCCAAGCGCCTCGCAAGGTCCCTCCAACGCATCCGCAAGGCAGGCGAACAGAAGCCATTCCTCGTGGCCTCGTCCTTCCCAAATGGCTTCCGGCCCGAGCTTAGCCTTCTCCACGTCGGGCTTACCGAAAGACTGGGAGCGCAACTGAAAGCGTGGGCTTCGGAGCGCCCGAAAATCGATCCGGGGGATCGATTTCAGCGAGGAAGGCTCCGGCAGGGGCCTTGAATATGGGGGATACTTTGCGGGCTATCCCCGGCCAGAAACACCCTATGTCTGTTGTGTTGCCTGCATGGCGGCACGCATCTGTTCAGCCTGTTCCGGAGTGATGCCCATCGCGTCGAGAATGGGAGTTGCGGCATCTTCGTTCCACGCATGGGTAGGCCCCACCGTGATGCCGCCATCTACGAGGAATTCTCCTCCGGTGATGAACGTCGATTTGTCCGAGGCCAGAAAGGCGACCATTTCCGCGATATCCGTACCTTGGCCGACCCGGCCGATCGGCTGCATGCCGCCGCCCTTCTGGGCCAGCATCTCCGACATTTGCAGGGCAGCGTCCTGGGGCATTCCAAGTGAGGCCCCGAAGATAGAGGTCGCGATGAAGCCGGGAAGCACGGCATTCACGCGGATCTTGTATTTCGCAAGCTCTGCAGCGGCGAGCTTTGAGAAATAGGCAACACCCTTTTTGGCAACCGAGTAGGTAATCGGGCCGTAGCCGGCGGAGATGGAGGCTACAGAAGCCGTATTGATAATAGACCCGCCATCTCGCGCTTTCATGTGGGGAATTGCGAGCTTCGTCCCGATGAAAACGGACTTCAGGAGCAGGTCCATTGCCTGATCGTATCCCTCAATATCGAGATCCTCGATTCCCGTCATCGTGCCGCCGCGCCCGGCATTGTTGAAGAGAACATCAAGACCGCCAAATGCTTCGACGGCGAGCTGCATCGTAGCTTCAAGATCATCCGCTTTGGTCACATCGCAGCGAATGAACCGCACGCGATCGGTTCCGAACCGATCCTCGAGGGCCTTTCCGGTCTCCTCCTGAATGTCGGCCGCAACGACATGGGCCCCCGCAGTTACAAATGTTTCGACGCTCGCCAGTCCAATACCGCTCGCTGCGCCCGTTATAACCGCTACCTTGTTTTCGAGGTTTGACATGGTTCGCATTCTCTCCCGTGATGTCTGTTCTGCAAGAGAGCGCCTTCAGACAACACCATGTCAAGCATGACGTAGTGGAATGCGAAAAACCTATTCGATCAGGGCATGGCGCATCGACATCAGCCAGCGTTCTCTTGAGACATCATAGACGCGAAAGGTTGTCGCCCAGTCGAAATAGCACCAGGACATACCCAGCCGCTCTGCTTCTCGGCGGACAGCCCGGGTCCATTGCGCTCTCGCGGCAAGATCAATCCCTTCATAGGGACCAAACTCCCCGAGAAAGAGAGGCATTCCATGCTCGTCGCGCCACTCGGCAGCGGCTGCCATCATCGATTGGAGCTGTTCCCGATCTTCTGCGCTGCCCCATTCCCGTCCAACTGGAACATGCGGTGCAAACGTCGCGCCCTGATGGGTAAAATTAAAGGGCTCATAAAAATGGAAAGTGGCTATAGCACGCGGATCATAAGGAATGTCGGCCTCGAGCAATCCATCGAGATGACCCCATCCCGAACCGCTCATGATGATCCATCTGTCCGGATGGCGCTCGCGGACAAGCGGGAGCAGCCGCCGATTCATGGCGTTGACGATTTCTGCGTCCATTTTTCCGAATGGCTCGTTCAGGAACTCGAAGACCAGTCCCTCCGGCCAACCTTCGTAGTGCTCTGACAGTTGACGCCATAGTGCATCAAGCCAATCAGAATGCGCCTCTGGATCATTCATCAACTGATAGAAGTGGTGAACATCAAGAATGACCGTTAGCCCTTCGTCGAGTGCATCGCGAATGACCTCATCGACTCGCGCCTGAAAACGGCGATCGATGCGGTGGGGTGGACGAGGGGAGGAATGATATGACCATGCGACCGGAAGCCGGATTGTATCAAACCCCGCGCGAGCGATGCGGCGAAGATCTTCCTTGCGAACCCGATAGCCCCAATCGCCCTCGCGAGGGGCCTCCAGTGCTCCGCCAATATTGATGCACTTGGAAATAGGCATATCGGGGGATCCGGCGGAAGCGCTTCTCGAGTCTGCGCCGCTGGCATCAGCATGAGCGAACATTGCATAGCCGCTCGTCGCCCCGATAAAGAGCATAATCAAGAGTAGCCGAATGCGTCGAACCATATGGAGTCTGTGAGAGTGCCAAACCAAACTCTAAACATACAGCAAGCAGAGCCATTGCCCAGCAGACTCTCTTCGATGGTGAGGCCGCTCATAAAAAACAAGGCCGGCGCGTAAAGCACCGGCCTTGCTTGAGATTTGCTAGTTCGGTCAGACCTAGATGGTGCCGCGAACACCGACGAAGAAGAAACGGCCGCGAGGGTTCACATTTCTAGTAAGTGACCCGAGGAAGGGGTCTTCGTCCGTTAGATTGTTTACGCCCCCGAAGAAACCAAGCTTTTCCTTCCAGTCATAAGTAAAGCTGATGTCTTGGGCGAAGCCTACGCCAGTCTTTTCCTGCGAAGGATCCACAAATCCGGTGTTCGGATTTACGACAACCGCGCCATTCTCGATCACTACATCGACCAAATCTTCGTTGACAATGTTAATGGAGTTTTGGGAGCTCTCAAAACGACCCTGCCAGTTGACTCCAAATTTTCCAAGCTCCCAATTGATGCCAAGCGTAGCGATCCATTCTGGGCGAGTGAATTCGCCAAGCTCATCATTTGCGATATCGAGGCTTGTTTGGGACAGTTCTTGTTCTAACGGGTCGGTGATTGCCGCAATCACCTCCGCGCTGGTCGGATCACCATCCACTGTGTCTTCCAGAAAGCGTGTACCAACGGCGGACAAGCGCATCGAGCCCAAATTCCATCCGCGATAATTTGGCATCTCAAAGTCATAAGTGGCGCTCCAGTCAACGCCTCTAACAGCAAGTGAAGCGAGGTTAATCTGGCCAGCTGTAAATCCAGAGATAGCGCCGCCATTTGCAGGGTTGCGGAAAACATTGCCACAGAACTGATTGTCTATTGAAGGAAGGTCTACGCATGCCTCGGCGATTTCCTGTCCAGTCAACGTGTCAATCGCATTAACAATCTCGATGTCGTAATAGTCTGCAACAAAGGTGAGGCCATCAAACAGCCAACCTGGCTGGAAGACGGTCCCAACCGTGAAAGTTTCGGCTTCTTCCTCCAACAGCGTTGGGTTCCCGCCGGATGTTCCGAATACAAATGCTGTTAGAAAGTCAGCTGAGTTGAACCCAGCTTCTACGAACGCTAGACAGTTTTGTTCACGGAAGACACTGCCATTGTTGATGTTGTCATCGTCACATGGATCTGCTCCGACGCCTATTGTTGCTGCTACCACCGGTCCGAAGAGTTCACCAATATTCGGTGCGCGAACCGCCTCATTGTAGGTACCGCGGAAGGTGATCCATTCATGGGGCGAATAACGGCCATTAACCGACCAAGCCGTCGTTGTGCCGATGGTGTTGTAGTCTGAAACGCGAACCGAACCGCTAACTTCCAGAAGCTCTGCGAACGGAAGCTCCGCTAGCAGTGGCACCTGAATTTCAGCGAAACCCTCTATTACATCGATGGTGTCAGGGAATTCGTCGGTCGTGATCGGTGATGCATTTACGACTGCCGAATTCGCCACAACATCTTCAATTCTACGGAATCCGTCAGGCGTAAAGTTGGAGGCATCTTCACGCCATTCGAAGCCAGCAGCAAATCCAATCGGACCGGCTGGTAGTTCGAAGAATTCCGAAGAGTCTCCTGACACAGTCAGCAGGATTTGCTGTTGGGTCAGGATCGTTGAGTCAGTCAGATCTTGAAATGCGAAGTTGGCCCCGCCTACGGTTCCAGAAATCGCGTTCAGGCCGATAATGTTCAAGGGTGCGCATTGCCCGTCGCCAAACTGGAAGCTTACCGCGCGCACTTCTTCGGGATTATCGGGGTCGACTGGCGGATTACCGACTGAAAACGGCGATCCTTCTAAGTTCGACGGGGGAATGGAGCCATCAAGTTCCGAACGACAGACAATGTCGCCAACCTGCGCGGAGTCCGGGGTGATTTGAATATCTTCGCCAGCACGCAGAGCGTTGAGAGTGCCATCCAAGTTTGGAAGGTCAGCCGCAGTCAACGCCACCGCGTCAATAGCCGTGAAGTAGCGATCCTCAATACGTGCATTTCGATTGACCGATTCTACTTCTGTTCTACCCCATGTGTATGACGCTTCGTAGTCGAACCCAAGGCCTGGTATCGTACCGCGGAAACCGCCAGCTGCTCTAATCGTTGTCCGCTCGATATCTTCTACTGGAAAGACAGCACTGTCCAAAACATCGCGAGAAACCGTTAAGTCAGGCGATCCGCCTAGATCGATAATTTCCTGAATTTGTGCCTGCAAGGCTGCCGGAATAAAGGGGTTATCTAGGGCAATAGGTATATCATCGTTGAATGGAATACCGGCTTGTTCGGTCGCTTCTGTAAAAGCGAACTTTCCTTCGGCAAAGAAGGTAATGTTCTCGTGAAGCTCGTAATCGGTCCCCGCATTAAACAGGAACCTGGTTTGTTCCGGCAAGAGAAGCTCAGTATTGTCTTCCTGCGTGATGCCGTCTCCGCCGATCGCGCCAAACGCGTCGACCGCAAGACCGGGATTAAATGCGCGCAATCCAACAGCTGGATCAAATACTTGAAGAACCGGGATATTGGTTCCCGCAACTGTCGGGATCGTGTCGATTCCCTGAATGAACCCGCCACCAGCAATGTCGATAATGGTATCAGCGGAGCTGGCAAACGGTTGCGGGAAACCAAACGCCTCGTTGGTATTGGCATCCACAAGATTTATAAGACCAAACGCACTGGAAACTGGTAGAGTGAAATTCGGGAAAAACGCGTTTTCTGTTGCTGGATCCAAGCCGAGTTGGCCGTTTATAAACTCGCTACTATCCGTGAAAGTAGACAGGCTAAGACCGGCG
>JBCCIW010000090.1:0-10950 GCA_039028055.1 Pseudomonadota bacterium | reverse complement strand
TTCATCGATCAGGGACTTCGCCCGGGCCTGCATGAATTACGGTCTTCAGCGCCAGTGGCCGGTCTACCTCTCCACCAAGAATACCATCATGAAGAAATATGATGGGCGCTTCAAAGATCTCTTCCAGGAAGTTTTCGATAAAGAGTTCGCCGACAAGTTCGCCGAGTTCGGCGGCACCTACGAGCACCGCCTGATCGACGACATGGTTGCAGCCTGCCTGAAATGGTCCGGCGGCTATGTCTGGGCCTGTAAGAACTATGACGGCGACGTACAGTCGGATACAGTGGCGCAAGGGTATGGCTCCCTCGGCCTGATGACCTCCGTTCTGATGACGCCGGACGGTAAAACGGTAGAGGCTGAAGCGGCCCACGGCACCGTCACCCGCCACTATCGCAACCACCAGAAGGGCGAAGCGACATCGACCAACTCCATCGCATCGATCTTCGCCTGGACACGTGGTCTCGGCCATCGCGGTCGAATGGATGGTACGCCAGAGGTTCAGAAATTCGCCCAGCTCCTCGAAGACACCATCATCAAAACTGTTGAAGCTGGTCAGATGACGAAGGATCTCGCCCTCCTCGTCGGTCCGGAGCAGGAGTGGCTCACCACAGAGGGCTTCATCGAGGCCGTCGCCGACAACTTCGAAAATGCTATGGCTGCCGCTTAGTCAGCCCGTCTTCATATAAACAATAAAAGCCCGTGCCCAATGGCGCGGGCTTTTTGTTGCGGCGGGGAATGGCTACTTTGAGTCGGGAGGCAGAAGAACGACATTGTAACTAGCAGGTGTCCTTATGCTACCATTTTTGTTTTCAAATTTTCCATCGCATCCCCATACTCTGCGACCCTAAGTTTCTTTCTCCTGATGAAGACTTATCGTTGTTTTCATAAAGATTGAGCGCTTTTCGTCATAGCTGTTACTGATTTTCCTGAGAGCTAAACCGAGACCCGCAGCAAGTAGAACAATCGCCGCTAAACTAAGATTTAGTTCGCCAGCAACCCACATCACGACAAGTTTTGCTGCCAGAAGAATGGCAACAACAAAAAGCGAATTCGAGCCATTGCCAGTTGCGTCTCGAACCAGCCAGAATCGGTTTAGCTGCTGATATTCGTAAGGGCCGGCTAGTTGATAGAACTTTATCCGGTGCCGATACCGGGTCGTGGATTCGTCCACTTGTCCTCGGCCCATGTCGTTGCGCGCCGACTGCAATCCAAAACCAACCAACCATGCTAGACCAATGCCGACTAGCCATAGAGCAAAGGGAACATTCTTTGCGTCTCTAAAAACTTCGCCCAGACTGCTGTAAAAGAAGAAACATCCAGCTAACAGAACCAGGGAACCTGGAATTATCTTCCCCATAATGTCGTGCAAGATAAATTGGGTATAAAGACCCTTGAAAGCATCGTCTAAAAAACTCATCGATTAATATCTCCCACCCATACTACTGTAGCTGCCATTTCAAACTGCGCTCCGTAGGTGTTATGAAGGCAAAGAACCTGAATTTCCGAAAATCGGGACTAATAAAGTGCTTGACGCTGCGATCGTCAGCACAATCAAGGCCTGGGCTAAACTTCTACATATTAAGTACTAAAGAATGCTGGTTAGCCTACATGAGTGTGGATCAGCCAATCTAGTGTCCAACGTTCCCTAAACCTCCACACCCAACCCCAGTTCCATGAGGACTAGGTCTGTATCCTGACCTGGCGTCGGCGCTGGGCGGATTTCTCCTTGTTCGATGCCGTGGAAGCGGACGGGCGGTTGCGGCTCCCAGTAAGCTCCTTCGCTCGGATGCTCTCGTCTCTGAAAGAAGTTTGTAGCCTTCAAGTGCGGATCGTTTTGCAGATCATGGAAATCGTTGACAGGAGCCGCAGGAATGTCGGCGGCCGCGCAGGCGGCCAACCAGTAAGCGCTCGTATTCTCGACTAGATAGTGCTGTACCCGTTCTAGCATATACGCCATGTTGAAGTAGCGCCCGCGATAGTCGCTGATACGCTCGTCCTCCAGTTCGTTCGATGCGCCGAGCACATCATTGAACAGCCGGACCCAGCGCACATCGACATAGGGAGCGAGCACAATATAGCCATCGCTCGTCTGAAGCGGTTGCCGCGCGGGATCGACCTGGCGCTGATAACAAAATGGCCCGACTGGCGGATCGAACACAGCTTCATAGAAGTGCTCCTCCAAAAGGAAGTGCGTTATGCATTCAAACATAGGCACTTCCACGTGCACCGCCTCCCCCGTCTTGTCCCGATGGTGAAGCGCAGCGAGCGTTGCATAGGCGGCATGTAAGCCAGACACCTTGTCGGCGAACGCTGTCGGAATGAAGCGTGGCCTCGGATCGCCATCGACTTTCGGCAAAAGGCTTGCAGCTCCCGAAAGTCCTTGAATAAGATCGTCATAGGCGGGTCGACCGGCATAGGGGCCATCAGATCCGAAACCCGCACAGTGGACATAGACAATGTCCGGCTTGATGGCTTTGACGTCTTCGAATGAGAGACCCAGACGAGCAATGGCTGACGCGCGGACATTGTGGATAAAGACGTCGCTTTCAGAAATCAGTTCTCTGATGGCTTCCGCTCCGGCCTCGGATTTCAGATCCCAGATCACCGACCGCTTCCCCCGGTTCATGGTCATATGGCACGGGCCCATACCGCGGGTCTTGGCGGGCTTTCCGACATTTCGGAAATCGTCGCCCTTTTCCGGCTCGATCTTCACGACCTCGGCACCCATGTCAGCAAAGGTCTGTGTGCAGTACGGACCAAAGATAACCGTGCTCATATCGGCAATCTTGACGTCAGACAGCAGCTTTGTGGCCGGCATTATGGATCTCCACTTTTTGACGATAAATCACGTTGGATTTTACGGTGGTCAACCTGAATTCTCTTCATGAAATGCCGGACACCACCTGTTCCAGCTGATCCAGCAGGGCATTATGCTGGCTCTGATCAAGCTGCTCCAAAAGCAACTTCATATTTGCAATGTCCTGGCGATAGATCGATTGAGCGACGACTGACCCGTCCTCAGTCAATGTGAGTAGATGGGCTCGACCGTCGTCCGGGTCGCTCAACTTGTGCAGCAAACCACGTTTTTGCAAAGCGCTCGATGCTGTCGAAACTGTTGTCTTTGCGACATCCAGAACCTCGGCCAAGTGGCTTGGTCGCGTTGCACCATGCTCCCGCAAATAGCCAAGAAGATGAAAGTACAATGGATTGAAAGGCAGCTTACCTTCGGCCGGAAGGCCCGCTCTGCCCGACACCAGAAAAGATCTGATCAGCAGATGCACGATCTGTCTCAGGCGCTCGATATTTTCACTCGAAGGTCTTGCCAAATGGCGTTCATTATCCATTTAGTACGTAGTCCGTATTAAAAAGGAGCCCAAGATGCGAATTCTGATTTTACCCCTGATGGCCTTACTCGCAAGCTGCTCTTCTGCACCGCTACCCCCAGATGTTCCTCCTTCCTATTCCGAGCCGCCGGCGGTCGCGACGGATGGGTTTGTCTCGGTAACAACCTCAGCAGATATTCCGCTGAGCATTGAGGATCTGCGCGCGTTTCTTCTGGACACGCCATTCATCACTTTTCTTGAGCCAACAGACACAATATCTCCGCCTATCGCGGAAGAGACTCTAATTGGCGAGTGGCTCTCAGCGGGCGCGGTGCGCCGCCTGCAATTGGAAGACGGGCACTATGTCATTGAACGCGTCCTCGAAAACAGGCCAGAACTGTTTTCCTATCAAGCCTGGGTCTTCACGAATGCGGCAGCGCGCGGCGTCGACCACATTTACGGTGTGCAGCGGTTCATTGAGCTTGGCCTAAAGGAAACCCGCTTCGAGTGGACCTACAATGTGAAACCCAAATCGGCGCTTACGGCGATATTCGTTGGTCGTCAGGTACCGGAACTCACCGAGTTCATGAACACTGGAACACAAGCGATGGCAGCTGCGGCTGGGGCAACAGCGAATGTTGAGTGACGGTATGCGCAGAGGTCTGAGCGTCGGCGGACGATCAGGCCTTGCCTCGTTGTTTCTACTCGGCGCGCTCAACAAATGTCTTAACTACTCCGATACAATCGAGGGAATGACCGCGGTCGGGCTTGCTCCATCTAACCTGCTTTTACCATTGACAATACTGCTCGAGATGATCGGTGGGATTGCACTTGTGGCGGGTAGACTACCAGCCTTTTATGGAGGATTTGCGCTCGCATTTTTTACATTGGCAACCAATGCCTTTTTCCATCGTTTCTGGACGCTGAGTGACCCCATGGCGTCGCTCGAACTGTCTCTTTTCTTCAAAAATGTCGCAATTGCTGGAGCTCTGGTGTTCGCAGCAATAACTGAGGGAGAACGACACACTTCAGATCGACGATCGCAAAGTGAAGTCACGCCTGTGTGATCAGATGGCCAATGCGATCGACCATAGTTATGCTCCCAAAAAAGCTTTGCAAGGAGTGTAATGGCATGCCCCGCAGTTCGATCTCCACTATCGCCCTAACCCTTTCGTGCTCTGCGGTGATGCCCGCAGCCATTGCTCATGGCGGATTGCACGTGGCGCAGTCTGCCCAACAAGACGTAACGATTGAGGCTACGGATCTCGGTTCCGGGGCTTACATGCTGGTCGGTCAGGGCGGCAATATTGGTGTGCTAGCGGGCGATGACGGCGTATTTGTTATCGACAGTCAGTTCGCAAACATCGCACCCAGGAACCTGGCCAAGATCAATGAAATCGCGGACGGCGCGCCAACACTACTCGTCAACACGCATTGGCATGGCGATCATACTGGCGGGAATGCGAATTTCGGCGCAACCATTATCGCTCACGATAACGTCCGCGCGCGCGTCAGTACGGATCAGGCGCTGGTACTGCTCGGGAACGAACGGAACTCTCCCGCTGCTGAGTCCGCGGCGTGGCCAGTGATTACGTTCGACGATGATTTAACTTTGCATCTCAATGGCCAAACGATCCGGGTCGTCCACCTGCCAGCCGCTCACACGGACGGTGATTCCATGGTGTTCATGGAAGAGGCCAATGTGCTTCACATGGGCGATGTGTTCTTCAATGGCCGCTTCCCTTTCATCGATATCTCCACTGGAGGCACAATAGCGGGATACATTGCGGCGCTGAATGTCGCGTATGCCACCGCCGATGACGATACGAAAGTGATACCTGGCCACGGACAGCTTGCCACGCGCGAAGACATCGCCGCATCGATTACGATGCTCCGAGGCGTCAATGAAGCCGTGGTTACGGCTCGGGCAGAAGGCTTGGATGTGGACGAGGCCGTCGCAGCAAACATTCTGGGTGACTGGGCAGAAGACTGGGCTCCGGAAGGGTCATTCATGTCCGCGGAAACATTTACTCGTATTATCTATGCAGATCTTGACCGTGCGGAAGCTGACACGACCGCCGAACCATCACCCGAAGAGACGATAGACGACCAGAATAGTGCAGACACCGGCGAGGATAGCTGAACCCCAAAACTCTCTTTTTTAGAACGGTCTACTCTTCGCCCGCAGGTTCCGCTACGGGCTCGACATGCACACGTGTATCTAGGAACGTGCGCAGATCCGCGACTGATTGCTCCGCCACTTCTTCTTGCGGCACGTGCCCGACATCGGAGTAAATCTTCAATTCTGACCCCTCGATCGCCGCATTGAAAAGCATGCCGCTTCTAGCTGGCACCAGATTATCACTATCGCCTTGAAGGATGAGCGTTGGAATTGCTGAAAGCGGCTCCAGAAGCACATTACTGGCTTCAATCCGGCCGTTTCGCCCAGATGTTAGCTCGATAATGGCATCGCGATGTCCGGGTGCCCGCGAGAGATCCACGTAACGCGTCACAATTTCCTCAGTGACGAAGCTCTCATCAACAAAGCTGTTTTTCAGCCCGTCCCTTGTCAGTCGCGTTGTATCAAGGTCTCGCAGAATTGTGCGAGCGACTGGATTAGCTAGCAGTCGAAAAATCAGCGGTGGATCGCGATCTTCGTCGTCTGGTCGCCAGCCTGAGGCAGCGACAAGAACCAACCCGTCGAGGCGCTCCGGAAATCTCAACGCGTATTGCCATGACGTAGCCCCTCCCATGGAATGTCCGATCAGGGTGAAGCGGTCTATGCCCAGTTCTTCAACCACCTCTTCGATCACGTCACCGAAGTGCGTCAATTGCATTTTATCCAGCGACGGTGTGCGTGTTAGTCCGTGTCCAGGAAGATCCAGGCTAACAAGTCGATACTCATCCTCAAGCAGCTCGACCCAGTGCTTCCAGGTATGAAGCGATGAGGAGAAGCCATGTACCAATACAAGTGTTGGACCATCCGGATTTCCCTGATCTCGATAATGAAGTTTCACACCATCCGAAAGTGTTGTGAATTCCGATTCGCTATTCGTATAGATTGCTTCAAGAGACGGGTACGGAATATCAGCTCTGCGAAGCGCAAACCAGCCGGCAGCCAGAATCAGCGCCAGAACAAACATTACGATCAGTATACGGCGAAACAGCGGCCTTCCCTCCGAACAGGCTGATGCGCGAAATGAACTTCAAGCGTAGCGGCTTCCGATGGGTCACTTCAAGTCTTAGCTGCAGACGGGGCACGCGGCGTCGGCTCCAAGGCCTACAAGCCTAGCATTACCCGTCAAACCTTCAATCAACAGAAGCCTGCCGACCAACGAGCCGCCAGCACCCGTGATAAGTTTCAGCGTTTCCAACGCCATATGCGTTGCAACGATACCGGTCACCGGTCCCACGATACCGACGTCATCGCAAGCCTCGGCCTCCGGTGGTTCCTCGGGCACCCAGCACTCATAGCAAGGAGCACCGATTTCAACTCCAGATGCGAAAACTGAAACTTGACCCGTCCAGCGCGCCGCTGCGCCGTGAACAAGAGGCCGGCCTGTTTCATGGGCAATCCTGTTCAGGGCGAAGCGCGTTTCATAATTGTCCGTGGCGTCGATGAGGATATCGCCTGCCAGCTCTTCTCCTTTGAGATATCTTTGTTGGCGAGTTGAGATTCTCAGGCCCTTGTTCTGAGCGGACAACTGCGTAGCAAGCACCTCGCTCTTGAGTTTCCCAATATCCGCCTCATGAAACTGGATCTGTCGCTGCAGATTGGATCGATCTACGCGGTCGTCATCCCAGATCTCGATTGCACCGACCCCCGCCGCCGCTAGATACATGGCGCATGGCCCGCCAAGCGCCCCGGCTCCCACAATAGAGACCGAGGCCGCAGCAAGTTTCTGCACCCCAGGGCCTCCTATCTCCTTCAAGAGGAGATGCCGCTTGTGCCGCTCAAGATCAGTTTTCGTCTTCGTGCTCATGGAACCAATACGTGCCGATAGACGAGGGTGTTGTCATCCTCTGGCGAAACGGCTTCTAAGTCCCTTGTTGCACCCAGTCGTTCAACCAGATTGATTGAAGCCAAATTGTTTTCAGAGATGTAACTGACGCAACCATTCCATAACAGTGACTCGCGCGCAAAGGCCAAAGCAAGTTTTGCAGCGGTTGTTGCGAGGCCGCGGCCCTCGAAGCCTGAATAAAGCCCGTATCCAAGCTCCCGTTCGTTTTCGATAATGGGATAATTCAGCGACACGAGGCCTGCAGGTCGCCCGGTCTGCAGACACTCAATCGTCCACGCACTGTAGCCGACAAGCTGCCAACGCCCGGCTCCGGACGCGAAAAGATCCCACGCGTCCTCTCGGTCCACTGGCCCATCGATGTACCGCGAACGAGGCGAGGCCAGCAGTTCGGCAAATGCCTCAAAATCACTGCGCTCATAAGCCCGCAATCGAACGAGGTCATCTTCTAAAATGGGAGCCACTGTCTGCATTAGGTGCTTATCAAATCTGCTTCTTCTGATTTGCTTGTTGTTTAGCGCGCGATGAGGGGATGACGCCAGTGGCGGAGCCCGCTAACCTTGCTAGCTAGTAAAGGAATAGCTGTCATGAATCTCGACCCGACCCCAGGAATTGAAGATTTCCGCACTGAAGTGCGCCAGTGGTTCGCGACGGATTTTCCAAAGGATATTCTCGAGAAGACCGCTAACGGAGCCTCGCTGACAACCGCAGAGGTCCGAAAATCGGAGATGGCCCTCGGTGCCAAAGGATGGCTCGCCACCGCATGGCCTGAAGAGCATGGCGGTCCGGGCTGGAGCCTCGAAGAGCAATACGTATTCGACGAGGAGCTTGAGCGCGCTGGCGTGCCTACAGTTACACCCATGGGCGTTATCTATGTTGGCCCGGTTATCTACACGTTCGGCTCAGAAGAACAGCAAGACCGATGGCTCCCCGGAATTCGCGACGGTTCCGTTGGCTGGGCGCAAGGGTACTCTGAACCAGGCTCCGGTTCGGACCTCGCGTCCCTGCAATTCTCCGCTGTTCGCGATGGCGACGAGTACGTTCTCAACGGCACCAAAATCTGGACATCCGCCGCACAGCATGCCGACTGGATTTTCCTGCTCGCCCGAACCGACAACTCGGGCAAGAAGCAGGAAGGCATTTCCTTCATCTGCTGCGAGCTTGGTCAGCCCGGCGTCGAGGTCCGCCCAATCATCACGATCGACGACAAGCACGTTTTGAATGAGTGCCACTTCACAGACGTGCGCGTGCCAGCGGACCAACTTATCGGCGAAGAAGGGAAAGGCTGGACATATTCCCAGTATCTTCTCGGGTTCGAACGCACCTCCTATGCCCGCATCGGCGGCAAGAAGATGATGATTCAGAAGGTCCGCGAGATCGCCTCGGCTACACCGACCGGCGGCAATACCCGCCTGATCGACGATGATGCTTTCGCGAAACGTATCAGTCTTTCTGAAATGGCACTCACAGCCCTCGAAACCCAGGTCTTGCGCATTCTTTCAGCTTTGAAGTCCGGCGGCTCTCCCGGCGACGAGGCCTCCATCGTCAAAATCATGGCGACGGAAACCCACCAGCAGATTACAGAGCTGTTTATCGATGCCGCTGGAGCCTATGGGCAGCCGAAGTTCGCGGACTCGGTCACGCCCGATTGGGCCGTGGGTGCCGGCGTCCCCACTTCTGCGAGCACGGGCCTGTCTTCCTACTTTGCGGGCCGCGCCCAATCTATCTATGGCGGCACCAACGAAATCCAGCGCAACATTATCGCCAAGCGCGTCCTCGGACTATGAAACTTAGCGTACGGATGAAATGCAGGCTCGCCACTCAATCAGGCCGGGTCAGCCATTCGTTCAAACGTGTAATGACCTTGTCACGTTTTTTGTCCGTTCCGACCTTGCTGAGCCTCACCGAATCCACGGAACCGTCATCGGAAACATAGTCGAGCATAATATAATATTCGGCTCTTGAAGGACCTTCCCGATTGGATCCAACCTCCATCTTCTGACGAATTGCAGCGACATTTTCCATAGGCATCATGTCATCGAAACGCCGCCAGAGAAACCAGCGCGTTCGAGAAATCATCTGTTCATCTCGATCAAAAACAAATCTCTGAAAAGGTGCCTGAAACAGGATGACCAGGCCCATCCCCGCGCCGAAAATGAACATGTACAGCCGAAACCAGAATCCGTCGGGCTCGCCACTGAAAAACATCTGATGAGTCATCGCCACAATGCAGAGTATGCCCATGGATACCAGGATCCACTGGGTCTCCCACAGGACAAGTCTTTGGTGATTTTGCTGCGAAATCCTCATAATTAGAGGCTAAACGAAGGCCTCTAAAGTCGAATTAAGAAAGTTAAAAAAATCAGATATTTATGGCAGAACCCGGTAGCAGATTTGGGCCCTATCCAATGCGGTTCGCATGATTTTTTGTGCTACCTGCGACCCATGCTAAACGCTTACGGAAAGCCGAATTCCACAGTAATGATGGATAGACACATCCCTTGACCGACCCTCACGCCGCCGCAGAAGACATCTATGCCGCCCCGGCAGAATGGGTCAGCGACGGCGCGGGTGCTCAGGGAAATCTTTTCCTCACGGGGCGCGCCGGTACGGGCAAAACCACGCTCTTAAAACGATTTCTTGAAGAGGCAGGCGAAGATGCCGTCGTGCTCGCGCCCACAGGTGTCGCTGCCATGAATGCAGGTGGCCAGACCATCCACTCCTTCTTTCAGCTCCCTCCCCGCCTGATCGAGCCGCCAGACATCAAGCGCGTGAGGAATGGCCGCGTCATTCGCACCCTGAAAACTGTCATCATCGACGAGATTTCCATGGTTCGCGCCGACATGATGGACGCCATCGACAAGTCGTTGAAACTCAATCGCGGATCGAAACGACCTTTTGGCGGGGTACGGATGATCCTCGCGGGCGATTTGCACCAGCTTCCTCCTGTCGTGCGCGGCGAAGAAACGGAGATCCTGGAGGATCGATATGGCGGCAGCTACTTCTTCAACGCACCTGCCTTTCGCGAGGCCGAGTTTGCTCTCCTCGCCCTGAAACACATTTTTCGCCAGGACGATCCAAAGTTTCTGGCCTTGCTAGGTGCGATCCGCCGTGGCCGGATCACGGAACCCGATGCGGATCTCCTCCAGACTCTGGTATCGGATCGGTCTGCTCTGGAGGCCAGCGAAACCCACATCGTCCTGACACCGAACAATAATAACGCTGCCCGC
Source organism: Pseudomonadota bacterium (assembly GCA_039028055.1). Classification (GTDB taxonomy): domain Bacteria; phylum Pseudomonadota; class Alphaproteobacteria; order Caulobacterales; family Hyphomonadaceae; genus CALLCD01. Next base: position 378 of record JBCCIW010000090.1, on the reverse strand, counting down.
ATCAATCAGGCCCGGCTCGAGGAACTGGGCGGTGAAACCAAAACCTATGAGGCAAAAGTAGACGGCCAATTCGAAGAACGCGCGTTTCCAACAGAGGCGGACCTGGAGCTAAAGGAAGGCGCGCGAGTCATGCTGATAAGGAATGACCCGGAAGGCCGTTGGGTGAATGGCTCCCTTGGTACCGTCGAGGGCTTCGGCAAAAAGAGCGTTATCGTATCTATTGAGGGACGCGCCTACGAAATCGAACCTGCGGCGTGGGAGAAATACAAGTACGCCGTCGATGCAGAAACGAAGAAGATCTCCCGAGAAATCATCGGGACGTTCAAACAGATGCCGCTCCGCCTCGCCTGGGCGGTGACCATTCACAAAGCCCAGGGT
>JBCCIW010000089.1:0-10969 GCA_039028055.1 Pseudomonadota bacterium | reverse complement strand
GGCGATTGCGCCGAGGCTGGCTGCGGATGTCTATGGGCTCGATGTGCTGGCAGAGAACATCGAAGACGCCGAGCACAATACGACCCGGTTCGTGATCATGTCGCGGGAGCCGGGCGACCTGCAGGCCGATGCGGGCGACGCCGTGACGGCGTTCATCTTTCAGGTTCGGAATATTCCGGCGGCGCTCTACAAGGCGATGGGTGGGTTTGCCACCAATGGGCTCAACATGACCAAGCTGGAGAGTTACCAGATTGGCGGGTCGTTCACGGCAACTCAGTTTTACGCAGAAATAGAAGGCCATCCGGATGACCGGCTGGTGCAGTTGGCGCTGGAAGAGCTGGGCTTCTTTTCCACGCAGCTAAAGATATTGGGCGTGTTCCCGGCAGGTGAACGCCGCAGGCGCGACGGCTAGCTGGCTGTTTGCAGGCGAGTGCGACTGACGGCTCCGTATTTTTGGTAATGCCCGGTTTTGGTCATAGGCAGGTATTTCTCGATTGGTGCAGATTCTTCCATTGGGAGACCTGCGACCCAACACGTTCGAGAATGGTCCGCTGCAGACCTATAGCAACCCCTAAACCAATCCCGGCTTTGCGTTGTCGCATAGACTGATGATGTTGTAGGAGCACGACTCGAAGAGTAAGCAAAATACTATTGCTCGCTAAACCTTCTGGAGTTTCAGTTGAGAACGGAAGCAAGAACACGTCGGCAAGACATTGATATACTGCGCGCGTTTGCAGTTATTGCTGTTTGCCTCTTTCACTTCGATATGCCCGGATTTGATGGAGGTTTCCTCGGGGTCGATGTTTTCTTCGTGATTTCCGGCTATTTGATCACGGAACACATCCGCAAAGATATCAAGGCAGATAGATTTAGTTTTCTACACTTCTATATCCGACGCATAAGGCGGCTAGTCCCTGCGCTCATCGCTGTAACTATTGTTACATGCATCGCAGGCGGACTAATTCTGCCGCGCTCATTATTCATCGACGCGATGCAGTCAGCGATAGCCGCGTTGCTATATACAGCCAATCTCTATTTCTGGAACAACTCAAACTACTTTGATGCCGATGCCGTATTAAAGCCATTGCTGCACACTTGGTCTCTTGGCGTCGAGGAACAGTTCTACCTGTTTTGGCCAGTCTTCTTATTACTGGTACCCCTCCGACTGACGCGGCACGCGATATTGATTGCCGGCGCTAGCTCGTTATTTGCTGCAGAGTATTTTTTTGATTTGATCCCTAGCGCAGTATTCTACCTATTTTCTTTCAGGGTATTTGAATTCGCAATTGGTGCCTTTCTCGCATGCATCGCGGTGCCTAGGGTTTCGAAGGTGTTTGGTGGGCTTGTCGGCATCTTGAGCCTAGCAGTCATTATTGTCTCTTTTATACTCATTGAAGATACAACACCTAACCCCGGCTTAGCCTCGCTCCCAGTTTGCTTAGCCACGGCCGGTATCATCGCGTTCCAACCTGCATGGATGAATGCAGCTGGTGTGCATACCCGCGTGCTTACCCGCATAGGCTTGGTTTCATACTCGGCTTATCTCGTTCATTGGCCATTGGTGGTTTACTATAAAATCCTGGATCCTGGAGATCTAGATACTCTTGAGATTTTGGCGCACCTTGCGGCCACTTATGTATTGGCAGAGCTGCTCTACACTTCTGTAGAGAAGCCCTTTCAACGCCTTCCAATTAGGACAGGCCGTGCATTTTGGATCGGAGCGCCCGTGGCAGCAGCTGGCATATCTGCTGCGGCTCTGGCTGCTACACCGCTCACATATCAGATGCCGCTCTCGGGGCAAATGACAGTCACCCAAGTCTTGGACTTGATACCCGATCGGCGAGATATGCTTGACCAGTCGCTAAACGAACTCACGGAGGCGGGAGTTGTGAACGTAGAGGCTCAGCGCAAGACCGTTGTGGTTGTTGGAGACAGCCATGCTGTAGATACAAGCCGAATGCTCATGCACAACGTCGAGGGTATGAACATTCAGATTTCTTTGGTTCACAGCATTTGCGATCCACTGACGGAAGCAAGCCTAACCGTCTCAGTAATTGAGCATTACGGCGATCACCCTCAGGATAGAACTCGGAGCCAAGGATACTGTGAAGAGTTTCACAGCCGTTTTCTCCACGAAGTGCAAAATACGTCGCCTGATATTATAGTTTTTGGAGAGGCGTGGCGGCGTGCAACGCTACCGTTCTTGAATAACACTATAAATGAGCTTCGGAGAGAGACTGGTTCGGATGTAGTATTGCTTGGACGCAACCCTGTGTTTTTACCTCACCCCAATGTGGTTTTCCGTGACGTGGCTGATGTATCGGCTTTGAATCCCGAGGCTGCGATTAGGCGCAGTAGGGCATGGGACGATATCGATGTCGAGCTCGAGCGAATAGCAGAGAAAACTGACGCCTTGTTTATCGCCCGGCGCAATTTGGTCTGCCAGGAAGAAAGTTGTGATATTCTGTCTGAAGGCGAAATTACCTACGTAGACGGCACGCACTGGAGCCGGGCAGGCTTCGAACTATTTGGGGCTCGACTAATGAACCATCCGGATTTTGCTCGACTGCTCGAATAGCGGCATAGTTGGTATTAGTGACGAAACTTCTCATCAAAGACTTTTACTCTTAGCATTCTTGATGGTCAGGTGAAGCCAGGCTTGGATAGCCTCACTGTAGCGACCTTGATGATGATAATGTCTCCTCCGCCGCCGAGAGCAGACATAAGTTCAGTGTTTTATGCGACACCTTAGTCTCGCTCGGTCCAGACTTTAGGGATATGGTGGGCGACGGCTAGCTGGCGGTTTCCCGACTGGCCCCCAGCTGAGTGATTAGCAGCGCGGCACCCGTCAGGGCTATGCCTTTCAGGAAGTGGGCCTGCTGCATGGCACGCATGATTTCGCTTTCTGCATAGATCATTTCGTAGCCGTGGACGACGAAGGTGACGGGCAGCAAAAAGGCGACGAGTAACCACCCGCCAAGACAGGCACGCCAATTGAAGAGGATCATGGCGGCACCTGCAAGCTCAACCACGCCTGAAATCAGTATCCAGAACAAACTATAGGGAACGTTGTCTGGCATGAGGTCCTGATAATAGGGAATGTTCGTGAAGTGCGTGATGCCCGACAGGAAAAACAGCGACGTAAACAGTGTGCGTGCCGTAACCGTCAGGGCCGTGTTCCTGGGGAGCTGTTCATCTGCGAGCAAAGCCATCGGTCGCTTGCCTTTCACGTGGAATGGTTTAATTCAGATAAAAATTATCCGAATTAATCACGGAGTCAAGATTGAGAATCAACAAAGGTGTTGAATGGGCGGTGCATGCAGCAGCGCTCATGGTGGCGCTCCCCGAAGGAGCAGGGCTCTCGGCTGATGCGCTTGCGCGCTATCATGATGTACCGCCCGCCTATATGGCCAAGCAGTTGCAGGCGATGTCGAAAGCCGGAATCATCCGGTCAATGCGCGGCGCTCGGGGCGGCTATCGACTTGCTCGCCCACCGGCAGAGATCAGCTTGCTCGATATCTGGCTGGCCATTGAGGGCGATGCTCCTGCCTATCGCTCGACGGAGCTCCGGCAGAGTGGTCCCTGCGGGTTGCATGCGGATGATTGCAGTCATCCCTGCCCCGTTGCCGAGGCGTTTCATGGGGCGGAGGCTGCGTTTCGAAATAGTTTGAAAGCTATATCGCTTGCAGAGACGACGCAGCGGGTGAGGGCAGTTTTCCCGGCCGGCCAAATGGCGCGAATTGCAGACTGGATCGCCGCGGAGAAAGTTGACGGCGTCGCTTAGACTCGCTCGGTCCAGACTTTCAGGATGTGGTGGGCAACAGCGAGTTCGGGCGGCGCGTAGTATTCCGGGTGCTGACCTGACATGATCTGACGCGCTTCATCCTTCGAGAACCACTTGGCGTCCTCAATTTCCTTCTCGTCGATGGTGACGTCTTCATTCTCGGCATGGAGAATAACCCCAACCATGAGGGATGACGGGAATGGCCATGGCTGGCAGAAGAGATATTCTGCCGTGGTCGGATCTGAGCGTATGCCTGCCTCTTCGAACAATTCCCGCGCGCCGGCCTGTTCCGGTGTCTCGCCGGGCTCTACGAAGCCTGCGAGGCAGGAGTAAAATCCCTGGGGCCAGCTCGATTGGCGACCCAGAAGACACTTGCCGTCTTTTATGGCGAGCATGATGGCGACGGGGTCCGTTCGCGGAAAATGCTCCGTGTCGCAGGCTGTGCAGATGCGTTTCCAGCCGGCTTCTGCGACCTCGGATGGCGCGCCGCACCTCGCGCAATAGCCATGGGATTTGTTCCACTCAAAGATTGATCTCGCGGTAGAGGCGAGGTTTGCTTCGAGGGCGGACATTCTGATGAAGGCGCCGCGGGGATCCTCGAAGTTTCCAAGGCCGGCAATGGGCGAGGTGTCCGGGTTGAACCTTTCGTCCATGTCGAGCGCGAATATGGGTGCACCGGCCGTATCAACGCCCAGAAAGATCTGCATGGAGATATTCGGCAGACTGGCCGCCTGGGTGCCCAGCCAAACCGGGCCGCCCTTATCCTGCATCAGGGGATTACCAGACTGGAAAATCAGTACAAGGACGTCGTCGCGTTTGATCGCAGCGTCAAGCCACGCATCGTCTGTACGGTGATGGGCCGCGCGGTCGACCGGGTTGGCGGCAAGGGGTATGTCGGTCATTCGGTGGATGTCGACACGATGCTGATCTTAAGAGCAGCGTCTGGCTGAAGCCATGTGTCTGCTTCTGTGATCAGGTCTTCAGTGGTGATGGCGGAATAGACATCGGAGGCGGTGCGCCAGCGATCGAGGCGATCGGGATCTGTCTGGGCTTCGTCTACGATGGCCAGCCAGGCACCATTGCTCTCTCTCGATTCTTCCAGATTTTCCAGAATGGGCTGACGCGCGCGCTGGAGTTCATCATCGGTGATCGCGCCTCCGGCCATGTCGCTGGCGATCTGGTCGACGGTATCGAAGATCAGCTGGATATCGCCGGGATCGACCTCGCTCGCTGCCGATATGTAGCCGTAGCCGGGGAAGAGGTTTGATGAGGTGGATCCTGCGCTTGGTGAGTAGGTGGCACCGAGGTCCTCGCGAAGAGTCTCGGTCAGTTTCAGGCGGAGCACCGCGCGGAGGAGGTTTCGTGTATAGGATCCTTTCTGGTCCGATCCGTCCGTCGTTGGCCAGTAGATCAGTGCAAGGGCTTTGTCGGCTGGTCCTTCATGGGTGAGTGTGATCGGTGTGCGGTCCGCTGGGAAGCGGACGTTCTTTGCCGCGTCGAAGGGGAGAGGATCTGCCCTGCGCTCTGGCAGGGCTCCGAAGGTCTCAGCGACGGCGGCGATGGCCGCGTCTTCGTCGAAGTCGCCCACGACGGCTATCTCGATCGCTCCTTCGGTAAAGGCGCGGGAGAGGACTGGCTCAAGATCTTCGAATGTGTGTGATTTGAGATCATCCTGCGCTCCGATGCCGTAACGGATGTCGCCGCCGCGGATGATGCGATCGACATCGCGCTGAACAATTCCGGAGGGTTCAGCGTCGAGGGTTGGGTAGAAGATGTCTATCAGCTGGTTGAACTGAGCCTCTGCTTCGGGACGATAGCCCGGCGCAGTGAGACCCGCTGCGAGAACCTGCATTTGCAGAAGCAGATCGTCCGGGGTGGTGGTGGCACTTGCGCCAAAGCTGTCCGCGCCGGCGGTTATCCCGAAGCTTACACTCCGACCGGCGAGCACGGTCTGCAGCTCATCTATGCTGTGGGCTTCGAGGCCGCCCTGGGGAAAGGCCGACGCCATGAAGAAGCTCAGGCCGTCCTGATCGGCTGGAAACTCCAACTGGCCTCCACCGAAGCGGAGGCTGATCCGGATGCGTGCATCCTCGAAATCGGTTGGTTTCAGATTGAGGCGCACATTGTTGTCGAACATCAGTGTGCGGATCCCGAGGTCTTCGATGGTCGTGTCTGAGGTAATGCTTCCTGCTGGGCCGAAGTCTGTGTACGCGAAGGACGTTGTTTCGCTATTCGCTGGTGGCTCGACCGTTGTGGCGGCGCTCTCATTCCAGGCCGCCAGAATAAGTTCTTCGGCGTTTTCGATTTCTGTGTTGTTCGAAAGGTGAATCAGCGGGCCAGAGGCGTCGGTCCACAATTCCCTGAATGCGGCGTTTACGTCCTCGACCGTGATGTCATCTGCATAGGACTCGAACCGTTCGAGAGATGAGGCAGGCGTCGTAAACACATTGTTGCCGTGTATGGCTCCGGCGATGCCGGCAGCGAGGCCGGTGCTGGTGCGCGTTGCTGCTTGATCTGCACCGTTTTCGAGTCCGGTGCGGAGATTGGCGATCTGTTCGTTTAGCTCTGCGTCAGTGAAGCCGAACTCCAGGGCTCGTCGAAGTTCCTGTTCGGCAGCGGCGAGGGCGGCCTGCCAGTTTTCCGGCCTGGTCGTCACATCGATGCTCGATGCATTTCCGATATCGAAATACTCCGAGTTGCTGGCACCGGCATTGAGGAACACCGCATCTTCCTGTCTCGAAAGCGTTGCGAAGCGGCGGCTGAGAATAGAATTTCCGATGGTTCTCAATAGACGTTGACGGCGGTTCTCTCCCGTGTCCGGGACAGGATCGCCGGGCTTCGTGGACATGATTGAGATGAATGTGGGGACGTCGGGGTCGTAGAAGAACGATGCTTCAAGGGTGCGATCCGCGCTCAAAGTTCCAATCGAGGCATCTGGCCCCGGATCGCCGACGGGTTGCCAATCTGTGAAGGTCTCTTGGATCCGCGTTTCGATATCGCTGGCATCAAAGTCCCCGACCATTACAAGCGCCGTTCTTTCTGGGCGGTAATAGGCCTCGTAGAGTTCCCGGAAACGTTCCGCGGGCGCGGTGGCGATTACATCAAGGTCGCCAATGGGCAGGCGATCGACGATGGTGGTGTCCGGAGCCACAAAGGCGGTCTGGTGTTTGAAGCGGCGCAGGCCGAATGTATTTCGAAGTCGCTCTTCAGAAGCAATGATCCCTCTTTCCTTTTCGATGGCTTCCGGATCCAAAGTGAGATTGCTGGCGGCTTCGCGCATCAGAAACAAGCCGGTGTCGATGAGCTCTTCGTCCACGGATGGCAGGTCAAGCTGATACTGGATCTGATCGAAGCTAGTAAAGGCGTTGGTGTCGGCTCCGAAGGCGAGCCCGAAGCGTTCGAGGATCTTGATCATCTCGCCTTCCGGGACGTTTTCCGACCCGTTGAACGCCATGTGTTCGAGGAAGTGAGACAGCCCCGCCTGATCGTCACGCTCGTTGAAGGAGCCTCCATCAATGCGCATGCGGAGCGCAGCTGTGCCGCTGGGCGTATCATTCTCCAGGATCGCGTAGCGGAGGCCATTGTCCAGCTGGCCATAGATGACTGCGGGATCCGGTGCGAGATCGCTTTCATCATGGGCCCAGACAGCTTGTCCCGTTTGGCTTGGTTGATTGGCTGACGGTGCTCCGCAGCCCGCGCTGACCGCAATGAAACCGACGAGGAACAGGCTGGACGCTATGGATCGAAATGGCATGAACGGGCTTTCTCTGGAGAGTTCGCCCGGACCTGATCGGCTTGGTCCGCTGGTGCAACTCATGCTGTCAGCGAAGAATTTTCCTACTCAGCCGCGCGAAGCAGGGTGTCGATCTGCTCAAGGTAGGCGAGCCACGCCTTGCGGCCGGATGCTGTCAGATGAACCCGCGTTTGCGGTCTGCGCCCCACGAACCGTTTTTCGATTTCCACGTAGTCCGCGTCTTCGAGTTTTCGTAGATGCGTCGATAGATTGCCGTCAGTCGCCTTCACCTTGCTTCTCAGTTCACTGAAAATGGCCGGAGTTGCCGACGCGAGATAGGCCATTATTCCGAGACGGATTCTGCCATGTATGACGTCGTCAATGGCGGAGTGGTCGAAGGGGTTATCGTCGGTGGGCATTGGTCAGACGACCGCTTTTGGCTCGGCACGGAGGGCCGAAAATCCAGGTATCAATTGCGTAAAGACGATGCCCGCTGCGGCAATCAGATAAAGTTCGGGCAGACCAACAAGTGCGGAGCTCATTATCGCAATGATTGCTGCTAGAGCAACCCGCCAGCGTCCCGACCGCGTGCCGAATAATTTGACTGATAGAGCAGTCATCACTGCATAAAAACCGAATGCCATGGGTATAATCATATCGAATAACACAGGTGGCTGATCTCGGAATGCCACGCCAATTCCAATGGCGAACGCCATACCGAAGACGATCACGCCTATTACCGGCCAACCAGCAGCTTCTGCTTTGTTCCCTGCTGTAAACTGACCTGGCTTTTCTCGAAGGCTATAGCACAAAATCGCTGTGCCGATGCCGCCGATAATGCCTACGGCAAGCCATACGAAACCGACCAGACTGATATCCACAGGGATGACATTATCGGCGATCGCCCAATGGGTTAAAAACCCAACAATCGTGATTGCGCTCCACATGATCGCAAACCGTCCGGATAATGTCGGTGCAGTTGCACCTTCCTCGGCCATCGCGCGGGCGAAAGCGATATCGTCTGCGAGTGATGGTTTTTCCATTGTAATCTCCATTACTTTGAAAAACAAAGTATACAACTTTTATGAAGTGTCAAGCTGTCCGTCCCTCTGCGGTAGCTTGCAGAGTTGAGGTCATTGCCCCAGAATAATGGATCTGAGGGAGTGGGATATGTCTGGGCCTGACATCGATCTGGAAAAGTCGAATGCGATTGGCGGGTTGGATCGCCTCGTGACCAATTTTGCCCTCTCAGTGATTGCGGTGCTGCCGACATTTGGAGCGGCTCTGTTCACACCTTGGCACCTTGCGCCGCTCTTGGAACGAGATGACCCGGATGGCCGGGACGGTTTGTTGCTCAGCCCGGGTGCATTCCTTCCCCTGTCTCTGCTCGTCGCGTTGATCGTCGCATCCATGTTGATCCCTAGCGATGCACTTGAATTCGATCGATCCTTTATTGGTCCGGGGCTCGCGGTTTCGGTGTCTGCTGCGATATCTGATGGAGATATCTGGAAGACCGTCTCGCTGATCATGCCGATCTATGCTGTGACCATACTCCTCGGTCTGCTTGGCATGGTATTGAAGCGTTGGGCTGGGGACTGGTGGACATTGAGGACTAGCTTGCGCGCATCATTCTACGTCACCGCGACGATGACCTGTTGGATAATTCTCTACAGCACATCTATCAATATTCTACGAGCCGCTATTGAGAATGATCGCCTCGTCAGCACCATTTACAGCCTGAACTCGGTACCGGTCCTCGCAATCTGTTTCTGGGTTTATTTCTGGATGTTTCGTGCCGGAGGGTCACACTCACTGATAAGGTCTGGCATTCTGACCCTCGCAATGATGAATCTTGCCTTCGTGAATCTGCTTTTGATTGACAATATTGCGCTTAGCTAAGATGCCAAAGACGCAGCTTTTTGAACCGGCGCGAAACTCATGCGGTGAACAGGGCAGGGTCCAAGGCGGTCCAGGGCGTCTGAATGGGCCGCTGTGCCATAGCCCTTATGACCAGCGAATCCATAGCCTGGGTATTTCTGATCCAGTTCGATCATCAGGCGGTCGCGCGCTGTTTTCGCGAGTATCGAGGCGGCCGAAATGCAGGGCTCTTTCATGTCGCCCTTGATGATTGTCCGCGCTTCGCAAGGGAGGTTGGCTGGCGCGTCATTTCCATCAATCAGGATCAGGGTCGGCCTTGTTTTCAAGCCCTCGACGGCACGGTGCATGGCGAGGTGGTTTGCCTGGCGGATGTTGACCTCGTCGATTTCTTCGGGACTTGCCCAGCCGACCGCCCAGCTGAGGGCTTTCGACTTGATCTCGGATTCGAGGACCATGCGCTTCTTTTCGCTCAGTTTTTTCGAGTCTGTAAGGCCGGCAATGTGCGTTGCCGGATCAAGGATCACGGCCGCGGCAGTGACTGGCCCAGCCCAAGGTCCGCGTCCGGCCTCGTCGATCCCGCAAATTCTCTCTAAAAGGGACATGGAAGCATCCAACACGATTCTGCAGGAGACCTCAAAATGATCGAAGCTCGCATCATTCGCCTTTATGAAACCGGTGGGCCGGATGTCCTAACGGAAGAGACAATGGTTGTGGAGGGGCCGGGTCCGTCGGAGGTTATTGTTCGGAATTCTGCGATCGGTCTCAATTTTATTGATACATATCATCGGACGGGGCTGTATCCGGTCGAGCTACCTTTCATTCCGGGTACAGAAGGGGCTGGCGTGGTCGATTCGGTTGGTAGCGATGTGACTCATGTCTCCGAAGGAGACCGTGTCGTCTATCTCGGGCCTGGTGGAGCCTATGCCAGCCATGCCAGAATACCTGCGGCTTCTGTCGTCAAGCTCCCTGATTTTGTAGATGACGAGACCGCCGCAGCGACCTTTCTGAAGGGGCTTACAGCGTGGATGCTGCTTTTTGAGGTCTTCAAAGCGCGGCCCGGCGATACGGCGTTGATCTGGGCAGCGGCTGGCGGTGTTGGATCGCTGATTGTTCCGTGGGCATCGAGTCTGGGCGTCAATGTTATTGGGATCGTTTCTACCAAGCGGAAGGCGGAGCGCGTGCTTGAGAACGGAGCGAGTGACGTCGTTCTGGTGACGGAAGATATTCCGGAGCGGGTGAAAGAGCTGACGGGAGGAACTGGGGTCGATGTCGCTTATGACAGTGTGGGCAAGGACAGTGCTGAACTCTCTATCAGGTCACTTCGGCCGCGCGGCTGGTTTGTGACCTACGGAAATGCGTCAGGCCCCGTTGAACCTATAGCACCGGGACGGCTAGGCCTCGCCGGTTCAGCTGTAATGACCCGGCCTTCGCTATTTGATTTCATCAGTACGCCCGAGGAGATCCGCAAGGGAGCTGCTGCGCTATTTGGCGCGCTCCGTGTCGGGACGATCAAGGCCGATGTCGGTCAGCGTTATGCCCTGTCAGACGCGGCGGAGGCGCACAGGGCGCTTGAG
>JBCCIW010000088.1:0-10982 GCA_039028055.1 Pseudomonadota bacterium | reverse complement strand
TGCGCAAGGCCCAGATATTCAGAGAGCTGATTTCCGGCTCGGCACGTCGTGGCGTCCGAGAGGAGAGGGACCCGTTGTCTATAACCGCTTCGATGTATCATTTGACGAAACCCAGGGTCAGTTTCGAAACTGGCGAGTAGTCAACAATATCGGAGTGAACGCACTCGTAACCAAGCGCACCCAGCTTGCAGCCTTTTACGGCGTCAAATATGCGCGTTCCAATTTCGCTGGCGATAGTTTTGATGAAGTAACCCATCTCATTGGCGGAGATGTTCGGCACGACATAACGCGCCGATTGGATATCGGGTTCGCTGGATCAGCGCTCATCTCGCAGTCCGGACAAACTGATTTTCAATACGGCCCCAATCTGGGAGTCTCACCCACAGAGAACGTGTGGGTGAGTGTCGGATACAACTTTGAAGGGTTCAATGACCGGGACTTCCAAGATGCGGAGTTCAGCCGCGATGGGCCTTACGTTAAGCTTCGAATAAAGTTTGATCAGCATACTGCCAAGGGGCTGCTGGACAGAATTTCACCGCGCGGACGGTAGGGGATGGCTTATAAAGCTTGGTCACAATCCGGTCTAAAAGGGCTGTGGGGTGTTTCCCAGTTGTTCGCGGCGATGTTCGCTGTGTTCTTCGGAGTTTTGTCGGCTGGGTCTGCTGACGCTCAAGCTGGACCTTACTTTTCGAATAACCCCGGCTCTTACTCTACAGCATGTACTGGGCCAGCCGCGGCCGGTGGTTTGCCGGGGCCTGGCCCAGCCGGTGGTGATCTGAGAGTGACCATTCCTGTCACCGATACCTTCGTGATTGGCGACGTTGATGTCGGTATTGTTGTTGATCAGGCATTCCGACTCGATACGTCGGTTTTTGTTACATCGCCCCAAGGCACGCGCATTCAATTGCTCGAGGGGTTCGCACCCAACAATCAGGTCGACGATTACAATGCCGTGCTCGATCAGGACGCTTCAACGGAAGTTAATACAGGTGTCGACGCAAACCGCGATCATAACAGCGCATTGACACCGTTCCAGTTCCAGGGAGCGCAGGCTCTGCGACCCGAAGTCGGTTCGCTTGACTCGTTTGATGGAGAGGCAGCAAACGGGAACTGGTTCGTCGATTTTTGTGACAATTTTGATGACGGTCCCAATCCAGTTGGACGCGTCGAACTCTTTTTTTCCGATGCAAGCAGCGCCGATCTCTCACTAGCACTGAGTCCTTCGTCGACGACGCCGACAAGCAGTGCAAATACATTCATAGATGTGGCGGTCGTCAACTCCGGTCCCCTAAGCGCCACCAATGTAACAGTTGATTTTCCGCTTCCGAGTGGTCTCAGTTTTGTGTCCTCCACGGGCACTGGATCGTACTCTGCGGGATCAGGTAACTGGACAATAGGCTCAGTTGCTTCAGGTGCGACTGCAACCCTGCGCGTGATCGCAACGGTGGAGAGCACTGGCTCCTATGCCCTATCAGCAGAGGTGCAAACATCGGATCAATCAGATCCGGATTCAACGCCAGGAAACTCCGGCTCCTTTCCGTTAGAAGACGACACCGACAGCGTAACGCTTGTTCCGCAAGCACCTCCCGCTCCTCTATTCTGTCTCGGTCGCCCCATCCAGCCGCTTGTGTTTCAAAGCCCAATTGCCGACTCTCCTGGTTCAAGTCTTGCCAATCCGCAGCTAGGTGATGTTTTCCGATTTGTGGAAGTGTCCCCAGGAATTGATGCCCTTGTAGAGGTGACCTCCTTCAATGGAACGGGCGCGGGCCTGGTTTCAGTAGATGATGACGGTCAAGGACAGATAGAGAACTTTCAACCAACACTCGCTGCGGGGGCGGGTGATGTCTCGGTCGATCTGGAAATTCGTCTGGTAACCACCGGCACGTCGACTCCTCAGACCTTGGACTTTGCCGGCAGCACAGTCGACGTCGATGGCGGAGCGGGCATCCGCGAGTATGTGGAGGTGTCGAACAATATCGTGGAGTTGGCGGTCAACGGCCAGTCACCGCCGACGCCGGCAACACGAATTATCAGCCAGTTTATAGATCCAAATCCGACAGGCGTGCCGCAGCCACCTTCTGTCCCATCGTCTCCTTCACGTGTGCGATTCGAAGTCGATAGCGAAACGCAGGCACCAAATGGCGCAATCAGTCTTGATGCGGCTCACATCGCGACCGCATTTTTTACCGACGTATCGGTATTCGAATATCGTATCGGCAAGTTCGGTAATGCTCTTGGCGGGGCAGGTCGCCTCAATTCGCTGGCATTCAACTGCCCGACGATCACGCCGACGACTACAAACCCTGTTCTTGTTGAGGACTTCGGTGATGCACCCGCGAGCTTCGGGAATCCGATCCACGTAATCCAGGCTGGAATCCAGCTTGGTGCTACGAATACGGACGAAACTGGACCCGGTGATAGCCCAACAGCTTCCTCTGATTCCGGCGATGATGGCATTACGCTTCCGGCTGCATTCGATGGCCTGTCGACAAGCTCTGTCACTGCAAATGTCTCAGGCTCAGGTGGCCGTCTCCAGGCATTTTTTGATTGGAACGCCGATGGGGATTTTGATGATGCGGACGAGCGCCCCATTATAGATCTTGAAGACAATGCTACCGGGGATACAGACAACACTGTCGGCGTTATCACTTTCGACGTTACGGCACCTTTGACCACTGCAGACGGGACGAGTTTTGCAAGATTCAGATGGGCGACCAGTTCTGTTGGATTGATCGATCCGGCGGGCGATGGGGAAGTGGAAGACTATCAGATCAATCTGAATGCAGCCCCCGTCGCGGACCTTAGCCTAGCGCTCACAACTCCCAATACGGCTCCTACAGCAGGAAACCAGATAGATATCACGCTTACCATTACGAATGATGGTCCTCAGGCCGTCTCTGGAGTAACGGCGTTGTATCCGTTGCCCAGCGGTCTCAGCTTTGTATCTGATTTGGATGGCGGCGGTAGCTATGATGAAAATACCGGAGTTTTGACCGTTCCGGGAACTCTCGTAGTCGGCGCGTCATTTACCGTCGTGATAACTGTCGATGTTGAGTTTTCAGGCGTATACAGCAGTTCCGCAGAGGTCACAGCGAGCGGTTTGCCAGACCCCGATTCTACACCCAACAATGCGTCCACGATCCCCGCTGAAGATGATTCAGCGACACTGATCATCACGCCCTTTATCCCACCTCAGCCAACCTGCCCGGCTGGAACCCAGCTTTTGAACCAAACTGGTAACGCGTTCGACGTGGTAGACGCGCTTACGAACAGCGTCGCAAATTCCGATCGGGCGCTCGGCCCGTTGGCGGCTGAAAGTACGAGTCCACCAGATGCAGAGTCCGCGGAGATGAACGCGAACGGCGACACATTCGTTCTCGATTTAGGTGTCGTTGTGCCGGAAAACGGAACCATAGTGTTTTCTCTGGGGCGAGATGGAGGCGGTGCTGGAAACAACACGCGGGTCCAGATTCAGATGGGTGCCGACTCTTCGATTCTAAGTAATGTCGCCATCTACGGTGCAACCCCGGCTGATTTTGTATCAGCGGCGCAGGATGTATTGGAACGCATAAGTGTGACCGTGCCCGCTGGGGGTGAGCAGTTTATTGGCTTCGATACCCTTAATGGCGACGATCTCTTCATTGATGGTGTCGAATACACCCAGATCTGTAACCCGGCCGCGGAGTTACAAGCAGTTAAAACCATTACAGTGTTTGATCCGGCGGGCTCGGGCAGCACAGATGTCTTCGCCATTCCCGGCAATGATGTGAGATATACGATTACTGTCTCGAATTCCGGAGGCACTTCGGTCGACGCAAATACAATTCTGTTGATCGATGAGCTTCCCACAGAGATTGTCTTTTTTAATGGGGATGCCGACGGGCCGGGCCCTGGGTCGGACCCGGTGATCTTTGAAGAGATAGAGGCGACAGGTCTATCTCTCCCATTCAGCTTCGCAAATGACGTCGGGTTTTCGGACTCTGCAACCCGGCCAACCACATTTGCCGAGTGCACGTATTCACCCTCGGTCCCATTTGGGAGTCCCGATCCGTCAGTCCGCTTTGTCTGCATCAATCCGAAAGGGTCACTCGGATTTTCTTCAGGCGGAGCGCCGGACCCCAGTTTCGCCATCAGCTTCAGGGCACGGATCCGCTAGCGCCGCCAACCGCTTGCAATTGAGAAGCCTTCGGTTAGATGAGGCCCATGTCCATTCAGGTGAAGATATGCGGTTTTCGAGAGCCGGAAGCAGTCCGCGCTGCTGTCGAGGCCGGGGCTGACTGGATCGGCTTCAACTTCGCCAGTAACAGCCCTCGACAAGTTGAACCGACCGATTTGGAGAAGCTGCTGCCAGCGGCTGAAGGGGCAGACGTCATAGGTCTTCTCGTTGACGCCCATGACGTGCTTCTGAATGCGATATTAGATGCTGGCATCAGGAACATCCAGCTCCATGGCAGTGAATCGCCTGAGAGGTTGACCGAGATCAAAACGCGCGTGCCCGGAGAGGTCTGGAAAGCGATTGGTGTCAAAACTTCGGGTGATCTGCTTGCGGCGGATGTCTTTGAAGACGCCGATAGGCTG
Organism: Pseudomonadota bacterium; assembly: GCA_039028055.1. Lineage (GTDB taxonomy): Bacteria > Pseudomonadota > Alphaproteobacteria > Caulobacterales > Hyphomonadaceae > CALLCD01. Next base: position 6,404 of record JBCCIW010000088.1, on the reverse strand, counting down.
CTGATTGACGCGAAAGCGCCTGAAGGAACCGAACAAGCGGGTGGTCACGGTGTTCCTTTCGACTGGTCCATCCTTGAAACCTGGCAACCGGCGAAGCCCTGGTTCCTCGCAGGTGGATTGGATGCCACCACTGTCGCGGAGGCGATTAGGTGCACGGGTACAGACGCGGTCGATGTGTCCTCTGGTGTTGAGCGTCAGCGGGGCGTAAAGGATGCAGTCCTAATAAGAGAGTTTATTCGCGCGGCGAAGGGAACGTTATAATGGACGGCACATCAGTACGCCCTAACACCTGGGATCAATGGCCGGACGAAGAGGGTCGATTCGGTGAATTCGGCGGCCGCTACGTGGCTGAAACGCTAATGCCGCTCATCCTCGATCTTGAGGCAGAGTATCGAGCGGCCAAGCAAGACCAGGCGTTTCTTTCGGAAATGGATGATCTCTGGAAGCACTATGTGGGTCGGCCAAGCCCCTTATACTTCGCTGAGCGTCTTACCGATCATTACGGTAAGGGCAAGATCTACTTCAAACGCGACGAGCTGAATCATACGGGCGCGCATAAAATCAATAACTGTCTCGGCCAGATACTCCTCGCCAAGCGCATGGGCAAAACCCGGATCATCGCCGAAACGGGCGCTGGCCAGCATGGCGTCGCAACAGCAACTGTTTGCGCGCGTTTTGGCCTTCCCTGCATTGTTTTCATGGGCGAAACCGATGTTGAGCGCCAGAAGCCCAATGTTTTCAGAATGAAGCTCCTGGGTGCGGAAATCGTGCCAGTCTCCTCCGGCACTGGAACATTGAAGGATGCCATGAATGAGGCACTCCGGGATTGGGTTACCAATGTGGAATCGACGTTCTACTGCATCGGTACTGCGGCAGGCCCGCACCCCTATCCGGAGCTTGTGAGGGACTTTCAGTCGATTATCGGAAAGGAAGCGCGCGAGCAGGTTCTTGAGCGGGAAGGACGGTTGCCGGATGCTGTCATGGCCTGCATTGGCGGCGGCTCCAATGCGATTGGCCTATTTCATCCCTTCCTTGAAGACGAAGATGTTCAGATGATCGGCGTTGAGGCGGCTGGCCATGGCATCGAAACCGGTGAACACGCGGCTGCCCTTAATGGCGGTGAGCCAGGCGTTTTGCACGGAAATCGGACATATCTCCTGCAAACAGATGACGGGCAGATAATCGATGCCCATTCGATCTCTGCGGGACTTGACTATCCTGGCATCGGACCCGAGCATGCCTTCCTGCGCGACACTGGTCGAGCACAATATCTGACGTGCACGGACGACGAAGCGCTCGAGGCGTTTCAGCTGTGTTCGAAGCTGGAAGGCATCATTCCGGCCCTGGAGCCCAGCCACGCCCTCGCAAGGTTGCCAGAAGCTCTTGCGCAAATACCGGATGACGGCATTCTGATCATGAATCTTTGCGGGCGCGGTGATAAAGACGTGTTTTCAGTCGCGGACGCACTCGGTGTAGAGATCTGATTTCGGTCGTGAGCGAAATTCTACTCGTAAGAGTCAATTGTCCCGATGAGCAGACGGCAACCGACATAGCAGAGGCAGCAGTATCGGCCCGTCTAGCAGCCTGTGCGAACATCGAAGGTCCAATCCTCGCCATCTACAGTTGGCAGGGAACGGTTGAGCGTGATCAAGAATGGGTTCTCTGGCTAAAGGTTAAGGAAACAGATTGGGATCGCACAGAAGCGCTTGTGCTTTCGAAACATCCATTCGATACAACGGCAATCATCGGAATTCCATGCAGCCGTTTGAACGAAAACTACGCTAAATGGCTAACCGAAGAAACGAGAGATAAAGCCTGAATGCCAGTTTCCCGCATTTCCGACTGCTTCAGCAAAGTGCGTTCCCAGGATAGGGCTGCTCTTGTGGCCTATTTGATGGCCGGAGACCCCGACCTTGAAACGTCTTATGAAGCGTTATGTGCGCTGCGCGATAATGGTGCCGACATTATAGAGCTCGGCGCTCCCTTTACAGATCCGATGGCCGATGGTCCGGCGATCCAGATGGCGGGGCAACGTAGCCTGAGTGCGGGCACGACGCTCGAAGATGTTTTCGAACTCGCGGAACGCTTTCGTGCCGAAGACACCGAAACACCGCTTATAATGATGGGTTATGCGAACCCCGTACATCACATGGGTTTCGAAGCTCTTGCCGCTCGAGCCGCTAAGGCAGGCGTTGATGGAACAATTATCGTCGATCTTCCTCCAGAGGAAGACCAGCCTCTCCGCGATGCTTATGCCCCACACGATTTGGCCGTCATTCGCCTGGCGACACCAACGACAAGCGAAGAACGGATGGCAACAATCGCCGATGGTTCATCAGGTTTTCTGTACTTTGTCGCGGTCACAGGGGTAACAGGAGCGGGGTCTGCCAAGCCTGCTGAAATTGCCAAAAAAGTTGAAATGGCGCGTCGCGCCTCCAATCTTCCCGTATGTGTCGGTTTTGGCGTCAAAACGGGCATTCAGGCGGCCGAAATGGCGGAAATCGCTGATGGGGTTGTCGTTGGGTCTGCTTTCGTAGACCATGCAAAAAAATCATCTGAGTCGGATGGCGAATATTGCGCCGCCGAAGGGATGGGTTCATTGGCGAGCGAACTCATCACTGCCATCAAGGCCGCAAAGCGCTAACTCGGCGCATTTGGAAAGGACATAAGGCATGAACTGGCTGTCCAATATCCGGCCACCGGGCTTGAAAAGCCTTCTGGGAAAACGTGATACGCCCGAAAACCTGTGGATTAAATGCCCCAAGTCCGGCGAGCTTGTTTACAAGTCTGACCTTGAAGCTGCGTGGTGGGTGACTCCTGCAGGTGCGCATTTGCGCATTTCGCCGCGAAACCGATTCAGGCTTCTGTTTGATGAAGAGAGATGGGAAGCGATCTCGCTCCCGCCAGCTCCGAGAGATCCGCTAAAGTTCAAGGATAGCAAGGCCTATCCGGTGAAGTTGAAGTCGGACAAGGCAAAGATCGATTCCCGAGATAAGACAGAGGCCGAGCTCGGGGGCGACTCGATCCGCCAGGATGACTGCATGTCTGCTGCCTTTGGCAAGATAGGAGGCGTGCCAGCCGTCATTCTTGTTCAGGACTTCGCCTTCATGGGTGGGTCCCTTGGCATGGCAGCCGGCGAAGCATTTATTGCCGCAGCGCAGATGGCAGTGGCAAAGAAGGCGGCCTTTATTGTTGCAACCGCATCTGGTGGCGCGCGCATGCAGGAAGGCACGCTTTCCCTTATGCAGATGCCGCGGACAACACTAGCCATTCAGGAAGTTCGTGAGGCGAACTTGCCTTACATTGTCATCCTTACAGATCCAACGTCAGGTGGCGTCTCCGCGTCCTACGCGATGCTGGGTGACATCCACATAGCCGAACCTGAAGCGATGATCGCTTTTTCAGGTCCCCGCGTCATTGAGCAAACGATCCGGGAAAAACTGCCGGACGGATTTCAGAGATCTGAATTTCTGAGAGAAAAAGGCGTCGTCGACATCGTTGTTGATCGCCGAGAACTCAAGGAAACGCTCGCTCGGGTTATGGGGCATCTGATGCCCAAGCGTCGTCGGAAGTCGGACGCTCCGCTCGGGAACGTAAAACAACCTGCTGCGGACGCCACGCCTCCCGCAGAAGAGGTCAAGGAAAGCTCTGCTTGACCGCGGCTAGGGCAGAGCTTGAGGCTCTACTAGATAGTTTCGACAAGAACGCTCATCGCGGTGGCGACATCTCGCTGGATCCAATTCGGCAGATACTCGCCCGACTTGGCCACCCGCAGGATAATTTCCCACCCGTGATCCATATCGCTGGGACGAACGGCAAAGGGTCGACGGCCGCATTTGTTCGGTCGATCGCCGAAGCGGCGGGCTTGAAGACTCACGTGTCTACATCTCCGCACCTGGTCCGCATAAATGAACGCGTCCGCTTGGCAGGAAGCCTCATTCAGGATGAGTATTTTTTAGAGTGCTGCAAGCGCGCTGCCATGGCAGCTAAGGGAATACAAACCTCTTACTTCGAGCTCACATTTGCCGCCGCCGCTATCGCATTTGCAGAAATGTCGGCTGACCTTCTTGTCCTTGAAGTGGGGCTTGGTGGTCTTCTTGATGCCACTAACATTATTGACGATCCGGCGGTTTCGATGATCACGCCGATAGGACTTGATCATCAGGCGATACTTGGAACGACTATCGCTCAGATCGCTTGGAAAAAAGCCGGAATAATAAAACACGGCCGTCCCGTTGTTTCAGCCGTGCAGACGGCAGATGCGGCAGGGGTGATTTCGGAAGAAGCTTTCGCAAAATCTGCTCCTCTACATATCGTCTCTCCGGAAGATGTTGCCGCAATTGACGGACCGGTTGGCCTCCTTGGTGCTCATCAAAGAGAGAACGCCGCCCTTGCAATCAAAGCGCTTCAAGTTTGGGGGCATTCGGCGATTGACGTGCCGCCAATCCGAAACGGTTTGGCAGCCGTTAGCTGGCCGGCACGCATGCAAAAACTTGGATCTGGTCCGCTAACGGATCAATTTCCTGGACTCGACCTGTGGCTCGATGGTGGCCACAATCCCCACGGCGCGCACGCACTGGCTAAAATCGTTCAGGACATGCCCGGAAGAACTGCTCTGGTCATGTCAATGTTGGAGGGCAAAGATGCGCGAGGATTCCTCGAAGCTCTTAAGCCCGCCACAACAGACCTATTCACGATGCCGATTCCGTCGACTTATAACGGATTCGACCCCGAGGCTTTGGCTGAGCTGGGCGCATCGCTAGAGTTCAGATCGGCTGCATCTACCAGTCTTCAATCAGCTCTGACATTCGCTCTGGAGGCAAATTTTGACCGCGCCCTGATTTGCGGCTCTCTCTACACTGCCGGCCTTGTGCTTGATCAAAATGATGAAGCGCCAATCTGAAGCCCGAAGAGCTTTGCTCAAATATTCCAAAAAATTTCCACTTTGATGAAAACCATCTTGGAATGACTTTTTGATATGCCCCCGAATCGACCAGAGGGATCCTGGAGGGGAGTTGGTTGGGATGAGCATTCTGAATGATGTGCGAGGCGGCACTGCAATTCTATGGGCAATAGCTCTTTTGCCGTTGCTTGTATGCGCGGGCGCAGCCGTTGATTTTTCTAAAAATCGGGCGATCGCAGCCGAAATTCAGGCAGCCACCGACCACACTGCACTTGCTGTGGCACGCTTCGCACTTGAAAGCGACGACCCCTCAAACGCCGATATCAATAGTTTCGCGCAGATATACTTCAATGCTAACAACATAGAGCTACAAGGCTACTCTATCGGGAATGTCCAGGTGCAGCGTAGCGGAGATCGTTTCGACGTGACTGTGCAAGGGACTGGCCCAACAACAATGTTAGGCATTGCTGGCATATCCGAGCTTCCTGTTACGGCCGCTGCAGCCGCTCAGGTCTCACCCAATCAAAGCCCAATGGAAATCGCCTTGGTGCTCGATACATCTGCATCCATGCAGGGGTCAAAAATTGCGACACTGCGATCCGCAGCTTCTGATATGATAACCGAACTTGTCGTGGTTGATGGCAACGTTCAGATGGCGGTTGTGCCCTTTAATTTGGCTGTGAATGTTGGCGAAAACAATCGGTCCGAGGCATGGCTCGACATCGACGACGAGCGCACTGTGGACGAAAATGTCTGCACAACCGACAATGACGCATCTCAAGCTGCTGGCTGCACCCGAAATTCCTGCGGTAGTCGCAATGCAGAAACCGGAAATTGCAACAGTACGTGGTCTTGCCCGAGCGGAGTTAGCCTCGTCAGGAACTGCTCGACCCAACCCAGAGATTACACCTGGGAAGGCTGTGTGAGATCACGCACGCCACCTTACAATAGCGATGATGACGGATATGGGGCCAATCCCGTTCTGAGTTGGTCGTTGCAAAACAACAGCAGCTGCCCAAATGACAACCGAATTCGTCCGCTGTCAGACAATCCAGTTACGCTTTCCAATGCGATCAATCAACTTGATGCGACATGGTCCACGTACATCCCGGCCGGACTTACATGGAGTCGCCGCGTTTTGTCTCGTGCCGAGCCGTTCGCAGAGTCGTTTTTCGACGGCGCATCCAGCACAACCATGGCCGGCGGTCGGAGTGCCCAGGCCATTGTGCTTATGAGCGACGGAGCAAATACGGGCTCGCTGCAGCCGGATGGTAAACATTGGGGAGGTGACATCTCTGCCGCAAATCAGTTGACCGCAGATCTATGCAGCGACATCAAAAACGATGGTACGGAAATGTTCGTAGTCGCGTTCGAAGTGACTGACGCAGCAACAATTGATCTTCTTGAAGACTGTGCCTCGAGCGAGGATCACTTCTATGAAGCCAACTCCGAGCTTCAACTCTCCGCCAGTTTCGAGGGGATCGCTGGGGAATTTGCCCGC
>JBCCIW010000087.1:0-11210 GCA_039028055.1 Pseudomonadota bacterium | reverse complement strand
CGCGGCTATTCCCGGAATGCGTTGAAGTTTGCCGCGCACGAAGGCTTCATAGGAGGGGAGGTCTGCCGCCAGCGCGCGAATAAGGTAGTCCCAGCGGCCCGTCATCAGCCAGCAGTCCATCACCTCCGACATGTTATCTATGCTCGTCTCGAAAGCGCTTACTGTCTCATCACTATGGCGCTCCAGCTTGATGCGCACAAAGACCGTGATGGGTAAGCCCCAGGATTTCTGATCAACAATGGCGGTGTACCCTTTGAGAACACCGCGTTCCTCCAAATGTCGCACGCGACGTAGGGTTGGTGTTGGCGATAAGTTGATACGTTCTGCGAGGTCTTGATTCGATAACCGGGCATTCTTCTGAAGCTCAGAAATAATTTGGCGGTCTTTGCTATCCATGCCTATTTTATTAGCAGATTAATCTAAAAAATCCATCCATTGGAATAATTTTTGGGCGTTAATGCCACTCGATTTAGAGTATTCTTGAAAGCTGACCTTCGGGGGGCGCTATGGAATCGGCACAAAAACATCGACTCGCAACCAGGGCGATTCATCACGGCTACGATCCGTCGGAGGCTGAAGGCGCGCTGACCCCACCCCTTCATCTAACGTCTACTTTCGCCTTCGAGACTGTTGAGGCCGGTGGAGCAATGTTCGCAGGTGAGACGTCGGGGCACGTCTATTCACGAATATCAAACCCGACCACCGATTTGCTGGAGCGCCGTATGGCGGCTCTGGAGGGCGGGGAAGCTGCGGTCTCCACGGCCTCGGGCATGGGTGCCATCACGTCCGTATTGTGGTCTTTTCTAAAGGCAGGTGATGAACTAATCACGGACAAGACGCTCTATGGATGCACGTTTGCCTTTATGCGCGATGGACTGACACGCTTTGGTGTTTCTGTCCGGCATGTCGATCTGACGGATCCTGCCAAACTCGAAGCTGCAATAAGCAACAAAACTCGGATTGTTTACTTTGAGACACCGGCAAACCCCAATATGCGCCTTGTGGACATTGCCGCGATCAGTGCTATCGCTAAGCATCACGGTGCAAAAACCATAGTCGACAACACGTATGCAACACCAGTTCAGACGCGACCGCTGACCCTTGGTGCTGATATTGTTGTTCACTCGGCGACGAAGTTCCTCGGCGGTCATGGCGACTTGATCGCCGGTATTGCAGTTGGCAGCGCCGAGGACATGTCAACGGTTCGCTTGGTTGGTGTGAAAGACATGACTGGAGCAGTAATGGCTCCTTTCAACGCCATGCTGATACTGCGTGGCTTAAAGACACTCGAGTTGCGGGTCGAGCGTCATGCTACCAATGCCATGAAGGTCGCGCGCATGCTTGAGGCGCATCCGGCGGTATCTGTCGTTCACTATCCGGGGCTGAAGAGCTTCTCGCAACATGCATTGGCAAAGCGTCAGATGTCCGGATTTGGAGGTATGATCGCTTTCGAGCTGAAAGGCGGATACGCGGCAGGCATTAATATGGTCAACCGATTGCAGCTCATACGAAGAGCCGTGTCCCTCGGCGATGCGGAAACCCTGATCCAACATCCGGCGAGTATGACCCATTCTACTTACACTGAAGAGGAGCGAGCCGCGCACGGAATTGGCGAAGGACTATTGCGTCTTTCGGTTGGGCTTGAAGCGGTGCAGGACATTTTAGAAGATCTGACACTGGCGCTCCAGGCGCACCCCAAGACGCGCACTTCAATGCCGCATATCAACAAGGTACCGGAAGGGGCAGTTCAATAATAGTTGGGCAGGATTGGACCGCCGAGCGAGCATCGCGAGTAGAGGGAGGGATTGCTCACCAGGCGGTCCTTGTCCGCCGTTGCTGGGGCATCTGGGTGCGACGGCGAATAGTCCTGTCTTCTTGGACAATGACAAGCTAACCCACATCAAAGCTGTAATCTTCCAAATCCCGGGCGATATTTTAGTTCTCAACCACTAATCTCACAGCCACGATTCAACCGTGTGGCACGGATTGAAAACCATAGAGTATAGCTGTGATGAAACGTAATCTAGCTGCGTCGGTACTGCAGTGGCGTCTGGTTCATCGCCTTCTTGAATGTTGTGGCGAAATGGGACTGGCTGCTGAAACCAGTTGCCACAGCAACGTCTACGAGCGGCAGATGCGTATCTTTCAAAAGGCGTTTCGCTTCCGTGAGTCGCGCACTCATGACGTATTGGTAGGGAGTCTGCCCCTTCGTCGCTTTGAACCGGCGCGAAAAGCTGCTTTCACTCATTCCACAAAGATCAGAGAGGCCGCGAAGGGTAATCTCGCCATCGAGGTTTTCGCCGACATAGGTCGCAATGCGCTGCATAATTGGTAAGGGAAGCTCGTTCCATGTCTGCACGGGCGCGGCGACCCGTTCCAGATCGATCGGGACGTCGTTAGCTCGTCGACTATTCTGAATAGCCGAGGAAATGACATTGAACACTGCATCCGGCGAGTAGGGCTCAAGTACATACCCGTCAGGATTAGCGGCATCCACCTGCGCCAAGGTATCGGGATCGGCCCGCGATGTTGTAACTATAATGCTTGTTTTGGCCGAGCGCTTTAGCGCATTCGCTGCTGCCAAGGCCCCTTCGCCGGATTGCAGCATCATATCTACGAAAGCAATTGTTGCCCGATAGTTCAAAGCAAGCACAAGAGCTTCTTCCGGCGTCGCTGCAACGCCGACAACTTCATGTCCAAATCCGCGCACGATGTTATCGAGGCCCTGCGCTGCTTGGATACGATCTGAAACGATCAAAATCCTGGCCATCGGCCTGTGCTCCAATTACTGCTTCCCACTGTATTACAACCACCGTTTGGTCGGGAGTTATATCAGATTCCAGCTTTGTTCCGGTTATTTTACACGATATTGCGTAAAACCGCATGCCTTTTTAGAAAAAAAGCTTACCCATAGGAGATTAAGACCCCCAATATTCGCGTCGAAAAGTGCCAGTGAGCGTCGAAATTCCTACCTATTCGTTAGCAATATTCAATTATAGGTAGATTTATCTGGGGCTGGAGGCACCATCACAGTTGCTGAGAATGAACGCATGAAGCTGCCAATATCTACTGGCGTGCCTCCGCCGTACTGGTCCAGAATATCGGTCGCTCGCTGGAAAACGTCCTCACCCGGCCGTTTCGAAGCTATTAGGGGACGGCAGGCCATTTGCCAATCGGGATAAGCTCGCAAATCCGCATATCCCGTGTAAAGATCCCTTACATCGCAATGTCTTGGATCCTGCCTGATGCGTGAGTAAATTTCATCTGTGCTATCGGGACTTCCCTCAAGGACCTGCATGAAAATACCATCACCGTACAGCAAAAGCCCTGTTACAGCGAAGCGCGTATTGTTTTCCTGAGCGACGGTCAGAATGTCGCCGACGACCTCGGGTGTAATTTCTATTGTCGCTTTGCTGCGATATACAATCTGCTTGACCATCGGAGGGACTCCGGGCTTCGCCCTTGGAAGCCAACTTCATACTGTCAAAAAAGCCGATGAAATTATATCATATTGACGGCTTTAGCTGTAAACGTGATCTCTTTCCCGCAGAAGGGGAAACCATGTAAATGCCATCACCTTTTGGGATTGGACGAAAATCGCGTTGCTTTAATTCGCCGATAAGTCATAGAGTTTTTCATGGCAGACACTGATATTCAAGATGTCCCAACCATAGGTATTACGCCAGAAGGTTGGCTCACCGATAGTTGGTATCTGGCTTCACCATCTGCCGATCTAAAGAGAGGCAAGCAATTTCGTAGAATTATTCTTGGAGAGCCGATCATGGTTGGCAGGACCATGTCCGGCGAGCCTTTCGCCCTGCGGGATATCTGCCCCCACCGGCTAGTGCCGCTGTCCGCGGGGCACCAGACAGAGACGGACGGCGAAACGACGGTACAATGTCCCTATCATGGCTGGCGTTTTGACACATCAGGGACTTGTCGGCTGATGCCGTTCCTCCTCGAAGACCAGCATTACAAGCCGGAACGCATCAAGGTGCGCCGCTTTCCAGTCCACGAGGCCAATGGTGGATTGTATGTCTATATCTCCCATAACAAGCGATTTGATGGAGAACCGATCGTTCCGCCTCCTGATTTCGGTGTTCTGCCTGAGAAACCGAAATTCGCGGTACACCGAACCTATAATGCCCATATGGATGATGCGATCGTTGGGCTTATGGACCCGGCCCACGTCGCCTTCGTGCATTCTCAGTGGTGGTGGCGTCCGCCTTCGGCCGGGTTGAAAATTAAACAGAAGGCATTCGAACCTCGGGATCGAGGCTGGGCCATCGCAAGGCATGCGCCGTCATCTAACTCGGTCGCTTACCGGATCCTGTTTGGTGGCAATGTGACTACCGAAATTATTTTTCAGCTTCCGGGCTTCCGATGGGAGATTGTCGAGAACGAAAAGGCAAGGTTGTTGACGCTCACTTGCCTTACACCTGAGGGACCCAAGAAGACGCGGATTACTCAGCTGACGTGGTGGACAGGAATACCTCTAGCAAATCCAGCCATTCCGCTCTTGAAACACTTGGGCGGCGTCTTTCTTGATCAGGACGGGGATATGATAAATCTGCAGAATCAGGGCCTTGAGTACCAGTCGGGGATGATGATGATTGACGACATCGATGTTCAGGCAAAATGGTACCACAGACTGAAGAGGGAGTGGTCAGCTGCCCGAACCGACGGACGAGACTTTTCAAACCCTATTCAGCCAATCGTACTCCGCTGGCGGAGTTAAACCGAGATCGATCCGACACCGCTACGTATAAAGACGAGACGTAAGTCTTCCAGGCCAGAACTTAGTAGGTGAACTTCGCTTCGATGCCCCATGTGCGAGGTTGGTTGAAGATGCCTGTGAAATTGTTGAAGTCGATCGCGCTGATCACGCCCTGAACGCCTGTAATGTTCCTTCCAAAGGCGGAGAACTCCCATGGCCCCTGACGGTAGCCTGCGCGCGCACCGCCTTCTATAAAGAGCGGACTTTCGAACTCAACAGACTCATAGAGGAAGACATTCGACTCCGAGCGAAGTGCCCAGTCTGTCACCGCATAGATCTCTCCGCTGAAGAATGGCTGCTCATATGAGAGGATGGCGTTCGCAATGAACTCGGGGGCGTTCGGGAACGGGTTGCCATCAATCTGCGCCAGTTGGGTTCCGTCCGCGGCAGTAACGACCGGGTCAAGCACGGTGCATGGGGCCCCACAGATTGCTGTCTGTGCCGTTTCATCCTGGATTTCTGTCTCGTTCCAGGAGAAGCCAGATGTCAGCGTCCAGTATTCGTTTATTACGATATCCAATTCGGCCTCAATGCCGTAGCCTTGGCCTTCGTCAATGTTAAGCAGTTGGTTGAAGTTACCGGCACCGCCAATCGCCGTGAGCTGCTGATCGTCAATCTCGTAGAAGAAGCCTGTGAGATTGTAACGGATCCTGCCGTCGAGCAGAGTAGATTTTAGACCGGCCTCGTAGGACGTAAGCGTTTCAGAGTCGGCAGTTGTGATTGTGTCGCCAAACAGCACACGTCCCTGAATACTTGGAGCTCGGAACCCGCGGGCGATTCGGGCGTAGAGGTTGATGTCGGGTGAGACAGCATAAGTTGCGCTAACGTCCCAGCTTAGATCGTCATCACCCACATTGACGAATTGCGGAGCAAGCAGGGTGCCGGGGCCCGCAGGTGGCAGGATTGGCATGAGGCGCTCAGCGACGAAATCCCGATCATCGTCAGACCAACGCAGTCCGCCGGACAAGGTCAGCTGATCTGTCACGTCAAAGCTTGCGGACCCGAAAACAGCAATTGATTCCGTTTCCTGGGTTTGTAACGCAAACCCGTTCTGAACATCGCCTGCCAGGGTGTCGAAGTTGAATGACGAGATCGTTACGTCCTCGTCGAAGTAGTAAAATCCAAGCGTCCAGTTCAGGCGTGCATCTTCGCTGTTCGCCAGCCGTACTTCGTGCGTGAATTGATCCAGGTTTTCGATGCCGTCGGCTGACTCTGCTGGAAAGAGTGGTGTGAAGCCATCTGGAAACGCATCAGACGTGAAGACCGATCCATCGGCGTTCAGGGCAAGCGGCCCTGTGGCTCCCGATTGCGGGCCAAAAAAGATCGCTCCAAAGCCACCGTCGACGTCCCCGCGAGATAGTGTGTCGGCGCTCTCATAACCGAAGACATAGGTGAGTGTCGCGCCGCCGAAGTCGTAATCGGCCTTCGATGCGACGCCGAAAGTGTCGTTATCGAGAAAGCTGAATGCCCCGGCATCTGCGAAGGATATGGTTCGATCAAACCCGTCCACCGGGCCACCATCGCCGACTTCAAGTGAGTTGGCCTGGAAACTGGTCTGTCCGTCATCGAGAACTCGGCCATGAACATTCAGAAGCCAGCTTGCCTGTGGTGTCGGCTCTATCAGAGCCTGAACCCGATAAGCGAAGTCATCGAAGCCGCCAGCGTCGCCCGGGTCACCAAGAACCTGATTGTCGATGAAATCATCACGCCTTTGGTATTGAGCGGATGCGCGAACTGATAGCCAATCTGTAACCGGACCGCCAACAGCGCCCTCAAGCTGAACGGCATTGAAACGCCCATATGCAACCCTTGCATATCCATCGAGTTCGTCGGTTGGCTTGACGCTATCGAACTTCAGAATGCCTGCGGGGGTGTTCCGGCCAAATAGTGTGCCCTGAGGACCGCGCAGAACTTCAACCTGCTCTACATCAAACACTGGGAAACCCTTTAATACGGGATTCTCGTACACAACCTCGTCATAAACAAACGAAACCGGCTGCGATGCGTTAAGGTCGAAATCGGTATTACCTAGGCCTCGGATGTAAGCACGTGGAAATATCCGCCCAAACGAGGTCTCAATAATAAGGCTTGGTGCGCGTGCCGACAGAAAGAGAATTTCATCGCCGGAACCGCCCAAGATGTCGAGAGTGTCCTCAGACAGGGATGTCACGGATAGCGGTACGTCCTGCAGATCTTCCGAGCGCTTTGTTGCTGTTGTTATGACGGGATCGAAAGCGAGAGTCGCGGCCTCGTCACCTGCCTGCTGAGCTGTCGCGTTAGGTGCAGAAATCGTTAGCCAGGCTGTGATCAGGCCTGTTGTTGCTGTGAGCTTGATACGGTTCAGGCGCATAGGCATACGTCTCCACTTCATTAACCTTTGAATCGACTTATCCGTCGCTCAGGACATCTGCCAAGTCATGAAATCAGCGGGCTGAAGAATCAAAGAATGAATCTGTGGCACTGGTGCGGAAACACCACACAAAATGCTATTTACGAGTATCGCATAACACTTGCCGTATCGCTCTTTTTTCAAATTGCCCTATTTGTAGGCATCGTCTTCAAAGGATACGTCGGGATGTCCCTGCAACAAATACTGTTTGCATGTCTATATGTCAGCGCGGCCGCGTTGCTTGTTGTATTATTGCTAGGCGTCGTAAACCTCACCAGAACTGACGCGCGGCAGGCATCAAGATCGAATCTTCTTATGCGTTGGAGAATCGGCGTTCAGGCGATCTGTGTCTTACTATTGGTGATCCTTGGATTTGTCGCGGGTTCCATCAGCTTCGGAGGATAGTCCATGGTCAAGCTGGATAAGATCTATACCAAAACCGGAGACAAGGGACGCACACGACTTTCATCTGGTGCAGCGATAGATAAGTGGCACCCGCGGGTTACCGCATATGGCACCGTTGATGAGGTCAATGCTGCCCTGGGCGTCGCAGCGCTACATGTCGGGGATGAAATGCTGTCGGCGATCCGGCGAATTCAAAACGATCTTTTCGATCTCGGGGCAGATCTCGCAACACCCGACACAGGCAAGGACCTCGGATGGGAGCCATTGAGAATTGTCGCAGCGCAGGTTGAGCGGCTGGAAGCTGAGATCGACATCATGAATACAGATATCTCCCCGCTCGACAGTTTTATTCTACCGGGTGGAACGCCATTGGCTGCTCAACTCCATGTGGCGAGAACCCTGTGCCGGCGGGCGGAGCGCCATGTCGCAGAGCTATTCGGCATGGAGGAGGAGATCGTTAGTCCTGAGGCTTTGTCTTATATAAATCGCTTATCGGACTGGTTGTTTGTTGCGGGCCGAGCTGCCAACAGCAACGGAGCTGATGATGTGAAATGGGTACCTGGCGCAAATAGGTAGACCGCAAAAAGACTGCTTGACCTCGCTCAATCAAATCCGCCTTCTTGCTCAATAGGAGGTTTCAATGCCGAGACTGGAAACTGCACCCGAGCATAAACAGGATGAAGTCGCCAATGAGCTGAACTTGATCGCGGCAGCTATGGGATTTGCGCCAAACTCTTTGAGGTTAATGGCTCACCGCCCGGAATTCGTGCGTGCGTTTGCGGTAATGGCAGGCGCGTTGCTTGGGCCCATGAACAAGCTCGAACCACAGCTTCGCCAGATGATTGCCCACGTTACATCAGCAGCGGCCGGATGCTCATACTGCCAGGCGCATACGGCCCATGGGGCGGAGCGGACAGGTGTTTCAGCGGAGAAAATCGAGGCACTTTGGACCGACAGGGAAGGGCCATTGTTCACTGATCGTGAGCGCGCCGCGATTGATGTCGCTGATGCAGCGGGGCAAGTGCCGAACCAGGCGACCGACGCGCAATTCGAGAACCTTCGTCAGTACTATTCCGAAGAAGAAGTAACAGAGATTGTTGCGATTATTTCCATGTTCGGGTTTTTGAACCGTTGGAACGATACGCTGGCGACGCCCCTAGAGGACGACCCTCGTGGTTTTGCTGAGTCACATCTAGCTAGCCTGGGTTGGCAAATTGGCCCGCATGGATAGCAGAAAACGCTCCAGCATTTATTGAATAACAATAAACTCGATATTTAATTGACGTGAACGTCAACGTAAACCTTGACCCCTGCAATTACAGGGCGTAGCACCATCGATGTAGAGGGTTTGAGCCCCGAACTTACCATCCGCGTCAAAAACGCCTTAAAAACCGGAGCAAGCCTATGAAGGTGCTCGTACCCGTAAAGCGGGTTATCGATTACAATGTGAAACCGCGCGTCAAAGCCGACCAGACGGGCGTCGATCTTACAAACGTCAAGATGTCAATGAACCCGTTCGACGAGATTTCCGTCGAAGAGGCGGTTAGGATGAAAGAGGCGGGCACCGCGACCGAAATAGTCGTTGTTTCCATTGGGCCTCAACAAGCGACTGAGACGCTGCGTACAGCGCTCGCCATGGGGGCTGACCGCGGTATATTGGTTAAGACAGATGATGATGCAGAACCACTTGCGGTCGCGAAAATCCTTGAAAAGATTGTGGGAGAGGAAAGCCCGGAACTTGTAATCCTCGGTAAGCAAGCAATCGATGACGACTCAAACCAGACGGGCCAAATGCTTGCTGCTTTGCTCGGTTGGCCACAAGGAACATTTGCGTCCGAGGTGAAATCTGAAAACGGCAAGCTACATGTCACGCGCGAAGTCGATGGTGGCCTACAAACTGTCGCGCTCGACGGCCCGGCAATCGTGACCACCGATCTCCGCTTGAACGAGCCGCGCTACGCGTCACTTCCAAACATCATGAAAGCGAAGAAAAAGCCCATCGATGAGAAATCACCGGCTGACTACGACGTTGATCTGGCACCGCGCTTGACAGTCGTTAAAGTCACCGAGCCGCCGGTGCGGGAAGCTGGCGAAAAGGTCGAAGACGTACCGGCCCTTGTTGAGAAACTCAAAACCGCAGGAGCCCTATAATGGCTGTACTTGTTATCGCTGATCACACGAACGACGCTCTTGGGGATGCCACAAACAAGACCGTAACTGCCGCCGCCAGGTTTGGTGGTGAAATAGACGTGCTTGTTGCTGGCGATGGTGCCGCCGCCGCTGCTTCTGAAGCCGCAAAGATAGACGGTGTTCGAAAAGTAATCCACGCTGAGGGTGCCCCTCTCAAGAAGCAGCTCGCTGAAGCGATGGAAGCGCTGATCCTTCCGCTAATGAGCGGCTATGACGCATTGTTTGTGCCCGCGACGACGATGGGCAAAAATGTTGCGCCTCGTATTGCTGCGAAGCTCGACGTCATGCAGCTGTCAGACATTATCGGAGTAGAGGGCCAAGATACCTTCGTCCGCCCGATCTATGCTGGAAATGCGATAATGACGGTTACCTCATCTGATGAAAAGAAGGTGGTAACGGTTCGAGGCACCGCCTTTGACGCTGCAGGTACAGGCAATTCAGCTCCCGTGGAGCAAATCTCAGGTGACTTTGGTCCAGGAAAGTCGGCTTTTGTTTCTGAAGCGATGACCGAGTCGGACCGCCCCGAGCTTACGGCAGCTAAGCGGATCGTTTCGGGAGGGCGCGCTCTTGGATCAGACACGGAATTCCAGAAGTACATCGAGCCTCTGGCGGACAAGTTGGGAGCTGCAGTTGGCGCGTCCCGCGCCGCCGTTGATGCGGGTTATGCTCCGAACGATTATCAAGTCGGCCAGACTGGTAAGATTGTTGCCCCGGAACTTTATGTTGCCGTGGGGATATCCGGAGCGATTCAGCACCTAGCGGGCATGAAGGATTCCAAAATCATCGTTGCCATCAACAAGGATGAGGAAGCGCCCATCTTCCAGGTGGCCGATTACGGCCTTGTCGCCGATCTGTTCAATGCTGTGCCTGAGCTGATCGAAGCTCTTTAGCCGCTTCGCGAAAAACTAGATTATAAAGAGCCCTCCATCTTCGGGGGGCTTTTTTGTGGTTCGCACATTAAGCGTCATTAACGGGGGCGATACGCCGCGTAACGTGGGCAACTTTCCGTCGCCCGGCAGCACCGCGCTTTCCGTAAGAAACCAGGCGATCGTTTCCTGAATAGTCACCCGGCACGCCTTCGATCTCGGGTCCGAGAATGTTCTCCATCACAACATCGAAGCGACGCGTAATGGGCCCGAGCGGCCAGCCAATCACCGCGCGAATATGCTGTTCAAACTGACCAGTATCGCAAGCATCGGGAGTCCAGTGTCCCGAGTTATGTACCCTTGGGGCAAACTCATTAGCGAGCAATGAGCCGTCAGGCATAACAAAGAACTCAAGACCCAGTACGCCAATATGTTTTAGAGATTCTGCGAGCTTTTGACCTGCTTCATAGGCTGCCATTCGTACTTCATCGGAAATCTGTGCCGGTGCCGTCGAACGTCGTAAGATTCCGCTATCATGGTCATTCTCGGCAGGTTCGAACATTAGGGTGCCAGAGTTTCCTCT
>JBCCIW010000086.1:0-11460 GCA_039028055.1 Pseudomonadota bacterium | reverse complement strand
TGCGCTGTCCAAACTTGCGCGCGCAACATCTCTTTGGGACTCTCTTTGCTCATAAACGCTTCGAGATATGGCATCCTGCGCCAGAAGCCGTTCTGCACGTTCAAACTCTGACTGCGCAGAATTGAACTGGGCCTGCATAGTTGCAAGATTATTGCGAAAATCGCGCTGATCCAGACGAGCAATAATCTGGCCTGTCGTAACTTCGTCGCCGTCGGTGACGGCAATATCTTCAATCAATCCGCTAACCTGAAAGGTCAGGACAACAGACGTGCTCGCTTCCACAATTGCCGGAAAAGAAAGACTTCGGGTGTTCGATGTAGCGGCGATATCGATCAATTTGGCCGGCCGAATGACAGATACGGGCTCCTCAACATCTTCAGGCGAGCAACTGGTTAATGTCAGTGCAAATATTAATCCTGCGGACAAACGCCTGCTATCTTTCATCATTTAAAGATTTTCCTTCCGGATCTCAAAAATCAGGTAGACCACCCCTACTCCGAACTTAACAGACATCAATCCTGTCGAACCGTCAAATTGATTGGATATGGCAGCATAAGTCTGCCCAAAGGCGCGCTTGGTAACTGAGCTGAATTGGGTCTGATTTGGGAGCGTTCAGTCGCCTAGTCGCAGTCCCAAGTCCGTTTAGGTAGGCCAGTTCCAAATATGGGATCACGGCCAACTGGCCCAATATCAACTGCGGATTCGGATATATGGCGTCGGATCTCCGACACACGTCGGCTGGACAGGGTGAACGGGTCACTTGCAATGAGCGCTGTAACGAACGGGGCGGCAACCGATGTTCCGCTCAAATATTGTCCGTCATTGATCGAGGTTACAAACACATCAACGCCTGGCGCTGAAAAGTCGATATGTTCTCCCTGGACCGCGTCGCTGTAGACCTGAAGTGCACGATCAACCGCGGTAACAGCGATCACGTCGTCGAATGCAGCCGGATATTGCGGCTCGGCGTTCGGTCCATCATTACCCACGGCGGCAACGACCACCATTCCGCGATCAACCGCGCGCCCTACCGCTTTGTCCAGCAGTGCATTGTAAGGACCCGCCAGACTAATGTTTACGAGTCTGACATCAGATTCCAGCATCCAGTCGAGTGCGAGGATCAATTCTCGCGCTCCTGCACCCGTTTGAGGCGTCTCCGAACTTACGACTGATGCGGCAAACAGTTTAGTGTTCTTTAGTTTTCCTGGACCCACCAAGAGATCTGCAATCGCTGTTGCGTGATCGCCGGCCGCTGGACTCCCTCCGGAAAAGTCTCTCTCAGTAATCGAAGCTCCGGAGAGTTCCGGGGCTTCGGTTCGAACATCCCCATCAATAATTCCTATTGAAAGATTTGACGTGCATCCTTCCAAGGGCCAGCCAACCAATTCACCGGCGTATATGCGCGGCGGTACCGCCAACAGGTCACCTTCTTGCGCCTGTATGGTGAAAAGATGATCGACCCCTGCCGTCGCACTTGGTTCCATGCCCTGCATGTCTGATATCGCAACGGGGCCGCTAACACCCTCCGGTCTTTCGAAGTCCATCATAATCAGATCTAAGCCGGACAAGTCCCATTTTTTATTCAGCTGATATCCACGCCTTGAGGCATTCACCAAGAGCGTATTCGCAGCCTGTTCTGAAGATAGGAGTACGACAATATTGGTATCATTAGCCAATGCCTCTCCTGCGACATCGAATTGCGAGCGCCAAATATCCGAGCCGGTTTGGCATCCGGCTAAAGCCACACCAAAAACGCTGGCGAGGAAAAGGGGTCTAAGTGTTCGCATATTTAAGGTCTTTAACCGAAGCGGAGTATAGAGACTACGTCGCTTAATCTGTTGCCAAGGTTCAAATTCACTTTTCTTAAAACCGGTGTGTAATGCTTACAAAGAACCGCTGAGTATCAGAAGCAAAGGTGTCTGCGTCATATGACGCAGACGTAAATTCATATCTAAAGCTTCCAAGGACCGCGGTCAGCTTAAAGTCGATCTCGTCACCCAGGACGTCGTTGCCCGCTTCTTCCTCGAAACGATGGTACGATAAGGATGACGAGATGTTTCGAAACGGGCCTACCCGGCCAAAATTCCAACTTCCCCTTATCTCCAAATCCTCAATACCGGTCTGAGGAGTAATCAGAAATATATCGGCTTCCCCCTGGAATCCATGGATCGAACCCAGTGGAGTCTGGAAAGACTGTTGACCGCCACTTCCCAGAGATTCATAGCGGACGCCAAGTCTGGCAGGGCCAAAGAACGACTGCAGCCCTAGCAACCAATAGTCCGCTTCATAGTCAAAGGGGTTATCAGCGAAGTCCGTTTGACGAGCAAACGAGGCCTCCCAATCAATTCCGTATTCGTCACGATGATATCGCCCATCGAGCCTAAAGCCGGATGTACGGCTTGAGAATACGTTGTTTTGAGCCGTCTGTGACTCCGTGCCAAGGTCCAACGAATAGTGAAATGCTCCAACACGACCAAGCGGTGTCTCGAGGTTTGCGTTGAAATAGTAGGAGTCGCCGCGAAATCGGCCGATCGGGTTGTCAGCTCCAAGAATTCTATTCACTCGATTGAAGTATCCAGCCTGAAAGGTAGCTCCACCTAGGGTTCGGCTCGAAAAATGAATCGCATCGAAGGTTTGATCGTTTTGGCGAAAGGACGCAGGTCCCAAGAAACGCTGATCATCGACCCTGATTTTCTGACGCCCCACCGTCAAGAACGTCTGGGGCTCGATCAGGTATTGTAATTGCAGACGGTTAAGCTCGAGTCCATTCGGGTCCAGTATCAAAGGACGATCAGGTTGATTGCCAGAACCGTCGTCGAAGTCATCTACCAATGCAAAGATAGCCTCACCTTCTATTAAGGCGGAAAGGCGGGGTGCTGGTCTCCATTCCAGCGCCGGCCGGATCAATTGGGTTAAACCGACCGCATTTTCTGAAAAGTTGTCTTCGTTCGCTGTTTCGATGCGAAGACGGGACTCACCAAAAAATTCGAAGTTGTCCAGTGCCCCTTGTGCATTCGCGGTGGTCGCCAGAGCCAGATTAGCCACGATAACAATCGCTAGATGATGCAAATAAGCCGACAAAATAGATACCAATACTGCTTAAACGATTTAAGACTACAAATACTGTCTTATGGTGTTAGAGGCCTGAGGCTATTATATATTCAAGCAAGGCCGCGATTGCAGCTATGATTGAACTATTTGGCAGACTTCTACGACAAAGAAATCGAAGCGCCAGTTTTGGCAGGTAAACTTCTTGGGAGATCGCCGTGTCTAACCCATTTGAACATTTCTCAGATGGTGCTGTCAGCGCGTTGCTGCTGGACTATGTGCAGCATCGTCTCAGCGATGAGGACCGTACGAAGGTCGAAGTAGCAGCCGAGAACAATGATGCTCTGGCGGAAGAGCTCGCTTATTATCAAGGTCTAGCAAATGCGGGAGAACTAGCGGCAGCCTCTCCCGATCATGAGCTTGCATGGGCCAGGTTGTCAAAAGCTATCGATGAAGAACAATCGACGACGGCACCCACCTTAATCGCCGCGAATGACAACTCCCACTTGTGGCGGATTGCAGCCTTTTCATTAGGTCTGATAGCCCTTGTTCAAACCGGTTTCCTGTTGAGCTCAGGCTACACATCGAACAACGACCAATCTCTCTATGTCCCCGTTACTGAGGAAGGCGTTTACGCTGTGCAGGCAATTTTCTCTGACTCAGCAACGGCGGGGGATATCAGCAATCTGCTAAACCGCATTGAGGGCGAAATTACCGCTGGCCCATCTTCGCTGGGTTTGTACGAAATTGGTTTCTCTTCAGTTGAAAAGCGTGACTCCGGTTTAGAGACCCTGAGAGAAGCCTCCGAGCTGATTGAAAGTGCAACTCCGAAATAGTTGGATTGATCACTCGCTTGCCTGATCCTGCGACAGGCAGTGCATCAAGAGTTTTTTAGCGTGCATTATCCGCGTTTTGACCGTGCCAACGGGACAGTCTTCGATCACTGCAATCTCTTTGTAAGTCAGGTCTTCGAAGAACGCTAACTGGATTGCGGATTTGTGCGGTCCGCTAAGGGCCTCTACGCAAGCGCGCACTCGCGCCGCGTCTTGAAAGGCTTCGGTCACTTGCTCAGGATTTGGAGCATCATCGGGAGCTTCTTTGTCAGGCTCAGCCAGCACTGTTCGTGCGCCTTTTCTATTCCGATCAATAGACTTGTTTTTCGCAATACTAAACATCCAGGATTTCACGCTTGAGCGCCCCTCGAAACGATCTGCCGCGCGCCAGACCTCGAGCATGGTTTCGTGAACTATATCTGCAGCGTCGTTTTTGTCGGCAAGCCAGTTTTCGACAAACCGGCGGAGACCGGGAGCGTATCGATCGTACAAGAATCGCATGGCCGATTTGTCTCCTTTGGACATGCGCTCAAGCACCAATCTGTCAGAAGGATCTGCCATTAAAAATTACCCGCAAAGGTTAGAGACGACGCGTCACGTGCGCTTCTAGCGCGCATTTGACCCTAGGTCACAATGGCGTCTTTCGAAAAGCGGCACTTGTTCCAACTAAAGTAAAAATTTCGGGAGAGGCAATCGCTGGGCGTGCGCTACGTTAAAGAACTACACCCATAAACTGAGATTCCATTGGCAGGGCCAGCTCGTATCTTTCAGGGCCAGACAAGAGACCACTGGTACTCCGTCCAAGCCCCAACTTCGGAATCAATCAGTCTGCGCCAGTAGCTAACAGTTTGATCACTTATTCTGCTGCCGCTGGGAGCGACCCGTTAGATTGCAGCGGAGCGCTGAAGGTATCCTGACGGCGACCGCTGATCAGATATCCAAAGAACCGGCGAATGTCTGCACCAATTCCATAGAGAGCCGGTACAAAGAACAGCGTGACGAGCAGGGCGAACATGACTCCGAAAGCGAGGCCAATCGCTACCGGTATCAACCACTGTGCCTGAATGGAGCGCTCCATCATGAGCGGCAGCAGACCCACAAAGGTTGTTAACGATGTTAGCAAGATCGGTCTGAACCGACGAGTGCCAGCTTCGACGAGCGCATCGGCAGCGGAGAGGCCTTTTGCACGAAGCTTGTGGACATAGTCTATAAGAACAAGATTATCGTTCACAGCGACTCCAGCCGCGGCCATGATACCGAGATACGAGAAGAGGCCGATTGGCGTTCCAAAAACAAGGTGCCCCACGACTGCTCCGGTGAAGCAGAATGGAATGGCAGCAAAGAGTATCAAGGCCGGCTCAAAATACGACTTGAACGCTACCGCCACGAGAAAATAGGCAACGCCTATGGCGATTAACAGGAGCGTGAATATCTCGGCCTGGAATTCAGCCTCATCCTGTGCTCGGCCAATGTTGCCGCGAATGACATCAGGATGGGCCCGATCAAATTCCGGGAAAAACTCCTCATTGAGTTCCTTTCGGATTTCGTCAATGCGGTCCGAGACCACTTCCGCACTCACAATAACAGCACGTTGACGTTCGCGCCGGGTAATCTGTGAAACGCCATTCTTGAAGCTTATGTCAGCGACCGTCCGCAGAGGGACTTCACGGCCATCGCCGGTGCGCACGCGAATGTTGTTCAAGAAGTCGAGGGACTCCCTGTCGGACCTTGGGTACCGAACGAACACACGCACATCCTCACCGTCTCGTGGGATGCGCTGTACCTCCTCGCCGAAAAATCCCTGCCTTACCTGGCGCGCGACGTCGGCTTTTGAAATGCCGAGTGCTTCAGCGCCCGGCTTCAAATCAAACTGAACTTCCTGAGCCGCGCTTCTTGCGTCATCCACGACATTGTACACGCCGTCATAGCTGCGCAGTTTGGAAATCAGATCTTCGGCGGCGATGCTCAATGCATCAAGGTTGCGGGAGTTCAATACGTACTCGATTGGTGGGCCATCCCAATTTGCTGTATAGTTCACGCTGATTGTTTCGGCATCGGGCACTTCACCAATGAGTTCGCGGAGCCTGTCAGCAGTTTCCTTCGCAGTAAGTGTGCGTGTTTCCGGTGGCACCAACCGAACGAGCGCCAGCACTTGATTGTCGCGTGATCGCGTATACCAGTTCTCGATCAGCCGACCTTCACCGCCTGTGCGTTCATTGATTTCGTCTTCAAGCTGTTTCTCTGCGACTTGTATCTGGGTTAGCACTTCCAATGTGCGGTCATACGGTGTGCCCTCCGGGAGGTTCACTTCGATCGCGATCTGATCAGACTCAGGTTCCGGAAAGAAAGCCGTTCGAACGAGGCCATTGGTCATCAACCCAACCGACAAGATCATTGCACCAACAAAGAGCGAGGCCGTCAGATAGCGTTGGCGCAGAGCCGCTTTGACGGCAGGCCGGTAAACCGTTTTGGCAAACCATACGATGCTGTCTGCGAGGCCCTGTTGGAACCGGGCAAACCTGTTTCGAGGATTTACAGGTTCCAGATGCGCCAAATGCGCGGGCAGGATAAGCAAAGACTCAACGAGTGAGAAAATCAGCGCCATTATCACGACAACAGAAATGGCTCGCGTGAACTCACTGGTCGCTCCAGACAGAAACATCCAGGGCGCGAAGAATATAGCCGTGGTAAAGACGGCAAAGACCACGGGCTTCACGACCATGGTTGCACCATTCACCGCGGCGCCGAGGTGCTTTTCGCCCTCTTCAGTCTTTGCGTGAATCGCCTCGCCAACGATAATGGCGTCATCAACAATCACGCCAATTACAAGCAAGAAGGCAAAGGTCGAGATCATGTTCAGCGACACATCGAACATCGGCAGAAATGCTAGTCCGCCGGCAAAAGCCACCGCTATGCCAATGCCAACCCAGAAGGCGATAATCGGACGCAAGAACAGGAACAGCGTGATCATTACAAGGATCAGACCGGTGATGAAGTTCGTGCCGATTGTCACCATACGACCACGGTAATCATCGGCAGCGTCGTCCCACAGCGTCATGGACATTCCTTCAGGCACTCTATCTTTCTGCTCGTCGAGGTAGCCGAGGACATTGTCCGACATTTTGACGACATCCATCTCAGGACCGCTCATAACCTGAACAAGAATGGTACGTTTGCCATTTACCGTCGCAAGCAGATCAACCTGTTCGAAGCCATCGATTACGGTGGCGACGTCCTTAACTCGAATAATCGCGCCGTTGCCAAGCTGGCGGACCACTATGTTCTCGAACTCTTCTTGCGTGTCGGCCTGTGACCGCATGGCAAGCGACATGTTTCCGCCGTCGGTCCGAACGCTACCAGCAGACAGATTCAGCGACGTTCCGCGAACTGCGTCGGCGACATCCCCAAGACTCAGGCCATATCGCCGAAGGGCCTCTTCAGATGCTTCTATCGATACTTCTTCATTGCGGACGCCGAAAAGCTCAGTGGCGGGAATATAGCCGAGCAGACCGATATCGCGGCGGGTCGTTTCGGCGAAGCGTTTCAAGTCCCGCTCACTAACCGTTTCATCTCCTGAAACCGCTATACGGATCATTTCATTCCTGCTGTTGAATAGACGCATCTGCGCCGGCTCGGCGTCCACCGGAAGTGTGCTTATAGAATCGATCTCGCGCTTGATGTCCTGAAGAAAATCGGCCTCGTCTCGATCGATTTCTCCTTCAACGAAAAGCGCAGCAGCCCCCTCGCGCGAAACTGACCACAGGCGGTTGATGCCCTCAACTCCGCTAACCGCCTCCTCAAGCCGCACAACTATCTGCTCTTCTACATCCTGTGGTGATGCCCCTGGCCATTCGACCGTTATCTCGGCACCCGGAAACTCCACGAACGGGTCAAGCTCGCGCTCAATCTGAAAATAGGAAACGACACCGCCTATCAGTATGGCGACCATCAACAGATTTGCCGCGACCGGATTATCCGCCCACCAGGTAATGATGCCTTTCATATCTTCCCCTTACTCTGCAAGAACCGGTTCGTCGGATCCAGACGTATTTGCCGCGAGATATCGGCGATCTACCGCCTTGATTTTCATACCGTCTCCAGCTCCACGCACGGGCGAGGTAATCACCATTTCACCAGCTTCGAGCCCTGACGTTAGAACGGCGCGTTCGCGGCTAGACGATGCAACGGTAACAGGGCGAATTTCGAGTGTGTCAGCTTCCGTGGCAACAAAGACTTGCTGCTCTCCCCGCAAGGCCGTGCGCGGAATGACCGTGGCGTTCGGGATCGTAACACCGTCGATTTCGGCATTCACGAACAAACCCACCGCGAGCGGCACGCCGCTGTCGCTTGACGCACCGTATGGGTCCTTAACCTCGACATAGGCGAAGAGGACACGCGTGTCTGTGTCAATGCCACTCTCTGTCCGAGTAATACGGCCCTGCCAACTATGCTCCCTCTCGGCGATAACAGCAGACAGAGTGACTGCTGGTCCCGGATTTTGGTCCGACGCTACAAACCCAATACCGAGATCGAGACTCGCAAGATCGCGATCGGTAAGCGCGATTGGAATCTCCACGATATCACTAGAGAAGACCTCGGCGAGGGACGCGCCAGGGATGATATAAGCTCCTGCCTCGACCGAGCGTGTCTGTACCCGACCTGTAAACGGAGCTCGAATACGAGTTCGTGACAAATTCAGTTCAGCCTCTGCAAGCGCCGCTTCGGCGGATGCAAGGTTAGCTTCTGCCTCAGCCACCTGAGGCCGACCGAGCGTCAGGTCAGATACATTGGTCAGACCGAGATCAACGACATCCTGCTGAGCCGTGCGCGACTCAGATTTCGCACGGGCCAAAGCTGTGCGGGCTTGAGCCACCGCTGCCTGGGCCTGTGTGACGCGAAGCGAGAATTCAGCAGGATCGAGACGGACGAGGAGATCACCGCGATTGAATGTGCCGCCTGAGAGGAGACTATCGGAAACGAAGTTCACTCGCCCGCTAACCTCGGATGCCAGCACAATCGATGTGCGCGGGCGTACTTCTCCCTGGGAGATCACGCTTAGAGAGACAGATTCGGTTGTCGCAGGTGCAATCAAGACTGGCAGAGCTTCGACCACATCCTCGCTTTCCTCGGGATCTGGGCTGAATGCGCTCATTCCGATGACACCGCCTACGGCCCCGACCAGGACCAGGACCGGCAGGATAAGAAAAATAGCTCTTTTGATCCAAAGACCTGCTCTTGCAGTTTTTCGAGGTTCCTCAACGGTTTCTGACATTACGACTTCCCAACAGTGAGCACTCTAGCAGAGCCATCCTTATCGAAGAATACATATAAATTATCTTTTATCAATAAATTTTTTCTGAAAAACGGAATGCGCTAGCGGGTGCATTCCGGTGCCGTTCGCCTATGCATTTTAGCGGGAGACTATTAAGCCTCTGAATTATTGGAATTTCCCAGGCCGTGCGCCTAGTGCGTGCGGCCCAGTAAAATCGGCGACCCCATTGCCGAGATCGTCGAGGCTATCGTAGGCGACTTATGATCTGTCGGGAGAGAACTGTATCTCGGCGAGCCTTGCATAAAGCCCACCCTTCTCAACAAGGCTGTTATGTGTGCCGGTCTCCACAATCTGCCCGCCGTCCATCACAATGATACGGTCGGCTTGTCGTACGGTCGATAGTCGATGGGCAATAGCGAGGGTGGTCCGTCCTGCTGCTGCAGCTAAAAGGGCCTTTTGGACCAGCGCCTCAGACTCAGAGTCGAGGGCGCTTGTCGCCTCGTCAAGTAATAGCACTGGCGCATCACGGACGAGCGCGCGAGCCAGGGCAATTCGCTGGCGCTGCCCACCGGACAGCGCCCTTCCCTTTGTGCCAAGCTCTGCCTCAAGCCCGCCCCTCTCCTGTAGAAATGACCAAGCTTCCGCGCTTTCGGCAGCGCGCCTGATGGCGTCATCAGAGAGGTCGTCCGTCCCAATCGCGATATTATCTCGCGCTGTCCCGGTGAACAGTACTGCTTCCTGAGACGCGTATGCGAATTGTGATCGCCAGTTACGAGGGTCCGTCCGGTTCGCAGAGATACCATCCAACTTAACCGTACCTGCCGAAGGATCGAAGAGCCGCAAGGCGAGCCGAAACACTGTAGACTTTCCAGCACCAGACGGTCCGACCAGGGCGACGAATTCCCCCGGAGCAACATCCAGACTAAACTCGCGCAGAGCAGCTTGCTCCTCATTGCTGTAGGAGAACGTGACACTCTCAAAGCACAGTACACCGCGAACCCTGGACGGGAGCGAAACGGGGTCCTGTGGTGCTGCGATCTCCGGAACTGTTTCAAGCACCTGAGCCGTCCGATCCGCAGCTCCTGCAGCACGCATAACCTGACCATAAACTTCGGCAAGCATGCCAAATCCGGAAGCGGCAAAAACCGAGTACAAGACCAGAGAACTCAGCTCACCTCCAGTCATGGCACCTGTCGTGACCCAGCGAGACCCTTGCCACAACAAGCCGACCATTCCGCCTGTCAGCAAAGTTGCGAAAACGACGTTCATACCGGCTTCTGCACGGACCCGCTGCATCGCGGCCTGAAAGGTCGCTTCCACTGCGTCAGAAAAGCGATCTATGCTCTTCCGCTCGCGATTATACGACTGAACCAATTCGATCGCGTCGAGAGCTTCAGCAGCCTCCGCGCCAGCGTCGGCAAGCCGCGTCTGCGTACGGTTTGAAAGGCTACGCACCCATCGCCCAAGCGCCAGGACAGGAACCAGCACGATCGGAATCATGACAAGAAGCGCAATACCAAGCTTCCAACTGATGACCATGATCATCACCAAGGCACCGATCGTATTGATGAATGTTCGGAGACCGAAACTCGTCGATGAGCCGAGGAAGGTCTCAATCAACGTTATGTCAGCTGTAAGCCTTGATACGGCCTCGCCGGAGCGTATCTCGCTGTGCCAGCGCGGGCTGAGCGACAACATTTTGGTATAAACATCCTGTCTCAAATCGGCGGCCACGCGTTGCCCGAACCTTGATATGAGATAGAACCGTGCCGCACTGATGAGGCCCAGAGCCACCACGGCCAAAAAGACGAGGAAAAAGTTCCCATCGATCACGTCCAGGAGTTGCTCTTGATCAATACCGCCGCCGAGTCCGGCGTCGACTGCGCCTCCCAAGAGCAATGGAATAAGCAGGGTCACGCCGGTTCCAAGCAGCAGAAATACAAGCGCAAAGCTGACCGTTAGCGGGTGCTGACGGGCATACGGCCAAAGCATGGCAAGGGATCGCGGGGAACGCCCGCCGGTCCGCATTGCGTCTTCGGAATTTTGAGGGGCCGCCAATCTCCGATCATCAACGATAGGGTTCGTGGTGTCTGTCAGTGCAGGCTCTCAGTTCTAGCTTCGACATCGCGGGATGAATGCAAACAGTATTGCGTACGAAAGCATTTCTTGCTCGTGGTACCTCTGGCCGGACTCGAACCGGCACTCTGTTGCCAGAAACGGATTTTGAATCCGTCGCGTCTACCAATTCCGCCACAGAGGCTCAGTGCGGCTAGTCATCTGCCGGAGACTTATGCTCCGGTCAATAGT
>JBCCIW010000085.1:0-11462 GCA_039028055.1 Pseudomonadota bacterium | reverse complement strand
GCAGATTATGGGGCAGAGCCAACCGAGATTATCTCATCATTTGAAAGCCCTGACGATGGCAGGTCTGGTTGATCGTTTACCGGAGGGATCATGGGTGTTCTACAGCCTTTCAGCTGACCCTGAGGCGAAGCACATCGCGCTGACGATCCTCGATTTGATCGATGTCGATGTGGGTGATTTCGCCCGGGATATCGAGAGTCTGAAACGGGTGCGCTCGGAAAGGTCAGATACCGCTGAGGCTTATTTCACCGAATTGGCCGATACTTGGGACACCGTCAGAGCGCTGCACTACCCCAACGAAGCAATCGAGACTGCGTTGCTGGAAATGGCCGGTCCCGGCCCGTTTGGCCGACTGATTGACATCGGGACGGGTACGGGGCGCATGCTTTCCCTTTTTGCCGACCGAGTCAGCCGCGCCGATGGTATCGATATGAGCCATCGCATGCTGACGGTTGCCCGCGCCAATCTGTTACGTGACGGCATTGAGAATGCGTTTGTGCGCCAGGCCGACGCGACGGTGCTTCCCTTCGACGACGAGTGCGCTGATCTGGTTATCATTCATCAGGTCCTTCATTTCGTCGATGAGCCCGATCGGGCCTTGGCAGAAGCTGCCAGGGTCCTGCGCCCAGGCGGGCAGGTCCTGATTGTTGATTTCGCTCCGCATCAACTGGAATTTCTGCGCGAGAAACATGGGCATAGGCGACTTGGACTACGCCATGACGCCCTCGCCGAGTGGGCCCGTAAGGTCGGTCTCAATCTCTCGTCTCCTCGCAGGTTTGAACCTCCGAGTGACCTTAAAGAAGGTCTCGCTGTCGAAATCTGGACTGGACGCCAGCAGGACCAAAAAAAGGAAGCTGCAGAATGAGTCTGCCAAACGTATCTTTTGAGTTCTTCCCGCCAAAGTCGGAACCCATGGAGACCAGGCTATGGGAGGCCGTGAAAAGGCTGGAGCCCATGCAACCGGGGTTCGTGTCTGTAACGTATGGAGCAGGTGGATCAACGCGGGATCGTACGCACCGCACCGTCAAAAGAATTGTAGAGCACACACAGCTTAGTCCGGCCGCGCATTTGACCTGCGTCTCTGCGACCAAAGATGATGTGCTCGGTGTTGTCGATGACTATGCCGCCGCTGGTGTTCGACACATTGTAGCCCTACGTGGCGATCCTCCGGAGGGCATGGATGCTCAATTCGAGCCACATCCGAACGGCTTTGAAAGTTCGGTAGATCTGATTTCCGGCATCACCGAACGCCATGGATCTCATTTCCAGATTTCTGTTGGTTGCTATCCTGAGCCCCATCCGGAGAGCCGCGGTTGGGACGAGGATATTGCGCTTCTGAAGGCCAAACAGGACGCTGGAGCAACTAGGGGCATTACACAGTTCTTCTTCGAGCCAGACGTTTACTTTCGTTTTCTCGATAAAGCTCGCGCAGGTGGCGTGACGATGCCAATAGTTCCCGGCATCATGCTGCAGGCGAACTTCGAGGGTTTGAAGCGCATGGCTGGTATGGTGCAGGCGACCCTGCCGACGTGGCTTCATGAGCGCTATGATGGCCTCGATGATGATGCTGAAACACGAGATCTGGTGACCGCAACGATTGCCGCCGACCTTTGTCGGCAACTGGCAGACCGGGGTGTTCGAGATTTTCATTTCTATACGCTGAACAAGGCTCCCCTGACCCTATCTACATGCAGGCTTCTTGGGCTCCGACCTCGTGAAGCTGCGGCAGCATAGGAAATCACCATGACGAGACAGGAAAGACTGGCGGCACTTGAAGCTGTAGCAGCCGAGCGGATCTTAATTCTGGACGGGCCTATGGGCACGCAGATACAGGATTTCAAACCGACAGAAGCCGATTTCGAGGGAGATCGGTTCCAGAATTGGCCCATCCCACTCAAGGGTAACAATGATCTTTTGAACATCACCAGGCCTGATATGATCAAAGCGATCCATAGGCGCTACATCGATGCGGGCGCTGACCTTTTTGAGACCAACACGTTCTCCGCCACAACGATTGCAATGGCAGACTACGACATGTCCGATACTGCTCCGGAAATCGCCCGGGAAGGGGCGCGGCTCGGACGTGAGGTAGCCGATGAAGCAAGCGCAGAACTCGGCAAACCGATCGGTGTCTTGGGCGCTATCGGTCCAACCAACAAGACCCTTTCGTTGTCGCCAAATGTGAATGACCCCGGCTTCCGCGAAGTAACCTTCGATGATGTGCGAACCGCATATCATGAGCAAGTTTCCGCAATGGCACCTCATGTCGATATGTTTCTGATCGAGACGGTCTTCGATACGCTGAATGCAAAGGCTGCCATTAAGGCCATTCTGGATCTACGCGACGAGACCGGCGAAGATATTCCAATCATGATTTCGGGAACCATTACGGACGCTTCTGGCCGAACGCTTTCAGGTCAAACGGCGGAAGCCTTCTGGTATTCGGTGCGCCACGCCAAACCTTGGGCTGTCGGTCTAAACTGCGCCCTTGGACCTGATCTGATGCGTCAGCACGTTGCAGCGATTTCCAAGATTGCTGACACCCGCGTCCTTGCTTATCCAAATGCCGGTCTGCCGAATGCTTTCGGTGAGTATGATGAAACACCTGAACAAGTATCGAGCTCTCTCGGCGAGTGGGCTGAAGCAGGTCTCGTCAATATCCTGGGCGGCTGCTGTGGAACTACGCCCGAGCATATCTCAGCCATTAAGGATGCCGTGGACGGCCAGTCTGCCCGGGTCATTCCTGAAACAAGCCGTGCTATGAAGCTTTCAGGGCTCGAGCCGTTCGAGCTTGCAAGCTGAAGGAGCGCTCCATGGGAAAAACCTACGACAAAATCACTGATAAGCTCCGAGCGTTCATTGCCAAACAGAAGATGTTCTTCGTCGCTACTGCTCCGCTTTCCGGGGACGGCCACGTGAATGTCAGTCCCAAGGGCTATGATAGCTTCGCTATTCTTGGTCCTAATGAAGTCGCCTGGCTCGACCTCGGCGGCTCGGGCATAGAGACGATGGCGCATCTGAAAGATAATGGCCGCATCACGATCATGTTCTGTGCCTTCGAAGGACCGGCACTGATCCTGCGGCTCTATGGGGAAGGTGAGGCGGTGCAGTTCGATGATCCGCGGTTCCCGGCACTCCTCGAGCACTTCCCTGCATTTGAAAAGGCCCGCGCGATCGTGACCGTGAAGGTCACGCGCATCGCAGATAGCTGCGGCTGGGGTGTTCCCTTTATGGATTTCAAGGAGGAGCGTGACCAGTTGAAGCGCACTTGGGACCATGCCTACGAGAAGCATGGCGATCTCGTCGATGAGGGCTTTTACAATAATAATAGCGAGAGCATAGACGGACTTGCAGGCATGGAGCGCGTAAAATGACCTATGTTGATGGTTTCGTTGCCGCTGTTCCAACAGAAAACAAGCAGGCCTATCTCGAGCACGCAAAAGCATGCGTGCCCGTCTTCAAAAAGTACGGCGCAATACGTCTCGTGGAGACCTGGGGGGTCGATGTTCCTGATGGCGAAACGACCTCTTTCCCCATGGCGGTGAAATGCAAGCCCGACGAGACTGTGGTCCTTGCGTGGATTGTATGGCCATCAAAGGAAGCACGCGATGTTGGCATGCAAGAGGCCGAGAGGGATCCTTTTTTTGCGGATGAAGGAAACAGTCAGCCGTTTGATGGCAGCCGCATGATCTTTGGTGGCTTTGAAACCATTCTCGACGAATAAATGATTTGATGACCCAAGCCTCCCAAACCTTTATAAATATCGGTGAACGGACAAATGTCACCGGTTCGGCAAAATTCCGCAAGCTTATCACGGCCGGCGATTACGCTGCGGCTGTCGAAGTTGCGCGCCAGCAGGTCGAGAATGGTGCTCAAGTGATTGATGTGAATATGGACGAAGGCATGCTCGACGGTGCCGAAGCCATGACGACATTTCTGAAT
The DNA here is from genome assembly GCA_039028055.1 of Pseudomonadota bacterium. Taxonomy (GTDB): domain Bacteria; phylum Pseudomonadota; class Alphaproteobacteria; order Caulobacterales; family Hyphomonadaceae; genus CALLCD01. Next base: position 7,520 of record JBCCIW010000085.1, on the reverse strand, counting down.
CTGATTGCTGCGGAGCCCGACATTGCCCGTGTTCCCGTAATGATCGACAGTTCCAAATGGGAGGTGATCCAAGCTGGTCTGAAGTGCGTTCAGGGAAAAGCTGTCGTGAACTCCATCTCTTTGAAGGAGGGCGAGGAGCCGTTCATTGATCAGGCGCGTGCCGTGCTCGCCTATGGCGCTGCGACTGTCGTGATGGCGTTCGATGAAGTGGGGCAGGCCGACACAGCTGATCGCAAAGTTGAGATCTGCGAGCGGGCCTACAAGATCCTAACCGAACAAGTCGGCTTTCCAGCTGAAGACATCATATTCGATCCGAATATTTTCGCTGTGGCAACGGGAATTGAGGAACACGATTCCTATGCGGTGGACTTCATTGAGGCCGCTAAACGTATTCGCGCTGCCTGCCCGGGGGCGCACATTTCCGGTGGGCTGTCGAATGTCAGCTTCTCGTTCCGCGGCAATGAGCCTGTCCGCCGCGCGATGCACTCGGTCTTTCTCTACCACGCCATTCCGGCAGGTATGGATATGGGCATCGTCAATGCGGGTCAGCTTGATATCTATGATGAGATAGAGCCCGAGCTCCGGGAGTGCGTTGAAGATGTCATTCTCAATCGCCGCAGCGATGCTACCGAGCGCCTGATCGACATTGCCGAACGGTTCAAGGGGCAGAAGGGCAAAGTTAAAGAGAAAGACATGTCCTGGCGGGAAGGGGACGTGAGCGCTCGTCTCGAACACTCCCTCGTCAACGGGATTACCGAGTTCATCGTCGAAGACACGGAGGAGGCACGCCAGTCAGTTGAGCGTCCACTTCATGTGATCGAAGGTCCGTTGATGGACGGAATGAATGTTGTCGGTGATCTCTTCGGGTCCGGAAAGATGTTCCTGCCTCAGGTGGTGAAATCTGCCCGCGTCATGAAAGCGGCCGTGGCTCATCTAGAGCCCTTCATGGAGGAAGAAAAAGAGCAGCTTGGTCTGGTCGGAAAGTCGAATGGCAAGGTTCTCATGGCGACGGTGAAGGGCGATGTCCACGACATCGGCAAGAACATTGTCGGTGTCGTGCTCGCCTGCAATGGCTACGAGATTATAGATCTCGGCGTAATGGTACCGGCCGAAAAAATCCTCGAAGAGGCGAAAGCTAATGATGTCGATATGATCGGTCTTTCCGGACTGATTACACCTAGCCTTGATGAGATGGTTTATGTCGCCTCCGAGATGCAACGTACGGGCATGGAGATGCCTCTTTTGATCGGCGGTGCGACGACCAGCCCTGCGCACACTGCGGTCAAGATCGATCCTGTGCGGATTAATGGCCCCACCATTCATGTAACGGATGCGAGCCGTGCCGTCGGCGTGGTTGGTGCCATGATGTCCGATGACGAGCGCCCGGGTTTCTGGGATATGACGCAGGCGCGTTACAGCCGACTGCGCGAGAGTCGAAAGAATGGACCGCCGAAGGAGCGTATCCCGCTAGAAGAGGCGCGCGCAAATCGCCTTGTCGCTCCCGAAGAAGACAGAACGATCGAACCAACTTTCCCTGATGATGTGGAAGTATTCGACCAACTTGATCTTGGCGAACTTGCGCGGTTTATCGACTGGACGCCCTATTTTGCAAGCTGGGATCTTGCGGGTCGTTATCCGCAAATTCTTGAGGACGAGACCGTCGGGGAAGCGGCGACAAGTCTCTGGAACGACACCCAGGCCATGATGCAGCAAATCATTGGCGAGGCCTGGTTCAAGCCGAAGGCTGTGGTCGGTTTCTTTGGTGCGTCCCGCCAGGGCGATGACATTAAGCTCGATAATGGTGAGGTGTTGCACACTCTGCGTCAGCAGATGCCGAAGACGAATGACAAAGCCAATTTCGCCATGGCCGATTTTATCGGAGACGGCGGCGATCATGTCGGCGCGTTTTGCGTCACTGCCGGACCGGAAGCCGATACCATCGCCAAGGAATTTGAAGAGAAGGGCGACGATTATTCGGCGATCATGGTCAAAGCCCTCGCGGACCGTTTCGCGGAGGCGGCTGCGGAATACATGCACTGGCGTACACGGACCGAGTTCTGGGCCTATGCCAAAGATGAAACTCTCTCTAATGATGATCTGATCAAGGAGCGTTATCAGGGCGTTCGCCCAGCTCCCGGTTATCCGTCCCAGCCAGACCATACGGAAAAGGAAACGCTGTTCAGGCTGCTCGATTGCGAGAAGAATATCGGTGTCGGGCTCACCTCCAGCTTTGCAATGTATCCGGCAGCGAGTGTTTCCGGTCTTTACTTCAGTCATCCGGAATCGGTGTATTTTGCCGTCGGTAGGATTGCGCGTGATCAAGTGGCTGATTACGCCAATCGCAAAGGCTGGGACATGCGCACGGCAGAGCGCTGGCTTGCGCCGATTCTGAACTATGATCCGTTCGAGGTTGTTGACGTTGCCGCGGAGTGACAAGCCATATCGCCAGCATAACCCTTCTCGTACCTGACTACGACGCTGGCATTCGATTCTATGTTGATGATCTTGGGTTTGAGCTACTCGAAGACACTCCGCTTTCTCCCGGCAAGCGCTGGGTGCGTGTCGCGCCAACGGGTGCCGAGACCGCAATACTCCTCGCCAAGGCCGCGACTCCGCAGCAGCATGCAGCAACAGGCAATCAAACGGGTGGGCGGGTCGGTTTCTTTCTCCAGACAGACGACTTTGAGCGCGACTATGCGAGGATGCAGGAACGCGGCGTTACCTTTCTGGAAACGCCGCGCCATGAGACTTACGGAAGTGTTGTCGTCTTCACTGATCCATTTTGTAATAAATGGGACCTGATCCAACTTAAAAGTGGAGATTGATCAGCTATCGCTGCCGTTCTCCTGTTTCGCCGGGTCGTACTTTTCAAACCATCCCATAATGTTATCCACCTTTGCGATAAGGCGGCTCGGGCGTCCTGCTATATAGTGGGATGATCCTGGGATACGTATCAGCGCGGTATCGATTTCACGAAGCTTTAGCGCTCCATAGAACTGCTCTGCCTCCCATGTCGGTGTGCGCCAGTCTTCCTCGCCAACCATGACGAGTGTTGGCGTCGTCACGTTGCCAACCAATGAGAGGGGAGAGAGTTTCCAGAAAGCGTCTGGGTCCGACCAGGGGTCTGAGCGTATCCAGTGGCGCTGGACAAAGGCCCCGATATCGGCCGTCAATGCCATGGTCAGCCAATTTATCACCGGCTTAATGGTCGCCGCAGCAGCGAAACGATCCGTCTTGCCCACGATCCACGCCGTTAGTACCCCGCCGCCGGAGCCGCCGGTTACGAACAGGCGTGTCGGATCGACGTAATTTTCGGCAATCAGATAATCCGTCACGCTCATCAGGTCGTCATAATCCTCACCCGGATAGTTGAGGTCGATGAGATGGGTAAATTCTTCACCATAGCCCGTAGATCCGCGCGGGTTGGCATAAACGGTGACATAACCCTCCGCGGCATAGCGCTGGATTTCAGCCGAGAAGTACGGGCCATACATTGTCTGAGGGCCACCGTGAATCTCCAGAATCATGGGGAAAGAGCCGTCTGCCACAAAGTCCGGTGGCATAGCGACCCAGGCCTGTATCTCCCGGCCGTCAAAGCTTGAGGGCACCCGGATTTCTCGGACGTCGGCCATATCAAGATAGGGTAGCAGGTCTGAATTTAGATCGGTGAGCTGACGGTCTTCGACGTTTCGCCCCTGCACGGAGACGTCCGCAGGCGCCGTGGTGTCAGCTGTTGTGAAGGCGAGGGTGGGCCGTCGCTCACTCGACACTGAAAAGCGCGCGCCGGCATAAGGGCGACCAAAGGACGTGCCACCCAGCCCCGTCGCCAGCGTTTCGCGGGATCCGTTCAGACGTATCTCTACCAGTTCGATATCGCCGGTGTTTTCGACTTGAGCGATCAGCGCATTGCCGCTGGGATGCCACTCGAAGTTGGATATGCTGCGATCGTAATCAGCTGTCAGGTGGGTCGGCTCGCCGCCGTCGGCTGACATCACATAGAGCTCGGTAATCTGGTAGGATTTCACTTCGTCGTCGTAACCGAGATAGGCGATCCGCGATCCGTCTGGTGAAACTTTCGCGACACCATCTGGCCCATCCCTGCTTGTCAGGGGCGTCATGGATAAGTCGCTGAGAGAAACGGTGTAGATCTCGCTTTCGATTGGGTCGAGGTCCCTATCCTCGGCCATGTTGCCTACGACAAGTAAAGTCTCCGCATCGCGCCATTCCGGTGTTCCGAAATCGACTTCGCCGCTGGTGATCTGTCGTGGGGATCCGCCGTCGGCGGAAAGGATATAAACGTGACTGGCACCTTCTCTCAGATATCCCGCACCATCAAAACGATAGGTGATGTCGTCAATCACATTGACCGGTGGTGACCATTCTGCCCCTTTTGGCGGCGTTGGCGCGGTTGCGAAACTTGGGGGCGCCGAAGGCGTGAACATGGTGACTGCGATCTGGGTTCCGTCAGGCGACCAGACCGCTTCTCGGGGTGCACCAGCGAATTGAGCAAGGGAGAAATCGCGACCGGACTCTAGAAAGTGCACTCGAAGCTCGGGCCCAGCTTCTGACGAAGTTGAATAGAGGAGTCGCTCACCAGCCGGATCCCAGCGCGGTGAAGAGGCCGATGCGCCTCCCTGTATCAATGGACGGTGTGCACCACTATCCGTGTCGATGATCCAGAGATCACCGCGGTTGGTGTCGGACTGGCGATCCATGGAGTGCCGGACATAGACAATCTGGCTGCCATCAGGGGAAATCTGTGGGTCGTCAGCATATTCAAGGTCGAACACGCGATCAGCGGTGAAGCGCGGTATTTCTTGGTCTTCTTGCGCGACCGCTTGTGTCCCAACCGAGAAAGTGAGCGCTATTCCAGCTAGCAGTGATTGTCTATTCATCCGTGCCTCCGCATTTTGCTTCCGGTACGGGCTAGCATACCCAATCCACTTAAGCAGGTATTCGAGCAAAAAAATTCTTTTTGACGTCTAGAGTGGAGGTGGACCTTTCAAAGATTCCGACTCTAATCGTTTGTAGCGAATCGTCTGGTCAGTTGTCCCGGACGTATCTCGCGAGTCGGCTCGAAAAAAGCCGCGATGACCGATCCGCATCCTGCCATGTGCCAACTCGAGGCCGGCCATCGTTCAGATTGCTTTTGTCACTTTCTTCAATCTCGACCAGAACGGTGTCAGCTTCGCTCAGGCGCACAGCGTAATCAGCACCGCCCGCATATATCGTAGAACCAAAATCCAGTTGAACCTCAGCGACTTGGTCGGCCAGCGTCGGTCGTGTGGACCGAAGTCCCGTAAGCGTTGTCTCTACCGTCAGAACATTCTCTCCAGGCGCATCTACGAGTTCAAAGTTGTTACCGAAGGCGCGCGTCAGATCGCGTTGCAGTCGCTCGGCCCTGCGAGTCTGATCTTGCTCAGTAACCGGCCGCGGAGACCGGATGTCCCGCACAGTGCGACGCGTGTCTTCTGGCAGGTCCAACTGAACTGGCGCTATGTATACGCTTTCGAATGATGCCAGGGCATCGTCGCTGCTCCTAGTGATTTCATCAAAGGGCGCGGCAAGTGCTGGTGCTGTCATCGTCGCTGCCAGGAAAAGGGCAGCGGCAAACCGGCTTGGTGATGAGGTGTTTCTCATTGTTGGCCTCCAAAGGAGTAACGGGCAAATGTCGCCCGGTTATGTGACTAGTTTCTTGATACGTAACGGCTGAGCTTGCGCGCCATATTTCCGTATGATCGCTCGGCATCCTGCCAGATACGAACGCGAGGTACTCGGTCACGCAACGACGTCTTGTCGCGCTCGGTAATTTCAGCGAGCGAGACGTCCTCTTCTTTCAACTGGATGAAATAGGCGGCACCACCGGCACTAATCGAAAGTGGATCAAGTCCTGGATTGTCCCTTAGTCGATCGGGAGTCGGGCGGGACGCTATCAGTTCTGTTATTGTTGCATCTACCGTCAAAACTCCTTCGCCCGGAGCGTCTACAAGCATAAACCTGTTACCAAACGCTCGGGAAAGATCTTCCTGCAATTCCTCTGCATTGTTCTGCTGATCGGTCTCGCTGATGCTCGGCGGTTCCAGTCGGGACCGGGTGAAATTGAGCTGGCCATCATTAAAGGCTGCTTCACTGTCAACAAGGTCAACAGATACGGGAGCTATATAGACCCTCTCAAATTCGCCAAGAGTGACGCCCTCTGCTTTGGTGAGTGAGTCAAATCTCTGAGCTTGCGCGCTGCCAGCGCTTAGCGCCCCAAGTGTTATCGCGGCGATTGATGCGCGAACTATTTGTTGTTTCATCCAACAGTCTCCTTGGTTGTTCTGCAGCCCTTATTCTCTGTCGTTTGCCAATCTAATTTAGTTCAATTTTGCGAATTTCCCAAGCGGCGCTCACGGGAATGCTACTGGCTTGCCCATACAATACGCGCCAGCCAGAGTACATCAGCCGGGGCAAACTCGCGAGGCGGGTGTTGTGGGTTAATTGAGATCAGTTCTATTCGTTTTTCGGTCCGCTGGCCGAGTATCTTTGCCATAACTTCACCCCCCACCGTCTTGGCGACGACGCGGTCGCCGCGGCGAACAGGTGCATCGGGGGAAACCACGATCCGGTCGCCGGCGCGATAGGCCGGCTCCATGCTGTCACCTGTGATTTCAAGGGCGTAAACCCGCTCGGCCCCCAGGCCCGGAAAGCGGACTTCGTCCCAACCCTCGCCAATTGGAAATCCGGCATCGTCGAAATAGCCATCACTTCCTGCCTGGGCGAATCCGATCAGTGGTGCGCTCGCTCCGCGACGTCCTTCAATGAGACTGGCCAGATCATCGAAGCCTGCACCGACAGCTGCCAATGCCCGCGCAACGCTTTCGGTCGAGGGCCAACGTGGCCGGCCATCCTTGCTGCGGCGCTTCGATGGATTAAAGGCTGTTGGATCAAGGCCGGCCAGTTTTGCAAGACCCGAAGGGCTAAGATCGTGGTGTGCCGCCAGCCTGTCTATCCCGTGCCATATGTCGCTGTGTTTCATGGATATTGATCAACTGCAGGAAATTTGATGCATCTGGTTTAGATGTATGAAATAGGAAAATCAACCTATTTAGCTACATATTATCCTAGTTAGCGCACTTCATTGTAAGAGAGATTTGCACGGATCTTCGAAGCCTGTTTGAACAGCTCGGATGTCCAAAGAACAAGTTGTCTTCAAAATCCTGAGCGCCGATGACTGGTGCGTCGCCGATGCCGAAGGAGTCAGCCGTACCGCGCTTGATGAAAGGGATGGGTATGTCCATCTTTCCACGCGGGATCAGGTCGGTGAAACTCTAGCGCTTCATTATGCACGTGCGTCAGATGTCCGACTGCTCGAATACTCGCTCGACGCTGTAGAAGTAATGGGGCCAGTACGTTGGGAGCCATCCAGGGGCGGCGACCTGTTTCCTCATTTATATGGCGCGCTAAAGATTTCCGAGGCCACCCGCACATGGGTCCTGTCGCTCGATAGCCGGGGCGTGCCGCGACTGCCCGAGGATCTG
>JBCCIW010000084.1:0-11680 GCA_039028055.1 Pseudomonadota bacterium | reverse complement strand
GTGGCTTGCAGATATGCCTGCTGATGCAATCAAGATCGACGCCGATCTTACCAGACGTGTTGGCGACCCGCGCGCGGATCACATTCTGGAGACGATCACCCTGCTTGCGCGCCGATTGGGAATGCTGGCGACAGCTGAAGGTGTCGAAGACAAAGCCATGGTCGCGAAGTTGCGCTCCCTAGGCTTTGACTACGTCCAGGGGTTTGCCTTCGCACGCCCAATGGATCGCGAGGCCGCCCTCAGATTCCTTCAGGATCAGGACTAAGCAGGATCGATCCGAAACAGTCCGCCGCCGTATTCCTGGGTCACAACGTAAACAAATCCGTCTGACCCTTGAGCGATGTCCCGGATCGGAAGCGCAACATCCTTTAGATAATGCGTCTCGGATATGACTGAGGTACCGTCCATATCCAGGCTGACGAGCTTTTGTCCCGCAGGCCCATTCATGGCACCGATCAGAAGATCACCAGTCCAGTCTGGATACCTGTCGCCTGTATATCTGATCATGCCCGACGGAGCGATTGACGGAACCCATCTAGTCGCCGGCTGTTCGAGCCCATCTGCTTCGGTCAACTCGGTAATGATGGTGCCGTCATAATTCACACCATATGTTATGGTCGGCCAGCCATAATTATTGCCTGCTTCAATGACGTTGAGCTCGTCTCCACCCTTTGGGCCATGCTCGTGAGCGAACAGCGTTCCGGTATCCGAATCGAAGAGCAGCCCCTGAATGTTGCGATGACCCCAGCTGTAAACCTCTTCGGCCGCGCCTTCGACGCCCACTAGCGGGTTGTCGGCGGGAATCGTCCCATCTGTGTTGATGCGTATGAGTGTGCCGTGCGTATTTTCCGTGCTCTGAGCATCTTCCATGTAGCGGAACCCATCACCGAGGCCGGCAACCAAGGTGCCGTCAGGCATGAATTGCAGGCGGCCTCCAAAGTGATAGGCTGTATCGCGCAAGTCAGCTTGATAGATGTCGGCACCATTTAAGAGTTCAGTTCCATCCTCGCTGAGCTGAGCTTTGAAAATAGCCGTTGCATTGGCGTCATCGTCGCCCTTGGCATAAGCGAGGTAGATTGTCCTGTTTGCAGCAAAATCAGGATCGGCGACCAGTCCAAAGTATCCGCCCTGATTGGCAACAAATGCTTCAGGTCCTCCAGAGAGCGGAGTTACCGTGCCGTCCAGACCAACGCGATTGATACGGCCGTCACGTTCAGAAATCAGGAAGTTCTGATCATCGTCGGGCAGTACGAGAATGCCCCAGGGTTGCTCGAAACCCTCGACGATCGCTGTGAGTTTGTATTGCCCGTCGGTGTTGCTTGGGGCCGAAGCCTGATCTGCAGTATCCGCTGTCGAGGTCGCTGTGTCTGTGTCGCCACCGGTGCATGATGCAAGTGTCAGTGCAAGCATACTCGTGACAATAAGACCTGATTTTAGCATGGATTCTTCTCCGCGTATTCTGGGGTTTCTAAAGCGGTAGCAGAAAAAAGGCCCACCTGGAAACAGGCGGGCCAATCATCAATTCTTGAGCAGGACAATCCGCTTAGAAGCGCGTCCTGACCGTTACGCCATACGTACGTGGGTCTTGCAGGAATTGTCCCCGCGCTGTGTCACGAAGCGGGATCGTGAAGGCAACGTTCCGGGTAATCTGGTCCGTAACGTTCCTGCCCCATACTTCGACCTGCCAACGCCCATCGGCAGAGCCGAAACCGGCTCTCAGATTCAGGATCGCATTTTCATCCTGAATGTCTCCCGGAAGAGGCGTGTCGTCAGCAAGATCAAGCACTGACGGTTGCGTGCTCGTCCGTCGCTCGGTTTCGAAGCGTACATTGGCGTTGCCAAAGATATTGAAGCGACCGTCGAAAACGGGCTGCTCGTATGTCACGCCCAGTACGCCAACAAATTCCGGTGCGTTTGTCAGATCGCCGCCGCACAGGTTTGCTGCGTTCAGATTGAAGTTCGGGTCTGCTGGATCCAGAATTGAACAGTCTTCAGGATACCGCGCATCTGAGTAGGTCATATCCAGGTTCAGGGTCAGAAAGTCCGTAATTTGAGCAAGAGTCTCGATTTCGAAACCAGTGGCAAGTGCCTGCTCGACGTTAAAGGTCTGGAATTGAACGCCAGTAAACTCGAGGACCTGGAAGTCGGTAATATCCTGATGGAACACGGTAAGGTTGGCCCGCGCACGCCCATCGAAGAGAGTCGATTTGATGCCGAATTCCCAGGCATCGACTTCTTCCGAATTGAACCTCGGATCGGCACCCGCAACCGCCGCTGAAGCATCGAGATTGAAGCCGCCTGATTTGAACCCGTGTGTGAACCCGCCAAAGAGAGTCACATCCGGGGTCAAGGAGTAGCTCGCTTTCAGTGTATAAACGAGTTCGTCGTCCTTGAAGGTATCATCGAACTCCTGCGGCAATAGTCCGAGAGCCAATGGGTTCATGAGTTGCTCAGGTGCAATTGTCGCGAGGCTGGTGAGAGTCGGTGCCGTAAAAACAAAACAGTTCAAAGCGACAGCTGGACCCACGAGAGCCCCGGGAATATTGGCTGCATTTCCCAGCGTGCCGAGACAGGCATCGTGATTGCCATCTAATTGCGTGAACGTGCCGTCTTTCGTTTCATCAACATAACGAAGGCCGACGGTGAAATCGAGCTTGTCGGTGATCGCGAACACGTTGTGTGTGAAAATCGAGAAAGACTCTCCTTCCTGTGTGAAGGCATTGGTCGCAAAGTCGCCGGTTGCATCCTCACCATTTGCGAAGGCCAGAAGCAGGTTCGCTGGAGACCCGAATGCCCCCGCACTTACACCGGACTGGAACTCATCCAGAAGCGTGAGAGATCCTGCAGCATCGATGGATTCATCGGAGTAGTAGAACCCGAGCAACCAATCGAGACGATCCTGAAAAATCGAGCCGTTCAGGCGAAGCTCGTGGGTCTGTGTTTCAATTGTTGAGGAATTGTTGTTCGGATCAAATGGTTGCCCTGGAAGCGCTTGCGCCTCTGGTGACGCGCCAACGGTGAAAATATTCAGTCCGACATAGTCTGTATTTCGGAATGTCTCATCGCTGAAGTCACGATAAGCGCCGATATAGGTCAGATCCGCATAATCGCCGAGGCTGACATTGTACTCGCCGGAAATCCCCCATTGTTGGAATGGGTTGGAAAAGTTGTCCGAGTTCGTTTGCAGGTCGTTTCGAGCGTCGGGCTCCTGGAAAGGCGCGCCGCCGGTAGGATCAAGGCCAGCAGCGGCAAATGCTCCGACATTCGGCGTTTCGGAGAAGAAGACTGCGAAACAGCACTGCTCATTCGCCTCAGCATAGTCGCCAATCAGGCGGAATGTACCAAGTTGATCGAGATCGAGTAGCGCCTGGCCACGTAAGGTGTAACGATCTCTGTCGTTACTGTCATTGCTCGAAGGGCCGCTTAAGCTGGATAGGAATCCGTCTCTACGCGAATAGGCACCGGAGAACCGGACGCCCAAAACGTCTTGGATGATCGGAGCGCTGAAGCCCGCCTGTACGTTTGCAAAGTCGAAGTTGCCGTACGTCGCATTGGCAAATGCGTCGAAGCCCTCGAGATTAGGCTTCCGCGTCGTGATGTTCAGTGCACCAGCTGACGTGTTCCGCCCGAATAGCGTTCCCTGGGGGCCGCGAAGTAATTCGATCTGCTCAAGATCGACGAGCTCGCCAAGCGCAATGCCCGGACGTGAAAGATATACACCGTCCAGAAACACCGCGACCGAGCTTTCCAGACCGATATTGTTGCCTGTCGTACCTACACCACGAATACGCAGTGTGGTTCCGCCGGTCGCCGTATCCGAGCTGTTAATATTGAAACTGGGAGTTACAGATTGGAGATTGGTAACATCAAAAACGCCTTGCCGGTCGAGTGTCTCTGGACTGAAGGCTGACACAGCAATTGGAACATCCTGGATTGATGCCTCGCGTCGTGTCGCTGTAACGGTGATTTCGCCCAGCCGCCTCGAGCTATCCTCATCGCTCGCAGCAGCTTCCTCTTGAGCGACAGCAGGCGATGCTGCAATTGCTAACGCGGCAACTGATCCGAGCAATACGGTTTGGTGGCGTTTGTTGAATCTCATGTTTGTTTCCTCCCGAGATGGCCATGTCCGCGAGCCATCTTCATTGATTATTTTGAGCTCCCGCTTCTTTGGCGGAAATCTGCATTTCCGATCATTGACAACATTCGCCAGCTGTCAACTTGCCACTAGGTCAACGTCCAGCACTGAAATGGCTAGTTTACTTTGAAATCGCAGTGTATTCAGCCCTCGGCAGCCATAATCGAAAGCCGAAGGTTCGAATACCAATGTCGAAGTGTGACCTAAAAGCCATTGTCCTGTTCTCGGGTGGCCAGGATTCGGCGGTATGCCTCGCATGGGCTTTGACGCGATATGCTTGCGTTGAAACCTTGGGATTCGACTATGGTCAGAGACATCTTGTGGAACTCGAATGCCGCCAGCAATTCTTATCTCGCATGCGCGAAGAGATGCCTGATTTGGCTGAGAAACTGGGAGAGGATCATGTTCTGAGCATCCCGGTGCTTGGCGAGATCAGCGACACGGCGCTGACCCGAGATACAGAGATTGAAGTCGCCAGTTCAGGGCTGCCTTCGACGTTCGTTCCGGGTCGCAATCTGATCTTTCTGAACTTGGCCGCGGCCTTGGCCTGGAGACGAGGGGCTAGCATTCTCGTCGGTGGGATGTGCGAGACAGATTTCTCAGGATACCCTGACTGTCGCCGCTCAACCATCGATGCCCAAGAGCAGGCCATCAGCCTCGGGCTGGACAAGGACGTAACGATCGACACGCCGTTGATGTACATCGACAAGGCGGAGACCTGGAGAATGGCGATCGATTTAGGCGGTGAGCCACTGGTCGATCTCATCGTTGAGAACACGCATACATGTTATCTTGGTGACCGCTCCGTCCGTCACGATTGGGGCTATGGCTGTAATGACTGCCCGGCTTGTGATCTTCGTGCTCAGGGCTGGCAAAAATGGCGAAGCGGAGTGGCCGCTTGAAAAGCTATGCCGTCAAAGAAGCGTACTACACGCTCCAGGGTGAAGGCGCGCAGACCGGTCGCGCCGCAGTCTTTCTGCGATTTGCGGGATGTAATCTCTGGAGCGGTCTGGAACGAGATCGCGAGAAGGCTGTCTGTCAATTTTGCGATACCGACTTCGTGGGCACGAACGGCGAGGGTGGAGGAAAATTCAAGACGGCTCAGGATGTAGCCGAACACGTTCAATCAATCTGGCACGCTCACGCGGCGGGTGGCCGGCCTTATGTTATCTGCACTGGGGGGGAACCACTTCTGCAGCTCAACGAGGCCTTGATCACTGTCTTCCATGAGATCGGGTTTGAGGTTGGTGTCGAGACGAACGGAACCATCAAGGCACCAACTGGAATCGACTGGATATGCGTTAGCCCCAAGGCCAATGCCACGATGCTCCAAACCTCCGGGAACGAGATCAAGCTGGTCTATCCGCAACCGCTGGCCATGCCTGATCGGTTTGAAGAGATGGAGTTCGAGAATTTTTTCTTGCAACCAATGGATGGACCGGAGGGCGCGCAGAACGTAGAAGCCACCGCAGATTATTGTATGAAGAATCCGAAATGGCGATTGAGCTTACAAACCCACAAATTGATAGGTCTTCCCTGAGTCCGGAGGGACAGGTCTTTGAGATCTCGAAATCGGTGACGTTCGAGGCAGCTCATCGTTTGCCTGGACGGGGCACAGGCGATCCCTATGGCCGCATTCATGGCCATAGTTTCAAGGTTGAAGCGTGTGTTTCGGGTGAGGTGCAGCCCGGCGATAAATGGGTGGAGGATCTCGGTAAGCTGAGCGCCGCCCTCGAAAAGGTCGCAGCGAAGCTTGATCACCAGTTGCTAAATGAGATCGAGGGCCTAAGCGCGCCGACGTTTGAGGTCATCGCTCTCTGGATAGCTGACAAGCTGAAGCCTGAGCTTCCTGGACTGACGCAGGTCACGATCTCCCGTCCGAGCCTTGATGAGACCTGCACCCTTCGACTCTAGCGTTTGTTTTTCAACGCCTCATCTAGCTCTACGGCAACCGTAGCGAGCGCCTGTCGAACGTGCCGAAGGCCGCCGCCGCGCCCGTGATGAACAAGTAGTCGTTTTTCCGGTGGATCCTCTTCAGACACGCGCACATTGAAATGGCGGCTACGCGGAAGCACGCCGGTCATGATGGTTTCAGACAAGCTGAAGCCGACCTGCTCATCAAATGCGCCATTGCGCGTGTCTGCTTCAAAATTTGACTGTTCTCGACGCTCTACGGCATTGAAAAGCACGGAAAGGTGCGGTCGGTAGCTCGTTTCAGTCTGATCGTTGATAACGCGGTTCAACAGCTTGATCCCGCGTAGAGAGTATACGTCTGTGTGCATTGGTGCCAGCACGCGGTCTGCGGCCTGAAGCGCGCAGCGCGTCAGGAACGTGGCATTCGGATTTGTATCGAGCACAATCAGATCATACTGGCTCCGATAGAAATCCAGTGTTCGCAAAAAGTGCTCTCGAACGGTGGCCAGGCCCTCGCCATCAGTTGAGAAAGCATATTTCGAAATCTCGAACTGACCGAAAACGATGTCCAGCCGACCCCGGCTATTTTCATTCTTGATGAGGGGATGGGAAATCGTATCCCGTGCGGCTGCCGTGAACGGCTCAATTGAAAGCTTGTTCCAAAGGTCCGCCGGTGATTGGCGGCTCGGATCGTGCAGTTTGCTTTTCTCGAACAGGGAAATGACGCTGGCATCCCGTGCCGCGGCCTCGTCAGCGTCGCCTGCAGGAAAGAAAAGCTGGGATAGATTGTATTGCGGATCCAGATCCACCAACAGAACGCGGCCACTGCCAGATTTCTGATAAGCCGCTGCAACCTGAGCCGTAATCGTGGTTTTGCCGACTCCACCCTTCATATTCATGACCGCGACCACGGGACATCCGGCACGGTAGGCGTTCTGGGCGGCCTCAAGGACGCCTTCCATGTCATCGATCGTAAGTTCCAGGTCCTTGCCTAGCTCTGACCTGACAAAGCCACCGACCCTGGTGCGATCTGCACGAACGGGGAGAATGGTGAGGCCGTTTCGCCGCGCACGGGCGATATCGCTCTTGACGGTCTTCGATTTCATCGCGTCAAAAGATACGAGCACAATCATGAAGCTCGCTTCATCTATAACCCGGTCAGATGTTGCCCTGTTGGGTTCGTCGTGGGGGACATATCGGGACGGAATGCCCGCCCGGCGAAGATTTTCGCTCAGCTCCAGCAGCGCATCCAGCTGATCCTCAGCGTGGGCAATGAAAGCATGGGACATGGGGACCTGTTTTCCACTCAGCTCACTGTTTGGACCATGACCTTATTTCCGCGTTTGAGGGCAGAAATGAGACATCTCCATTACTATGGAGATTCGTTTGCTTGCTGGCGTCAAAACTGGCGCAAATTGCCGCTTTCAGACCATTTTAATTGTGTTGGCGCAGTGCTTGTGGTTGTAACCTTCGCCTGAATTGGAGCGGAACCAATGACCTGGTCACCATCATCCTGGCGAGAGAAGCCGGCAATGCACATTCCGGAAGACTATCCGGACACCGCCCACCTCGCCGAGGTGGAAGCACGATTGAAGGCATTTCCACCGCTCGTTTTTGCCGGTGAAGCGAGAGCGTTGAAGTCGAAACTTGCCGATGTCGCGGCGGGGAATGCATTTCTGCTTCAGGGCGGCGATTGCGCCGAGAGTTTCAAGGAGTTCAGCGCCGACAACATTCGCGACACTCTTCGTGTCATGCTGCAGATGGCGGTTGTGCTGACGTTCGCTGCAACGAAGCCGGTTGTAAAAGTTGGCCGTCTTGCCGGGCAGTTTGGCAAACCGCGCTCCTCTCCGACGGAAACAATCGATGGCGTGACCCTGCCATCCTATCGCGGGGACAACATCAACGGCATGCCTTTCACCGAGGCTGAAAGGACGCCCGATCCCGAGCGACTTATTCGTGCCTACGCGCAGTCTTCGTCGACCCTGAACCTCGTTCGGGCATTCACCCAGGGCGGCTACGCAGACATTCGTAACGTTCATTCCTGGATGCTCGGCTTTCTTGATCGATCTTCCCAGGGAGAGCGGTATCAGGTGCTCGCTGACCGAATATCTGAAGCGCTCGCATTCATGGAGGCATGCGGTGTGACCTCTGACACCGTGCCCCAACTATCCAAAGTCGATGTCTATACGTCCCATGAGGCGCTGTTGCTCGGTTTCGAAGAAGCGATGACCCGGATCGATTCAACGACCGGTGAGTGGTACGATACGGCAGCGCACATGCTCTGGATCGGCCATAGAACCCGTCAGCTGGACCATGCGCACGTTGAATTCCTTCGGGGGGTCAAAAACCCGATTGGCCTCAAGTGCGGACCTGGACTGGATCCGGACGAGCTCATCCGGGCGATTGATGTTTTGAATCCGTCGGATGAGCCCGGTCGCATGACGCTCATAGCGCGGTATGGCGCAGATCAGGTGACGAAGGATCTGCCGGCCCTTGTACGCGCTGTGAAGCGAAGTGGTCGTACCGTCGTCTGGTCCTGCGACCCGATGCACGGCAATACCGAAAAAACGGGCAACGGATACAAGACGAGACGGGTTGAGAGCGTGCTCTCCGAGGTGCGGGACTTCATCGATATCCTGTCTGCGGAGGGATGCTATCCGGGCGGGGTACACTTCGAAATGACGGGGCAGGACGTTACCGAGTGTCTTGGAGGCGCTCAGGCGATTTCGGAAGACGATCTGTCATCGAGATACCACACCCACTGCGATCCGCGTCTAAATGGCGAGCAGGCTCTTGAACTTGCCTTCCTCGTGGCAGAGAAGCTCTCCGATGTGAAAGCGGCGAACGAAACGCTCACCGCGGCTGAATAGCGAAAAAGGAACGATCCATGTCCAGGCGGGGCCGCCCCGCTTGGCTCCGGGGCTCTGAAATCATTGATCTGCTGAGGTTGTCGACGCCGATAGCGATATCGCGTCTGTCGATGATGCTGATGTCGCTCATCGACGCGATTGTCCTGGGACAGGTCGCGCCCGGCGAGTTGCCGTTCATATTGAATTCGTACCTGCCAGTGGGCGTCGCACTGGGCTTCGGCATCGGGATACTGCTTGGCGTTCAGGTGCTGACTTCAGAGTTGATGGGTCAGGGAAGGGAAGCCGAGAGCGGTCGAATTCTGCGCCGAGCCATCGTGTGGTCATTCGGCATCGGGTTCGTGTCGATGGGGTTCATCTACCTGTCGGCTGACGGGCTCTTTAGGTGGATCTTCATTGATATCAGCCCCAACAGCGATATGAGCGCGACGCTCGCACCGGACGAACTTGCCGCTGAAGTCGCATCCGTTACGCGCATTCTCTCTCTCAGTCTGATTGGATTCATGTTGTCCATCGCCTTCAGCTTCTATCTCGAAGCGCTGCGGATGCCACTGATCGTAACGGTTCTGTCGTATCTTGCGGTTGCTCTTAACGCAGCGCTCGACGCCGCTCTGGTTCTGGGATGGTGGGGTATGCCGCAACTTGGCGCTGAAGGCGTCGCCTGGGCGACGACCGGAACGCGGTGGGCATTGAGTCTGGCCTTGCTCTTGGTTTTGATCGTGAAGACCCCTGCCTTCAAGCCATCGCCGCCCGCGCCGGCCAATGAGGCGTTTCGGCAGTTGAAGGTCGGAATTGGAACCGCTCTGAGCAATATTGCGGAGTGGGGCGCATTCAACGCGACATATGTCATTGCGGCATTCATCAGTCTCGCCGTGAATTCGATCTACGGATACTCGGTTCAGGTGATGGGCGTTTGCTTCATGGTGTTTCTCGGCATTGGAACCGCCACGAGTGTTCGCGTGGCCGAAAGCTTCGGCCGGCATGATATGCAGGGTGTGCGCGATGCTTCTCGATTGGGTGTGGCCGCCACGTTTGTTGCTGGCTTCGCGATGGCAGTCATTGTTTGGCTGCTCGACGATCAGATTGCGCTTGGGCTCGTAAGCTCCGAAGCTTCTGTAGACGGTATCCTGCTGGCACCGGCAATCGCCGCCTTGCTTATATACGCAGCAATCGGCACGACATTTGACGGATTACAGGCAACAGCGGCAATGGCTCTTCGGGCGCAGAACGTTGTCTGGGTGCCGACCCTCATTCATGTGGGGTCTTTCTTCGCCGTGATGCTTCCTGCAGGGTATCTCCTCGGCATCGTCTATGAACGTGGTGCCGTCGGAATGATGGAAGCCGTCATTATTGGCGTCGGCGCAGCTGGGCTGCTGCAATGGGCACTTCTGGAAATGAAAATGGCGCGCCCTTCGAAAGAGACGCGCCATCAATTTTCAGAAGCCCGTTAAGACTAGAGGTCTTTAAGGGCCATCGCTGGTTTGAATGCCGCAGACGTTTTCTCGGCAATCTGTATTGGCTCACCTGTTGCAGGATTTCGGCCCTGGCGAGCGCCGCGGGTCTTAGCTTCAAATGTGCCAAACCCTGCAATAGCGACTTTTTCACGCTTCTTTACCGAGCCGGCAATTGCGTCAAACACGGCGTCTACTGCAGCCCCGGCATCTGAGTTGGACAAATCCGCAGCTGCTGCTACGGCCTTGGTCAAATCCCCTTTATTCATGTTTTCCTCCATGATTGACGGCAAGGGTGCCGTTGGGGCGAGAGTACAGACACGATTCGGGTAGTGTCGATATGCAAAAAGCCCGTATTTGCAGGCTATTTCACAAGAATCCAGCCTTCTTCCGCCTCGATTGCTTCAAAATTTCCCTCTTCAAGAGACTTTGGGGCACCAAAATAACCAGAAAGGCGACCTCTTTTGTCCAGATCGCAATAGTGGTGGGCAATAGCGCGCACTTGCGCCTGATCGAGGACTTCGCCCTGTTCAGGCTTCACCTTCACGGCAGATGGATAGATCTCTGCGATAACGAGTTGGACCTCGTCGAGATGATTTTCTGAAAGGGCCTGAAAGCCGGTTTCGAAAGGCCAGATCCGCGTTCCTGGAACGGTGTCTCTCAGATACTTGGCGATGGGAATACCAGTCAGACTCTGGCTGCCCACACTCCCAGTATAGGCCAGTTGCCAGCATGATTTCGGCTGGCCAAGCTTTTCCTGGCGAAGCCAGTCCTCAGTTTGTCGATACTCCTTCAGAGGGCCATTCGCAAAATCACCCTTGGTCCCGGCCAGCGTTTTGACCTGATCGCGCTTCGGAGCCCCCCAGAACGGGAATGGTCCCTTGCTGATTGCGTAGTTCATTCCAGCCGCAACAGCGAAGCGTGGATTGGAGTTATCGTCCCGCTCTTTCATTTTCGACGATATGTGGGTGTGCATCGCCCGCCATGGTGGATCTTTGGAAAGATCAAGGCCGAGCGCTTCCGCAGTTCCTGCGGGATAGCCAAGCGAGAAATCGAAGCCGAGAAGCACGCGGTCGCCTCGGCCATGCAGCTTGGCGATCATGTCTTCCAGAAATCTGCGTGCTTTGAGCCGCGTGTCCGGATTGACGGCCTGGAACACCATCCGAAACCGCGCATCCTTGGCAAGAACGCCGATCCATATGGAGTTCGGCCCCGTTACCGGCTTGGACGCGGCGCTCCAATCCACCATGATGTATGCATCGAAGAGCCGCGCCATGCCTGCAGTCTTTTCCGTATTAGCTGAGTTTCACCAG
>JBCCIW010000083.1:0-11681 GCA_039028055.1 Pseudomonadota bacterium | reverse complement strand
CTGGATGCCTGAAAGCTGCGCCTATCGCGCCTTGCACGAGGGGCGACGCTTACCGGATTGGCATCACCTGGTGTGCGGCGATCCAACCCGCGTGCATACGAGCGGTAACTCGGTTCAGGGGCGAACCGTGTCGGAAGACACAGTGCTGGAAGAGGATCAGATCGACTGGATCGTCGATTGGCAAGGCACCCCGCCCTGATGGTCAGGACGGGGTGTTCCCCATAGTGTGTGCTGCAATGCAAGGCAGTAGGGGAAACTTGTACTAGTCGTCGAACTCCCACTCGAAATCGCGGTCATCGATTTCGCCGAAACGCTCACAGACGAGATCAAGCTCGGCATCTGACAGTTGGCCGCTCGCTCGAAGCTCGGCCATCACTTCCTCTTTCGTCATGCCACCGGTCCGCTCCAGGCAGACAGCTCGGTAGCGCTTGCCGCTTGAGTTACTGATCTGGGTGACAACACTCACGCCTTCACTGTCAGCACAGTCATCGGCCATATCACCTATGAGATCTCCAGCTTCTTCGATGCGATCCGCATGCGTCTCCATGATGGCCGCATGGCGCTCAATTGCCTCAGAATGGGCCTCAACCCGCGCTTCGATCTTTTCGTTCCAACGATCCGTGTAAGCCTCAACTCTGGCTTCTAGGATGGGCTCCATAGCTTCTACACGGGCTTCGATACCGTCTGCCCAGACATCAATTCGAGCTTCAAAGTCATTCGTCATGGCATCGATATCAGCTTCACTGATCTCCCCCGATGCTGCCTGCGCCATGATGCTTTCGACGAATGTCATTATATCTGCAGACGCTTCAATATCGGCATTGGACAGATCAAGCTGAAACTCGCCGGATTGTATCCGCAAGCTCAGATCTTCAGCTACGCCTGCCATGGCATCGACGACATCCTGCGCGATCGCAGAAACGTTTTCTTCGATAAGAGCTTCCATCTGGAAAGCCTCGTCCTCCATCCTAAGAGACAGTCCCTGGACCTGCTCAATATGGAACTCAACGTCGTCCATAGGGTTATTGAGCAAGATGATGCGGGTCCCATTGCCGCTATGGTGCATCACCATGCGCCGAGTGGGCGGTTCTGTTGGTTGCTCCGGACGGACAGCCTGCTCGGGGGCGGGCGGCTGTAGCGGCGCGCCATCCAGTTCGTCACCGATCTGATGGGGGTGAGCGCTGGCGGTGGTGCAGGCTGATGCAATCAGAGCAATCGACCCGGCAGTTGCCGTCAGAGCTGTGCCAATCAATCGACGACGAACTGTCGGCAGGGGATTTCGTAGCTGCTTCATTCGTTCTGTCAGCGAATGGGTGAGCGACAGACTGGCCGCCATCATCGGAGCCGCAGCAGGACGTGACTTGCGCACGGCCTTCATCAGTGTTGCTCCGTAAGCATGGGGTGTGGAGCAGCCTACGCCGATGACATCGGCGTCACACGAAGCTTCCTGGTCGGAGCGAAACGCACGGATTCCATAGTGCGCTGCCGGATTGAACCATTGGAGAGCCAGGAAGACAGTGGACGCCTGCAATGCCCAAAGGTCGCGGCGTTTGACGTGCATCAACTCATGCATCAGAGCCACTTCGCGTTCTTCGATGGAGTAATCCAACTCGAACCACGCCGGGAGCACAATGACAGGACGGAAGAGCCCAGTCACAAAAGGACTGTCGCTGATGAAACTGCTCTGGATCAGGACTTTGCGGTGATCAAACCCGATGGACTGGCAGATTTCCATGGCCTCGGTGAGGACAGCGGGACTGGGGGTTTGCCCTTCGGCATGGACAATACGGGAGAATACGGCCTGCCGGTAAAACGTCCATGCGAGATACCCCATGGCACCTACGAGCCATATCAAAAGCAGTGCAGTACCCGCCCCCATAGCCGCGAACGTTTCGGATACCCATTCGGTTGTAACGGGCGGTCGTACTGGCATGGCGAGGCCAGAAGTGGGCGCAGACGGCAGTGCATCGCCCATCGCTGGTAACGGCGCACGCCAGGCAGGTGCAGTCGTTTCGACAATGACCATGGTTGCGGGTGCTTCTGCTGCGGATGGCTCAGCAGTGCGCGTTAGCGGACTGAATAGCGACCACCCTTCTGGCAAGGGTGGAAGGACAAGGCGGATTGCCGGTATAGCCCACAGGGCGTAAGCTGCCTTTGCACCGAAATGCCTGGCGAACGGGCGACGCACGAGCAGCACGAGCCCAATCAGGAACGTGACCGCCAATGTGGTCTGGCCAACATAGATCAGGTTGTCAGAAACCGAACCGATCATTTCTTCAACTCCCCCAACAACTTCTCTAACTCTTCAATATCTTCGTCGGTCAGGCCGCGGCCATCGGCGAGATGGGCAACCAGTGGGGCGGCACGGCCCGAGAAGATACGATCAACGAACTGACGAGCAGCTGTTGTCTTATACTCCCCTTCTTTCAGCGCTGTGCGGTAGAGATATCGGCGACCATCGGCCTCCGTGTTGAGCGCCCCCTTCTCAACCAGGCGCGCCAGCAACGTCTTAACCGTCCGGCTCGTCCAATCCTGCGTGTCGCCTAGGGCTTGATGGACTTCAGACGCCCCAAGGCCATCTTCTGTCCATAGGACTTTCATGATTTCCAATTCGGCTTTGGTAATTTGAACCATTGAAAAGCATCCCGTATTCGCGGCAGTCACTCCATATGACTACGAGCGTAGTCCTAACTTATGACTACACGTGTGGTCAACACATAATTTGTGACTGTTTTGTTAGACTGTGGTTATCCTCACGCCGATGATAAAAAGCCTATGGGGAGACGCATGACACAACCAATAATCAGCAGTGCGGCGACATCGGAACGCGCAAAGATCACACGAACGATAACACTCGGTTTTGTAGCCGATCCCGTCGCCAGATGGGTGTGGCCAGACCCCGATGCGTATCTGGAAACCATGCCTAACTTTGCAGAGGCATTCGGCGGGCGCGGCTTCGAACATGGTTCAATCTACGTTGCTGATGGTGGAAAGGCTGCGGCTATGTGGTTACCACCGGATATCGAACCGGACGGCGAGGCCATTGAGGCGATCATCGGCGAGACAGTGCCTGAGGCTCGAATGGAAGAAGTGGCGGCATTCTTTGATCAGATGGATGTATTCCATCCGGTGGAGCGGTGTTGGTATTTGCCGCTAATTGCTGCTGATCCCGCTTTTACCGGCCGCGGGTTGGGAGCATCTCTCATGAAATATGCGCTGCAGTACTGCGATAACGATAATCTGCCCGCCTATCTAGAGTCCTCCAATCCAAGAAATATCTCCCTTTACGAGCGACACGGCTTTGAAAAGATCGGCGAAATACAAGTTGGATCCTCGCCCATTATGACCCCTATGCTGCGCCAACCATGCCGCTAGGAAGGTTCCTGACGAAACGTGGTTTTCACCATTTCGAGCAGGCGAAGACGCGCAGCCTCATCAAACCAGCGGCCATTGGCGAGAACTCCGCTGATGTCCCGCAGGTTAGAAATGTCATCGAGGGGATTGGACTTCAGGAGCAAGATGTCAGCGGTGAATCCCGGAGACACCTGTCCCAAATCAGCTGAGCGATCCATGGCCGCCGCTGCATGAAGGGTCGCTGACTGGATGGCTTCAAGCGGTGTCAGCCCCGCTTCGACAAACCGTTCAAGCTCCCAATGCAAGCTAAACCCCTGCACGAGACAATTGTTGGGCGTGTCGGAGCCAGCGAGTAAGGTGATGCCCGCCCCGCGCATCTGCGACAGCAATTCAATGTAGCCCGCAAATGTCTCCTCGCGGCGCTCGGGATCGGCCTTGGCAATGCTATCGAGCCCCGTCTGGCACCAGTCGCGGGATTCGGGGCGAAGATATTCCAGATCCGTGCTTGGCACCCGGCTCGCATCATTGAGCTCCATGACCAGTGTTGGCGTAAAGAAAGTGCCGTTCGACGCCATGGCGGCGAATGCCTCCTGACATGCTGCCTGATCGAGCGCACCAAAGAGCTCGATTGTGAGTGCATAATAGGCATCGGAGCCTTCATTGAATTTGGCGCTAATCGAACGTCGGAACCAGCTATCGGGCTCATCGACGCAATCTCGTAATCCGAATGGCGACAGGTGCTCGATCGTGCGCTGGCCTGATTCTGCCGCGCCTTTCAGATCGACGGCATGGGGTGCATGACCAGCGACGCGCATGTCATTGGCATTCGCGAATTCCAGAACGGCTTCGTAGGCTTCGAGGGGAATGGCATCATAGACCTTGAAAAAGTCCATGCCGGCGGATTTTAGCCGCGGCAGCTCACGCTCAACATCTTCCCGCGTCGTCAGCACCAGAGGCAGATCGCCATACCAGGGCAAGGCCTGACCATCGAGCAGTGGTCCGGACACGTAGAGGTGTGGCCTCGGCAAGCTTTCATCGGCGTCGAGCCTTGATCTTGTCTCCGCAATGCCGTCGATCAGCGAAGCCATGTCACGGATACCAGTGATGCCATTGGCGATGAAAAGCGGAAAATCATTGGTGATGGCGAGGTCGGGGTCGCTCATCGCGTGAACGTGCATATCCCAGAGGCCGGGAACGGCGTAACCGCCCGAAGCGAGTATACTGGCGTTGGCCGGCAAGCGGGTCCGCTCGGCGTTCTCTATCGAAAGAATTGTGTCGCCTCGAATGGCAATGGTCTGATCTGCCGCGATATCACCTGTGACAATATCGATGACTGACACATTGGTCAGGAACAGGTCAGTGTCCTCGAATGGGCTCGGCGCCAAGGCGCATCCGCCGACTGCGGCAAGGGTGAACCCCGCCAAGGCTACTATCAGATGTCGCCCTGTGGTCATGGCGTGCTCCCATCCTTCGGTTCTCGATTTTCTCGTGAAACGGCCCCTGCGGCAATGCGAGTTCCCGGCAAAGACATGCGTTGCATCCATGCGCTCGACGGAGCCCCTTCGCTGGGCTAGTTTGAGACCCATGGCATCCGCAGTTGTTTCTTCCGTTCAGAGGGTCAAGCGATCCTGCCCGAATTGTGGGTCGGAGGACCGGGTCCGGCTCGATCGTTACAGCGATGAACACTGGGACAATATGCAGTGCTCGGTCTGCGATCTGATCTATCTTCGCGAAGCGCCGGTGTACGAGGCTCTGTCAGAGGATCTCGCCTGGACAAAGCAGTTCAAGATCGAGCAGAAGCGGCGCAAGACTAAACAGCCAGTAGTGGCCTGGCTCGACGAAAAGACGCGCTGGCGACTGCACATCGCTCGCGATGATGAATGGGCTTACATCGCTGAGAAGATCAGCTCGGGGCGCGTGCTGGACGTCGGTTGCGGCAAGGGCAACCGTATCCCCGAGCCGTTTATTCCTTTCGGTATCGAAATCGAAAAGGAGGCCGCGGCGCAATCGAATGCAGCAATGGCAGAACGTGGTGGATCAGTGATCCATGCTCCGGCGCTGGAAGGGCTCGCCCAGTTTGAAGATGGCTTCTTCGACGGCGTGATCATGCGATCCTATCTGGAGCATGAGGCGCATCCGCGAAAGGTGCTCGAAGCGACCTATCGCGCGCTGCGACCCGGCGGCGTGATCTATGTGAAAGTGCCGAACTTTGCCACGATCAACCGAGTGGTGCGCGGACGGGAATGGTGCGGCTTCCGGTTTCCGGACCACCTGAACTATTTCACCATTAACTCGCTGAGAACCATGGCCGACGGCGTGGGATTCGACTTCGAGCTCAAGAACACGATGTCTCGCTACACGAACGACAATCTGCACTGTTTTCTGACGCGTCCGACATAACGTCAACTAATCGCGCTCAACTCGCCAGGCGTGATAGACCGGGCCATGGCCAGCTCCGAAGCCGGGCGCGTTTCGGATAGCGCCGGCAAGATAGCTGGTGGCGCGCTGGACGGCTTCGTGCATCTCATGACCGAAGCCAAGCTCGGTCGAAATTGAACTGGCGAGTGTGCACCCGGTTCCATGGGTCGACGTAGTGTCGATTCGCGAGCTTTCGAACAGCCACTCACCATGCTGGGTTTGCAAAACATCGACGATCGGATTGGTGTCCACATGTCCCCCCTTTACAAGCGCGGCCTTCGCGCCGAACTCCAAAAGCGCTTCGGCGGCCCGCCTCTGGCCATTGATATCCTCCACCGGCTTACCGGTGAGAATCTCTGCTTCCGGCGCATTCGGCGTAACGAGGGTTGCTCCCCGAACCAGCAGAGAGGCGAGGACGTCCGTGGTTGATGCGTATACAAGCCGATCGCCTGACGTTGCGACCATGACAGGATCCACCACTCTCGGCACCTCGGGCGCTTGCTCGGCGAGCAGCTCCGCAATTGCCTCAACAAGGTCGCTTCCTGCGATCAGGCCGGTCTTGATGATGTCCACGCCGATATCCGACATGCAGACCTTCGCTTGCTGAACGACAGCGTCCACCGGCATCGGCCAGACGCCATGGACGCCGGTCGTGTCCTGAGCCGTGATGGCGGTTACGGCCGTCATGGCAAAACCACCAAGAGCCGTGACCGCTTTGATATCGGCCTGGATGCCAGCCGCGCCGCCGGAGTCAGACCCGGCGATGATGAGCACGCGGGGCGGTTTCACATCAGACACTGTAGCCCCCGTCGCAATCGAGCGTCGCACCTGTTATCGAAACAGCATCGGGCCCTAGAAGGAACTCGATGAAAGCGGCGATCTCGTCGGCTTCTGCAAAGCGTTTCAAAGGTGTTTCCACCGCCATCGCCGCCCAGGCTGCTTCGTCACTGCCGTGGACGGCTGCGAGTTCCTTGAAGACATCGAGACTTGAGAACATCGGCGTCTTAACGCCGCCCGGCGCAACAGCGTTCACACGGATCTGACGCGGCGCGCCCTCAAGAGCTGCAACCTTGACCATCTGGGATAACGCCGCCTTGGAAGCACCATAAGCAGCTGTGTTGGGAACGGCCTTTTTGCCGGTCGCCGAACTTACAGCGACGACAGATGCCCCGTCGGCGGCGTGGCGGAGGATTGCCTGAAGGGCCAGGAATGCTCCATCGAGATTGACGGACATCAGGCGACGCCAGTCGGCAAAGGACATTTCAGTGATAGGTGCTGCATCAGAGATACCAGCGGCGATGACGGCACCTGTGATCTGCGTGCTGCCAAGGTCGAGCCTGGCCCAGGCTTCGGTGTCACTAACATCCATAGGGATGGCGTGCAGGTCTCCGGCAGCGCCTTCGCCCATGAGAGCATCCAGACCTGACGCATCGCGGTCGATGAGCGTGAGGCGCGTGTCTGGCGCGGCGAGCTTCAGGGCGGCAGCGCGGCCAATGCCCGAAGCAGCACCGGTGATGAGGATGTGTTTCATTCTGCTCCCCATGGCGGCGGCGGCGATGCCACCGGGCTTGCAAGATCGAACTCGACCCGGAAGTCCCTGTTCGGTCGTCTCAACTCATAGGCAAAGAGATCCCTGTCCGGATCAAACTCAATTGCCCAGACATTGCTCACAGATACGTTGAGTCCTTCCTGAACAAAAAGATCTTTTGAGTATTGGTCGGCTGGGAATTCCTGCCGGGTTGCGCTGCCCTCGCCTCCCGTGTCACCGCCATACTGGGTAATTGTATCTTCGGATCCGTCTTCGTGGCGATGATCATGCTTCAGTCGTAAACCCGTTTCGGTTGGTGTGAGGACCCAGGTGCGGGAGCGATCCTCGCCGACGTGAAATGGAATGCGGATCTCATCTGCCGCGCAAGAGCGAAAATGGGCGATAAGCGTTTCCTCGGCGAAGGCGGCGTCGGCCTCATCGGTGCTGACAACGCGGCCGGAATAGGCTTCGCCCTGCTGGCAAAGGCTCAAAAGGCTTTCAAAGAACACGGTTTGATCCGAGCTCGTCGTGTGTGCACAGGCACATGTTGCGACGAGCGCTGTGGCAAGTAGATATTTTTTCATCCGCGCGACCTACCGCATTGCAGCCGCAAGGTCACGCAGGCTGTTGGGTGAGCGACAGAAGGTTGCCGTCGGGATCCTTGAACCAGCAGACCTTTGCGCCACCGGGCACGGTCCAGATACCCTGCCCATCCTGCGGCAGGCCTTCGAAAAATTCAAAGGAAACGCCGTTTGCCTTGAGCGCCGACATCTCGGCTTCGATGTCGTCGACCACCCAGCTGATGAGAGAGAAAGGCTGGGGCGCAAAGTTCGGCGTCTTCGCGAGGCGAAGCGTGCCGCCCGGAACTTTGAAGACGACGGCAAAGGGCGTGTCTTCCAAGAGGGTGAGGCCGAGCACGTCCCCATAAAAAAGCTTCGCCCGGTCACCATCGGCAACCGGGACGAATGTGTATAGAAGTTGATTCGAGCGGGCCACCTAGGCTGGCTTAGGTGTCGCCCCACCAAGACCGCCGCCTTTTGGCTTGCGTTTGCCGATCACAGGCACCGCCGATGTCGGGCCCATATCATCATCAGAGTCTGGGCGATCGATGGTTCCGCCATTGGCAAGTGTAACGATCTCATCGCCGTTCAGGGTTTCATATTCGAGAAGCCCCTCAGCGATGGCTGTCCACTCCTTGTCGTACTCTTTCAGAATGTTCAACGCAGTATCCATGCCCTCCTGAACGAGATCACGAACCTCCTGTTCGATCACTTTCGAAGTTTCCTCAGAAACATGCGACGATTGCACGAGCTGCTGACCGAGGAACACATCGCCCTGGTTTTCAGAATAGTCGACGAGACCGACCTTGTCCGAGTAGCCCCAGCTCGTAACCATGGCTCGGGCGAGGCGTGTTGCTTGCTGGATGTCAGACGCCGCGCCGGCGGTGACGTTCTCAGCGCCGAAATGGACTTCCTCCGCTGCGCGACCTCCCATGAGGATTGCGAGGCGTGAGGTCATCTGAACCTTCGACATGGAAAGCTTGTCGTCCTCCGGCAGCTGCATCACCATGCCGAGGGCACGGCCCCGAGGGATTATCGTCGCCTTGTGAACGGGGTCAGCCTGGGGTGTTTTCAGAGCCACAATCGCATGGCCTGCTTCGTGCCAGGCCGTGAGCTCCTTTTCTTCCTCGGACATGACCATGGAGCGACGCTCTGGGCCCATAAGGACCTTGTCTTTCGCGTCTTCGAATTCGGACATTGAGACGGCGCGCTTGCCACGGCGGGCAGCCAGGAGCGCCGCTTCATTGACGAGGTTTGCGAGGTCTGCACCGGAGAAGCCGGGCGTACCGCGTGCGACCACTTTCGGGTTTACGTCACCCGCTGTCGGCACGTTTCGCATGTGAACGAGAAGGATCTTCTCACGGCCGATAATATCCGGATTGCCGACGGTGACCTGCCGGTCGAAACGGCCAGGACGCAGGAGCGCCGGGTCGAGCACGTCCGGGCGGTTCGTGGCCGCAATCAGGATGATGCCTTCATTGGTCTCGAAGCCGTCCATCTCTACGAGGAGCTGGTTCAGGGTTTGCTCGCGCTCATCATTGCCGCCACCGAGACCCGCGCCACGGGAGCGGCCCACGGCGTCGATCTCATCGATGAAGATGATGCACGGCGCGTTGTTTTTCGCTTTTTCAAACATGTCGCGCACGCGACTCGCGCCAACACCGACGAACATTTCAACGAAATCGGAGCCTGAAATTGTGAAGAACGGCACATTCGCTTCGCCAGCGACAGCGCGTGCGATCAGGGTCTTCCCGGTTCCCGGAGGACCAACAAGGAGCGCGCCCTTCGGGATCTTTCCGCCAAGCCGCTGGAACTTCGACGGATCCTGCAGGAACTCGACGATTTCCTGAAGTTCTTCCTTGGCTTCGTCGACACCGGCGACGTCAGCGAAGGTCACTCGGCCATGCTTCTCGGTGAGCAGGCGGGCGCGAGACTTGCCGAAGTTCATCGCACCACGACCGCCACCTCCGCCGCTCATCTGGCGGTACTGCATGTAGATGAAGAAGCCGATCATGACGAGGAAGAGAAGGCTGACAAAGGTGCCGAAGTTGAACCCGCCTGTCGCAGGTTTCGCCGTAACATCCACACCATTGTCCGCGAGGAACGCAGGTAGTTCGGGATCAAATACAAGCTTCTTGGTGAAGAACTGTTCGCCGGAGGCCAGCGTGCCTTCGATACGGTCGTCACCGATTTCGGCATCCATGATCTGGCCGTTCACCGCGCCTTGTCTCAGCTCGGTATAACTAAGCTCTGTCGAAGACTGGGCGGCCATATTGCCCTGCATGGCCAATACCAGGGCGAGCACGACGGCTCCGATAAAAGCCCAGATTGCGAAATTGCGTGTATTCATTCTCTATCCCAATGCGGTCATCTTTGCCCTAGCGATATAGGCTTTCCATGCCGTAAAAACGACCCGAGTCCGGCTTTTTATCAATTTATAGCGGCAAACTGTCCTGTTCCAATAAGTATTTCGTCATCTGAATGCGCGCGGGCACGAGACAGGTTGCAAATTGCGTGCTGGATAAGCCTCGAGGCACGCTTTCCCGCGCCATCGGCGATATCGCATCATCAGGTTTCCAGATTTGAGCTGGGTCGATTTCCGGTCTCATTCGCGAAATTTGGAAGCGCCCGTCCCAGACTCCCTCAAAATCCGGGTTTATTTCGGGAGCCTTTGCAGCTTCACCGGGGTCTCTCGCGATCATGATTTGTCCCTGACGCGGAGCAATCCAAGCGCCACCCAGTGTTTTCGCGAGCAATTTTCTGGACAGAATATCCTCGGCGAGCTTCTGCCTCGCCCTTAGAGCCGAGCGCTGATCGGAGCCTGCAGCTGCCATCAACAGGAGCGCGAGCGCTTCGGCGAGGTCGGCTCCTGTCAGGTTTCCCGGATCGAAACGGATCGTTCCATCGCTGGCACACGTCAAATCTATGGTCATCCACTCCGCCAATCGACCGGCGGTGGCTTTTCGTTTCTGATCCTCCTTCGTGGCGAGGTCGAGCAACGCATCGCGGCGTTCGACATCTCCTGCGAGTTCGGCGCGCACACGGACTCTTTCATAAAGCGCGTTCGAATTGGACGGATCATCGATCCACTCCCATTTCTTATGGGATAGAAATTCCCGAAGTGACTGTCGGGTTTCGGAGAGCACCGGCCTTACCAACGCAATGCCCCGCCCTTCCGGCCAAATCGGCGACGGCGATATGGTTCTCATACCGGCAAGGCCGGAGCTACTCGCCTCATTGCGCTGGCGCATGGCGACCGTTTCTACCTGGTCGTCTTCGGTATGTCCCAGCAGCAAGTGAGAGCCACCTGCATCTCTCACTGCACCGGCCAGAAGTGCATGACGTGCTCGACGCGCTTTCGCCTGAGTGGCCGTTCCACCGGGCGGCAACCAACGAAGCGTTTCATGGCTAATGCCGATCCGTTGGCAGCGACAGGCAACAGCCGCAGCCTCATCAGCCGCCTCCGGCCGCAAACCATGATCAACTGTCAGCACGAGCAGTTTTCTTTGCTCTGCGTTCGCCCAGTCATTTGCAAGAGCCAGCAGTGCCAGGGAATCGCTTCCCCCCGAAACGCCTACCCCGATTGGGTCCCTCGCTACACTGCAATGTCTATTCAGCGTAGCAAAAACGCGTCTTTGTGCTTCGTCTGCTAATCGCAACTCGACCGCGAGCGCTCCACGTTGGCGAGATTGATCGTTACCGGCGATGCGCTCGGATAGCGGGTGCTCAGGGTATCGAGGATCTGACACGCCCGGTCGGATTGACCGACCAACCGGAGAGAGCGTCCAAGTTTGACGAGCGCGTCCGGGGCGCGGGCGTCG
>JBCCIW010000082.1:0-11881 GCA_039028055.1 Pseudomonadota bacterium | reverse complement strand
CTCCTGATCATAGATGTCTTCGGGGGAGACGACTGTCGCACCCGTAAGTGAAGCTATCTCGGACAGTGTTTCTTCATGGACATCGGAGACAACCAGATCCGCTCCAGCTTTCGCAAGGTGCAAACAGACACCGCCCCCCACACTGCCGACGCCCTGCACGGCGACGCGTTTGCCATTCAGATCGTCAGTGTCGAAGGCGCGCTTGGCGCATTCGATAATGCCGCGATACACACCGAGGGCTGTTACAGGACTTGGATCCCCACTTGCCGCCTCGCCTGTTTCAAGGCCAGCAACATATTTCGTTTCGTCCGTGGCAGATGCCAGATCACCCGGGCTGAGACCAACATCCTCAGCCGTCCAGTACTTGCCTTGTAGGCTTTCTATCGCTCGGCCGAATGCCCTAAAGAGTTCCGGTGACTTGTCCTTGTGGGGGTCGCCCCAGATGACTGCTTTTCCACCGCCAAGCGGCAACCCCGCCATGGCATTCTTGTAGCTCATTCCCTGGGATAACCGCAGGACATCGGAATACATCTCGGCACCGGTTTGGTAATTCCACATGCGACAGCCGCCCGCCGCGGGGCCCAAAGTTGTCGAATGAATCGCTATAATCGCCCTTAATCCGGTCTCCGCATCGTGAAACTGATGGACGCCCTCATGGTCGTCAAAGGATGGGTGATCGAACATTTGATAGCCCCTTGGAATTCTTTGCCAAATGACCCGGCTGCGCGTGTCATGTTTTTATGGCAAATACAAGAGCTACAGGGTGGAATTGCCTTTAGGTCGGCGATTAGGGTGCCCACGGTATCGTCGGAGCGCCGGAAGGAAGTGGTGCTTCCGGATCAAGCATGAAACTCAACTGATCCGCCCAGACGGTTTCCGCTTGCAAGTCACGCATGAGCATGTGGTACCCATTCTCATAGTACGCCGTCTTTACGTGCGTTGGCAGGATCTTGGCCGTGCGCTTCATGAAATTCTCCGGGATGATATCGTCCCGCGCTCCGTATAGAAGGAACGTGTTCTCGGGTAGTTGTGGCGCAGACTGGTGTCCGTTTTCCATCACCGAGACCACACCGTAGACTTGGTCGATCCTGTTCTCGAACAAATTGAGTGGATCTCGCCCGCGCTTGATCAGCATCTCAGTATTATCGGAGGGGATTATGTTATCAGTCGCAAACTTCGGAGGGACGACTACCCAACCCGGTCGGACTTTTGTCGAGGCCCAGAGGCTCGCCCGGTGGTAAGCTGGCAATCCACCCCAGCCTCTTAAGCCCGGACCGGACAGGATGAGGCGATCGACACCGCGCGGTGGTGTATCTGAACCAAAAGCCGTCATCGCCACAGCTCCGCCCATAGAGATACCAACAACCGTGATTGTGGCGTTGGGGTGGCGCGCGTTCGCTAGCCTGACGGCCTCCCTCAGGTCGTCGCGCATGAGTTCCTCCTGCGGCCAGCGTCCTCGCCCCACGGATCTCCCAAAGCCCCTTTGATCATAAGCGTATGTGGTCACGCCGCGTGCGGCCCACCACGGTGCAGCGTACTCGAAGGCGGCCGCATAATCATTCATACCGTGGACGCCCACAACAACGTGTTCAGGCTGGTCATTGCCCTCAGCTTCCCAGACCGTCAGGCCGAGTTCAGCGCCGTCAAAGCTGACGAATGTGTTCGTCTCGGTCAAAAATCCGGGCACAGGCGCGTCCTCCGATCTCAAAGCTGTCTGATGTCCTCGCGTAGCTGTGCAGCCAACAAGCCAGAACAGTATCAGACCTAATCCGACAATACCTGCGATATAGCTTGTTTTAGGGCGGGAAGCGTTTCCTGCTCGAACCATGGATTCCTCTTCAGCCAGGCTGTGTTGCGCCACGACGGATGTGGCAGGGTAAAAATTCCTTCAGCGGCGAATTCGCGCCAGTTGCGGACTGTCTCGGTTAACGTGCGGGCGCGGCGGCCACCAAGGTGCCAGGACATGGCATACATACCGATCACGAGGGTCAATTCAACGCCTTGCAACTGATCGAGGAGTTCCGCCCGCCACACTTTCGCGCAGCGTTTCATTGGCGGCATGTCTCCACCATTCTTGTCGTACCCGGGAAAGCAGAATCCCATGGGAATGATGGCGCAAGTGGACTCATCGTAAAATACTGTTTCATCGACCCCCATCCACTGACGAAGCCTCACACCCGATGGGTCACTGAACGGGATACCGCTATTGGCTGCCTTGTTTCCTGGAGCCTGGCTGGCGATCAGTATGCGAGCGTTTGACTGCGCTCGAAGTATAGGTCTCGGATCGCGCGGCATTTCGCCCGCGCAAAGTGAGCAGTTCCGAATATCAGAAACGACTCCGCCAAGATCCCTACCGATTTCCAGATTCGTC
Organism: Pseudomonadota bacterium; assembly: GCA_039028055.1. Taxonomy (GTDB): domain Bacteria; phylum Pseudomonadota; class Alphaproteobacteria; order Caulobacterales; family Hyphomonadaceae; genus CALLCD01. The sequence continues at coordinate 9,510 of JBCCIW010000082.1, read as the reverse complement.
ATCTGTTGCGCCAGAAAGCCAATACCAGACAAGAACTTGATGCGATGGGGCCAGCATGCAACACCTTTTGGCATCATTGAAGTCGAAAACAGGTTTTTTATGCTCCGCAAAATTACTGCTTTCAGCGCGATCGCCCTCGTAACAGCTTGCGGCGGAACCGAGAGTTCTGCACCGGCATCCGATGCCATGGAGATTGCGAAAGCAAACCCTGCAGAAACTCATTCGAGCGACGCGCTACTGATGCCTCTTCCCGCCCAGACAACTGCGGCGATTACCGCTGAAGACTTGGCAGTTCGGATTTCAACACTTGCGGACGACACGTTTGAAGGTCGTGGACCGGGTAGCGAAGCCGGTGAGGCTTCCGCGCGATGGATCGCTGCAGAGATGGAACGGATTGGCATCCAGCCGGGTTTTGAGGGCAGCTATCTTCAACCGGTTGGCATGGTAGAACTGACGCTCGATGAGGCAAGTTCCGGCCTCAGTATTGGCGGAGCCTCGGAACCCATTGATGCCGCGCTGGGGCGGGATGCCGTTATCTGGACGAAGCGACAGACAGAGGACACGCTGAGCTTTACAGATTCAGAGCTGGTGTTCGTCGGATATGGTGTCGTCGCACCCGAGTATGGCTGGGACGATTATGCCGGGATCGACGCAGCCGGCAAAACGGTTGTGATGCTGGTGAACGATCCAGGATTCGGTAATCCAGATGAGGATCTCTTCAAGGGTTCGGCGATGACCTATTATGGCCGCTGGACCTACAAATTTGAGGAAGCGGCCCGACAGGGCGCGACTGGCGCAATAGTGGTTCACGAGACGCTGCCCGCCTCCTATGGCTGGGATGTCGTTGCCAATTCTTGGTCTGGGCCGCAGGCCGACTTGGTTCGCGGTAATGCCGGTGAGGACCGGACGATCATGGAAGCGTGGATCAGTTCAGATATGGCAGCCCGTCTTTTCGCGGAGGCCGGACTTGATTTTGACGAGCAGAAAAGAGCAGCGCGTGCACAGGGCTTCGCTCCCCTGTCGATGGGCAACCTTACTGCGACAGCAACGCTGAACCAGTCGATGCAGACAAGAGAAAGCAATAATGTTGTCGGCGTTATTCCGGGGCAGACGCGTCCAGATGAATATGTTCTCTATACAGGGCATTGGGATCACCTCGGAAACAAGGGCAGTGATGACACCGATCCGAGCCAGGATCTTATCTTTAATGGTGCTGTGGACAACGCCACTGGGGTATCAGCAATTCTGGACATTGGCGAAGCACTGATTGCCGAAGAGTTGGATCGGTCGGTACTTTTCCTGGCAGTGACCCTTGAGGAATCCGGCCTGCTGGGATCTGCATTTTACGCGGAGAATCCCACCGTACCGCTTAGCCAGATCGCAGCTGGAATTAATATCGATGCCATGCTTCCGGTTGGCCAAACGCGCGACATGGTTGTCGTTGGATACGGTGCGTCTGAGCTTGAAGACCTACTGACAGATGTCTTGAAAGATCAGGACCGTATCATCGTGCCAGACCCTAATCCCGCAGCAGGCTACTTTTATCGATCTGACCATATTTCGCTGGCGAAGAAAGGTGTCCCGATGCTGTATGCTGACGGGGGACAGGATAAAGTCGATGGCGGACCATCCGCAGGGCAAGCCCTTTCCGCGCTATATACACGCGAGCGGTATCACAAACCGGCAGATGAATATGATGAAACCTGGGACCTGTCGGGCATGGTTGAGGACGTCACAGCCCTCTTCGAAGTTGGCAAGGCTGTAGCGACGTCAGAGACGTGGCCTGAATGGTATGAAGGTAATGAGTTCAAAGCCATCCGTGATGCTTCGCGCCTGGCTAACTGAATCCACTGCGATCTGAGGGGCACTGCGATGCTGTCATACCAGCACGGATACCATGCTGGAAATCGCGCCGACGTGTTGAAGCACGCAGTCCTGCACACAATCCTCAGCGGGCTGACAGCTGAACCGTCGCCTCTCTTTTATATCGAGACCCATGCGGGGCGGGGCAGGTATGATCTAACGGGTGAACAGGCCCGCAAAACAAGCGAAGCTGAAACCGGCGTGCTTTCGCTTCTGATCGAGCAGGCACCCAAACCACTCGCGCCTTGGCTGGAACTGGTGCGCGCCCGTGGGAAAACAGCTTATCCAGGATCACCAGATATCGCAGCTTCACGCCTCAGGACCGGCGATCGAATAGTCTTGTTCGAGAAACATCCGGCAGAGTATAAAGGCTTGGCAGAAGCCCTTGGCGATGACCCCCGCGTGCAGATAAAGAAGTCAGACGGCTATGGCGGCGCGCTGAAACTGCAGCCGAGGCGCGGTGAACGTCTGTGTGTATTCGTTGATCCAAGTTACGAAACGGAGCGTGACATGGACGCCCTGGCAGAATGGGCACCGCGTGCGCTCGCTCGATGGCCGAAAGCAATCATCGTTTTATGGCTTCCACTCTTTTTTGACGAAAGAGAGCTGGATTTTGGCGCTTACCTGTCAGAACTCTCGGAGGGAACGATTGTGGGCGCTCGCTGGCCGGTCGAGTTCGACGCCGATACTGCTCTATCGGGCTCGGCGATCGTCGCGTATGGTGTTGATAAGAAGACATCGATGGCGGCGTCGTCAATTGCCAACAGCTTACAATCCCTGTGGGGTTCATGACGCCGGAACAGTCGTTCTATTACTGCCTGCTGCGTCCGGTTATTCTCAAAGAGTTTGGTCAAAACTCGCCCAAAAGACGATATTTTCTTTCTTAAGTAGCAAGATTAACCTTTATTTTTCACTTTTGAATTGTATGTTAGTCGTATGGACGGCAAAGTCATACCTCTGAAAGTTCCGGGAGCCCAACGGGTTCAACTCAACGAGTTTGACCAACAGCTGCAATCAATTTTGCAATGCATGGAGTTCCTTCAGGTTACTGCAACCACGCTTCTCGAAGAAACCAGTCAATCGTCAGGGCACCGAAGTCTTTCGGCGAAGGAGAGAGAGTTTTATGCGAAAGAGTTGCCGCTCGTAAAAACTGACGTCGAAGAAGCTCTGGCACAACTCAAAGCGCTGTTAGGGCGTGTCGAGAGAGATCCCGCAGAACGCCCTTCTGCGTGACAGCAACGGACTTGGTTTATCAGCCGACACTTCCGTCGATTTGGTCCCGCATGTGCTGGATCAGCGCGTCAAATCCATCCTTCTGAATGATCGAGGTGAATTGGGCCCGACGTTCCACATTGAATGACAGACCATCAACCATCACATCGACCAGTCTGAGATCACCGCCGACTTCCAAAACGCGCCAGTCAATGCCAGCGCGCTCCTCACCATCATCGCCAAACAGTTTGGACCGCACGATGAAGTCACCGGGGCGGCGCACAACAACATCGTTTATCTCAATACTGCGCGACACGAGCTCATCAATTTCGCTGGCATAGGCCGCCGTGATGTAATCGTCAAAGAGCGAGCTATACTGTTCAACGTGTTCATCGCTGGCGTTTGATCGCTGCTCTCGCGACAGAATGAATGACTTCATGCGCCCAAGAGCCATGTCTTCGGAAAGGACGTTTTGAAAGCCTTCACGCCGTTCTTCGTCGCCCTCATTGCTCGACGTCGCCAAGGTCTTGAGGTCATCAACAAGCGTCATGATAAATTCAGATGGCATGTCGCCGGACATGTCGGCTTCAGCTGAAGCAGCAAATACTTCTATCGTCTGAGCGGTTACGGGCCAGGCCGCCAAAGTTACAGGCGTGGCAAGTAAGGCGACTGCAAAACATCGAACGCTAGCAGATTTGAGTTTCTTCAAAACGCGACTCCTAAGTCAGCCCCGCGAGCTGGGCAATTTGAGCCAGACTATGCAGCAGTGAACCTTAAAGGAAAATAACGACGCGTTGTTTTTCTGCAGTATCCATTGCGGATTATGCAGGTTCGGCTTTTCGGCGGGACAGTGCGTCCAAAAGCCAGGGTTGTACCAAAATGGTACATATCAGCGTGAATCCGATGGCAAGCGTCAGCAAGATCCCCATGCTTGCTACCCCTCGGTGAGCCGACAGGATGAGCGTTCCAAACGAGCAAATCGTGGTAATCGCGCTGAAAAAGACTGCTCTCGGCGTGGACGTCTCGTAAACTGCCGCAGCCGTGCGTCCCCTGCGCGCGCGAATGCCGAGATGGATACCGCTATCGGCGCCGACACCCACGAGCAGCGGGATCGCGATAATGTTGGCAAAGTTGAACGGCACGTTCAGCAGGACAGCAGCCGCTGAAGTGAGCGTGGCAGCAAGAGCCAGGGAAAACAGAATTACGGAGACGAGCACTGCGTCGCGAAGAATGGTCGCCAAAAGAATGGCAACAGCGATCCAGGCCACTGCGCACGCAATGACCATTGCCTCGGAAATGACCCTGCCAGATTCAAGTACGCTACGAGCTGAACCCGCAGCGCCGGGCGCGACATTCCTTACCTGATCCACGAAAGTGCTTCGGGCAGCTTGCTCCCGCAGATCCATTGCCGGCTCGATCTGCAAGCGCAGCCTGCCATCTTGCGCTCGGAAACGAGAAGCAAGGCTTCGTGGGAGATCATCATAGGTGATTTCGCTGGGATAGATTTGTTGACGAAGCCGATCATACTGCATTGACCAGTATCGGAATATGTCGCCTTCGACGGCCTCCAAGATCGACGGATCGGCAACGATCGCCGCATCCAGAGATGTGATTGCGACCTCGAGCCGAGATAATGCATCATTGGACAGCTGATTGAATTGGTCGTCGAGGCGATCCTTGGCTCCCGCGATGACTCTGTCCGGGGTTTCATCCTCATCTGCAAAAACGAGGCTCAACCCAATGGAAGCCCAATCAATGAGATCCAGTTTCTCATACTGATTGTCCGGCACGAGATCGGCCGGACCAACGACCTCCTTGACCACATTCAGCGCCTCGAGCCTTGGAATAATCTCATCTGCCTGATCCTGATCATCGACCAGAAGCGACAGGTTGTAGGGCTGTGATCCGTCGCCCTCGAAGAGAAGGTCAAAAGCTCTTACAGAAGGTGCTTCAGGATCGCGTAAAGACATTGGATCAGCATCAAAACGAACTTGAGGAAGCAGCGTCACAGCCGCTGCGCCGGTGCCGATGGCGAGCAGCGCTACCACGGTTCGGAACGGTCCGGAGTAATTCAGTTTTGGAATGATCACGTTTTTTAGCCCGTCCCGCCGCCGCACTCCCGCATTCGCAGGAAGCAGAGCGAACACGGCGGGAAGCAATGTGACGGCCACCACAAATGCCACCAGAACCCCAAATCCCGAGACAATACCCAGCTGTGTCATGCCGGTGAATTGGGTTGGTGCGAAGGCGAAGAACGCTATTGCAGATGTCGGTGCACAAAGAGCAAGAGCGCTTCCAATGAGACGATTGGATTTGAAAATCGCATCCCGACATTGGAGACCGTTCATGCGCTCTTCCTGAACGTGCATCGCCAGGTGAATCATGAAGTCGATCCCCAGCCCTACCAATAGAACCATGAAAGCGACCGAGACGAGATTCAGGGCGTCGAACATCAGCGCGGCGAACCCAGCTGTAATAAGAATTGTGATTATCAACGCCATGAGCGACGTGAACACCAGCACTGCGGAGCGCAGCGCGATCATCAGTAGAATGACGATAAACATGAATGATAGCGTTAAAGAGAGACCAATCCCTTCTGTAACGCTGGCGAGTTCCTCTGTTCGCAAGACAGCGTTGCCCGTTATCGATGCAGAAACATCAAACGCGCCTTCAGCAACGACTTCAGAAATAGCCTTATCAATCGCAAGCACAGCTGGGCGCGCCGGTTGCAAACTGGACATATCAAGTACGGGCGAAATGGAAATCACTCGCTGATGAATGTCATCATCGTCGTCCGGCGTATGGAAGATGTCTTGCCACGACAGCGGTTCCGGCGTTCCAGCGAGGCGCTGCTCAATCGTATTGGCAATGCTCTCCATGGCGCGCTCAAGCGCTTCGGGGACCGGTTCGCCTTCGTCGATCGGTTCCAACGCATCAGCGAGCGCGAGATACAGCCGATCCATAGTCGGCGAGCGACCGAGACGTTTCAGGATCGGGCCCGCGGCCGTTATGTTTCCAAGGAGTTCATCCAGTTCGTCGGACTCCAAGAACAGCAATCCATTCTGAACCAGAAACGGATCAACGCTCGCGGCAAAAACGTCACTCACAACGTCGGTGCGCTCTCGCAGAACCTCTGCAACACGTATTGAAAATGCGTCGGCTTCATCTTCGCTACGGGCTCGTACAACAAGAGCAATCCTCGTCTCTTCGTCGGGAAAGGCCTGTTCGAAGTCCAACTGAGATTGCCTGTAGTCCAGCTTGGACGATACCATCTGAGACGTATCGGAGTTCACACCGAGACCAGTGGCAGCGAGAATAGTTCCGATCGCTGCAAGGACAACAAGCGCCGAAATCATGAACCGGGGATACCGCATGGCGAGAGACATCCACCCCCACAGATGCCCTTCTATGCGCGTGAGGAGACGAAGGTTCATGAGCCCTGGTGCTTTGAACAATACACTATGGAGACCCTAGACTGCGCTGCGCCGCTCTGTCCACCGGATTAGAGGGTTGGCGCTGCTCTAATTTCACCCCTGAAATGCCTTGTATTTTCTGTTAATTCACAAAGCATTACGCGATCGTAATCTTGAGGGCCAGGTAATTGGAACCTTTGACCGTCCACAACTTCGAAGCCGCACTGACAGAAGTACTCCGAAGCCCCGATCAACAGTGCAAGCGACCAACCCGCCTCGCGGCCTGCGTCAAGGACCTTGTTCGTGACCGCGACACCAAGACGATCGCCTCGATACGCCGGATCTACTGCAACAGGGCCAACAAAGATCGCTGCGCCACCCTGCTCGACCTTAACTGGCCAGGCGCGAACCACGGCAATGACCTCGTTCCCCTTAAGCGCAACGCGACTTATATCGGGCAAGGACGCGCTAAACTCGCGCAGTCGCTCAGCCGTCTTGGCGAAGTGCCCGGGACCAAAGGTTCGGTCAAAGAGATCTTCGATTGCCTCGGCATGGATCTCGGGAATTTCTGGAACAATTTCGATCATGCGTGCGGCAAGTACTTGATGCTTGGCGTATTTCCCAGTGTAAAAATGAAATGAAGGAAATTCTCTCTTCACTCTTTTCATCGCCGCAGCGGACATTATCGTCGGGTATGAAGCAAATATGAAGGGAGACGGACGATGGGTGTCCTCGACGGAAAAGTAGTCCTGGTGACCGGCGGCGGAAATGGGATCGGCAAAGAGGCTGCACTTCTTGCCAGCCGAGAAGGAGCCAAAGTCGTTGTAAACGATCTTGGCGGCGGTTTGTCAGGCGGTGATTCAGGAGATGCCGGACCAGCAGAGGCGGTGGCTGCAGAGATCAGGGACGCCGGTGGCGAGGCAGTCTCCAACTCGGACAGCGTTACGGATCTCAAAGCCGTCGAAGGAATGGTCGAGCAGGCCATGGACACCTACGGCGACCTTCATGGCGTGATCAATCCCGCCGGCATCCTCCGCGACGGCATGTTCCATAAAATGTCCGAGGATGACTGGAAGAGCGTGATCGACGTTCACTTGCACGGCAGCTTCAACGTGATGCGCGCGAGTATCGAGCACTTTCGCGAGAAGGAGCACGGATCCTATGTCATGTTCACATCGACATCGGGTCTGATTGGCAATATCGGCCAGGCCAACTACGCCGCGGCTAAACTCGGCATCATGGGCTTGTCCCGTATCGTTGCCATGGAGGGCGCGCGCAAAAATGTCCGCTCGAACATCATTGCACCGTTCGCATGGACCCGGATGATCGCCTCAATCCCGGTGAAAGACGAGGCTGGTGCCGAGCGGGTCGAACGCATGAAAAACGGGATGCGGGCTGACCAGGTGGCCCAACTTGCTGTGACGCTCTGCGCCGATGACGCCGCTGATGTTTCGGGCCAGATCTTTGCTGTCCGAGGAAATGAAGTCGTCTTGTTTGACCAGCCGCGTCCGGTCAAATCGGTGGCGCGCCTCGAAGGTTGGACTCCGCAATCACTCCTTGATCAGGGATTGCCAGCCATGAAAGCGAATATGTTCGGGCTGGAGGCAACCACCGGCGTGTTCCCATACGAGCCGATCTGACTTGCGCTTGATGCCCCCAGAGCGAGTCGTAGTGAACTCTCAAAAACCGGCGTCAGTCGATTTGCGGATATCTGCGCCAGGGGGTTCTGGGACATGCGCCTGGCGACAGGACACCAGAAAATCTAGCTGGACATGAATCCACTGCCCTGGAGGCGGGATCTCCTCTCGACCAATGCCTCGAGGCGTTTGACGTATGTCTCTATGTTGTGGTGACCGATAAGGGCGCTGGCCTGGACGCGTTTGAATGTCAGAACATTGATTATCAGCGCAGGCAGGAGCGTCAGAACAAGTATCCACTGATGAAATATGCCCCGCGAATGGCGCCTCAACGTTGGCGGATTGCCAACGAGGGACCGCGCATCGCCAGCATGGCGATATCCAAGGAGATACGCAGGCAGGAAAGGCACCGTGTCGGATTGGTTGGTAACTCGGTAGTGTGGTGGCTTAACGAACAGATCGAGTGACTTTCCGCCCGCCCTTGGTGACCCGAACGTATAACACGCGGCAATCTGATCGCATGAAAATGCCGCCGTTGCGAGCTGTGCCAAAGCTCCCCCCAAAGAGTGTCCTGTAATGAAGATGGGCTTCCGCGGCGAGTTTATAATCACCTGATCAATCTCGACCTGTATCGAATCCCAATGCTGTTTAAATGCCTTGTAGAACCCTTTATGCACCTTCACGAACTGGTCTTTTCCGTCATACTGACCCGCGGGGATTTTCCGTTTCTGGAAATTCAAATTCGTCCACCAATCGATGCCAGTCGTAGACCCGCGAAAAGATAGAACAGCCATCTTTTCGTTTTCGCAGATAAAGGCTTCGGTGCCTCGACTACGACGAAACAACGACTTCTTCGGTGGGTCAAAGAACACTCTCGTGACTTCAAACCCCAGAGGACTGACGGCATCACGCAAAACGGCCTCACCCTCGATGTCAAAAGGCTGATACGCAGCTGCTGATAATTTTGCCATCAATAGCGCAACACGGTCTGAATAGGCCGCTCTCAAAGTCGGCAATTGCTCAACAAGCTGTCCTTGGTTTTGCTCGTCTTGCGCGTCCATAGTTTCCCCGGGGCAGTGCAATGGCGGTGAGAATAATCGAATTGGCAAGCCAACACTACAGAATTTCAGGCGAGTTGAGAAACCCGAGACCACAAGGTCTCCCAACGTTACGACTTGCCGAAATCAGCAGGTCAAATAAGGTGCCAACAGATACTCGAGGGAGAGAAATATGATCGGCGTTGTCGCGACTCTAAAGGTTCAAGGCGGAAAAGAAGACGACTTTGAAGGCACATTCAAAGACCTGATGGCACAGGTAAAGGCGAACGAACCAGGATGCCTGACCTACCAGCTATACAAATCCAAAAAGGACGAGAATACTTACAT
>JBCCIW010000081.1:0-11985 GCA_039028055.1 Pseudomonadota bacterium | reverse complement strand
CTGGAGCTGAACGAGCCAGTTTCCGGTGATCTCTGCAGGCACATTGTAATTCACTCCGAGCGTCAGATCACCAAAGCCTGAGTTCTGCTCGATCTCGCCAGTCGCACCACCATCAACAATGATGCCATCGCCCACGACGCCACCAGGGCCCGTAATCTGTAGCCATGATGCCCCTACAGAGAAGCGGAAGTCCCCGACATCTGCCCTTGCAGAAAATGGAGTTGATAGTGTTTCGGTCGCATCATCTGCACCGAAATCACCGCGACTAAAATCGATTCCTGCGGTAAATGAAGGCCTAATAAATGGGGCCTCGGCTTCACGCGGAACTCGTTCCTGATTTTCCGATCCGCTTTGCGCAAAGGCAATAGTCGACGGTGCCATGGCAATTGCCAAGGCTAACCTGGTTAGATTTTTCATAATTATTTTCCTACCCGGCGGAAGCCGGGATCAGCCTGATATCAGCTTCCAAAACCACCGGAGGGGCGTTCTACTCGCTCAACACGCTCAACGCGTTCTACCCGCTCGACTCGCTCAACACGTTCTGGACGGTCAATGCGTTCTGGGCGCTCCGGACGTTCAATTTGGCGGATTTCATTTGCTGTTCGAGCGGAGCTGTTGCTGGACTCGACGACGACCGTCTCAAGCTCAGTTTCGACGCGCTCCGGTGTTTCGACCTGCGCAAAAGCCGCAGGTGCAGCAAGCGCTGCAATTACGACAGATTTCAATATCCACGTTTTCATAAGTTCACCTCGTTCTCATTGCCACGGGCACCCTTATGTTGCGTCGCACAGCCGGTCGCAATTAAAGGCTTCTCAACCAACGCACACATTCTCGTTAGATATAAGTGAGCGTCAGTTTTATCGGCGCAAAAAGAAAACGGCGGCCCGAATGGGCCGCCGTTTCCGGTTTCGTTTTTGTCCGCCTTAGAAGTTCAGACGTGCACCAACGAAGATGAAGCGTCCAGCAGCTGGGTACAGACCAGCGACCGTGTTCGCCTCAACGTTAGCCGTCGGAGACGGACCAAACGTCGGCAGTACTGGTGGATCGTTGTCGAACAGGTTGTTCACACCGAACCGAAGCTCAACATTTTCCGTCGCATCCCAGAACAGAGCTGCGTCGAAATAGCTTTCCGACCCCAGCGTCGCAGCGGTGAAGCCTTCCATTCCGTCTTCTGCAAATGTGGTAATTTCACCAGTGTCCGGATCGATCGAACTGATCCGATCGACCGACGACAGATAACGCCACAGGAGGCTAGCGCGCAGATTGTATGGCGCGTTGTACTGGACCTGGAAGTTATGGCGGTAGTCGAAGATCGGGTTGCCACAGCTATCATCAAAGAAACCAACGCAGTCGAAAGTAGACCCATCAGTAACAGGCGTAGTTTCGTTTTCGAGCTGGTAAGTAGAGTTATAGTTCAGACTTACATCACCGAAGCGACCAAAGTCGTAACTGTACTGTATCTGGAAATCGATACCGGAAGTCGCAAAACCACCAGTATTGATGTTCGTCGCAGTAATAGCTGCCTGGTTCCGCGGAACGAAGGTAAGCGAACCATCAGGGCCACGGTTGATCAGATCACAGAATTGAGCCGCACCGGTTTCCAGACACTGAGTCAGAGTGAACGCAGCTGGAATTGTTCCAACAGCATCTTGGAGATCAATGTTGTAGTAGTCGATCGACACGACCAAATCAGGCAGCACACTCGGTTGGATGATTGCACCAATCGTGAATGTGTCCGCTTCTTCCGGTGTCAGATTGATATTACCACCGGTAACGACGTTCAGCTGACCGGAGTCAGGCGGAACATTTCCGAACAGGTTTGGATCCAATCCAGTGTTCGCACACTGAGCCGCCGTCGCCGTTGGTGCATCGTCGGTTCCCATGAAACCAGAGCACGGGTCTGAAAGCGATGTCAGGTTCGTGTTAACCGGATTGAACAGTTCGAAAATGTTCGGCGCACGGATCGCACGCTGGAACTGGCCACGGAAGCGAACATCACTGACTGGCTGCCAGGTCAATCCGAGGGAGAAGGTGTCCACACCAAACTCACCACCGGCGATGTTGTTGAGACTGTCGAAAGACTCATACTCGGAACGACGATAAGCGCCAGTGAAACCGATTTCTTCAGCAAACGGCATGTTCTGTACAATCGGAACACGTGTCTCGAAGAAGATCTCGTAGAGCTCGGACTCACCATCGGAAGGCAGCACAGCTGCACCCGCTCCGACGAGGCCACCACTCTGGTTGGTGCCATCAGCCTGGGAGAAGATCCGGTCTTCGCGGTATTCAGCACCAAACAGGAAGTTTGGACCGTCTTCGGCGAATGGTGACACGATGCCCCATTTACCGAGGTCAGTCTGAACTGTACCGCCGAATACGATCTGCTCGGTTCTACCCGTTGTCAGCGTTGGTGTGTCAACGAACGAGGCCAGACCTGGGTCTACCGCTCCGCCAACCACAAAGGCTGACACGAATGGTATACAGGCTGGATTTGTTCCGTCTGCAACTACCCGGCAAACTGGGTTGCCATTGCCATCATCGACAATGTCCAGAGCCTGACCAATGTTGGTGAAGGTCACCTGGTTTGTCTGAAGACGAACGAGCTCGGTCTGAGCGACCTGCCCAAAGAGATCCCATTCGATATGCTCGAGTGCGTTGCCGCGCAGACCACCGACGAAGCGGAAGTTGGTCAGCGTACGATCGTCTGTACGGCCACCGCCTTCTACAAAGCGGCGTCGGATCTCACTCTGGACGAGACCGTCACCATCTGTGTCACGAGCGAACTGACCAGTCGTTGGGTCCTGAACACCACAGAGTGTTGCAAGATTTTCAGGTGTCAGAAGCGGGTTGTCACAGTTTACGACGTTGATAGAGCTACCGAATGCAGCTGATGGCGCAATCACCTGAGGCGAAGACGACCGTGTGAAGCCGAAGTCTGTATATGCCTCAACATTTTCAGTGATTTCATAAAAACCACTGAAACCAGCGTTGAACCGCTCGGTCTGACGACGGATGGGGTTTTGCGGGTTGAAGTTGAACGCATTGTTCAAGCCGCTGCTAAGCGTCCCATCGGGGTTGAGCGAGAAGGACCCACCGGCCACTTCTGCCAGGATGGGGTTCCCTGCCGAGTCAAAGAGCGGATTCTCATCTGCATCCAGGAAAGGAACAGGAGCTGAAAGTGGAACACCCGCGGCATTCGTAAGCGCGACATTCACACCACGGAATGTAGGCATTCCGTCTTCGTCAAGAACCGGATTTCCCGCAGCGTCAAACAGCTGCTGCATGATCTGGTCACCACTTGAATCAAGCAATGGAACCGGATTAAGTACAAACGATGTTGGGAATGGCCCTTGATTAGACCCGAAGCAGGTGTCATCTCCGTTTTCATCACCCAAAAGCGCGCAGCGGGCAAAATCGCGGTCTGCCTGGTCAATACCCTGGTTACGTAGATACCGGAAGTAGGCGGTTACGTTACCGCGGCCATTGTCAAGGTTCGAACCAATGACGGCGGATATGTCGTAGGTCTGGTTGTCGATATCTGAGCCGGAAACCGGATCTTCACCAACATCTATCAGGGCCTGCTGAAGTGCGTCATTGCTGTTGTTGAACTGGTTGAAGCCAAACTGTCCGTCGATCTCGACGCCCTCAAAGTCTCGGCGAAGGATGAAGTTGGCAACACCGGCGATCGCATCAGAGCCGTAAACAGCTGAAGCACCGCCTGTCACGATTTCAACGCGCTCAACAAGTGGAGCGGGGATCAAGTTCAAGTCGCTTGCGAAGCCGCCTGGCAGAGGAGAGCCTGGTGGTAGGCGCTTGCCATTGGCAAGAACCAGTGTACGCGTTGCGCCCAGACCGCGAAGGTCGAGTGTGGCCGTACCGTTCGCACCGTTCGCAAATGAGCTGTTTTGGCTATTCACCCCAACGATTGCTTGTGGCAGCGTGTTTACAAGATCGATCGTGTCGGTGGTGCCGCGCAGATCAAAAAGCTCGGAATCAACAGTCGTTACAGGGCTCGATGACGCAATGTTAGCATTTGTAATCCGCGAACCGGTAACGACGATCCGCTCCTGGACCGCGGCTTCGTCTTCTACCTCAGACTCCGAAACTCGCTCGGGTTCTTGAGCTATAGCAGGCGCTACGCCGAGAGTCGCGGCGAGTAGCGAGGTTGCTAATAGTTTCTCCCTCAGAGAATTCCCCATTTTTATACCTTTCATTTGGATCGACCACAGGCCGATTGCCCAGCGACATACCGGGTCTTCCCAAATGCGTACTCATCTGGTCACGAAATCGTCAATTATTGTTTGTAGCGCGCGGGGAAAAAATCTGGGGGGTGTGTCATATACGCCGCACGAGGCGTCCATTCCCCGCAACTATTGCGAAACACAATTGTCACGCAAGCGCTCGTTTGAGGCGAAATTATCCCTAACCAGCCATCGAAAGTTTGTGTTTAAGGTTGAATTTTCTACCCGTAGGCGGGTGACCGCTGACAGGCACTCTCATCAAGCGGTTCGATTGGCATTCAGATGTAGGTTTGCAGTTAGAATGTCACAGTGATTCCACCCCCATAAGTTCTCGGCAAGCCGAAGACCTGGGTAGTCGCCACAAGTGGCGCGAACGCATCGAGCGCATCAATAGTGAATTCGTCGTCCGTTAAATTCTGCCCATACACAAAGACGGTTATTCGGCGGTCGTCGCCAGAACTCAGGGTGTAGGCCAGTCGGGCATCCAACAGGGCGCTATCGGTTCGCGGCACCCCAATCACAGTCGTTTCATCCTTGTAGTTGAAGCCCAGGTGCGCTTGGAGATCTCCCGGTCCCACTGGACGGTCGTAATCCAGATTTATCCCAAAAGAATGCCTTGGAGCATTGTCAGGTTGACCAGCAGGCAAGCCAGTAAATGGATTGGTAAGATCATCGGCCTCTGCGTCCAAAAAAGCATAAGAAAAGCTCGCTGTTGTGTAGTCCCCTACAACAAACTGACCATCGACTTCCAGGCCCACGAAGCGCGTGTCATTGTTCACAATGAAGCGCGTTACTGGCACAGCTGGATTGGTGAATGATACCTGCTGGTCGTCAACGAAGCTTGCGAAGACGTTGGCGTTGATCCGAAAGCGATCATTGAAGAAATCGGATTTTACACCGATTTCACCGGACCTAATGCGTTCCTCATCGAAGAGGAAATCGGCCAAGTTCACGGAAGACTGATTGAAGCCGCCGGAACGAAATGCCTGAGAATAACTTGCATAAAACAAGAGATCTTCGGTTGGCTCGTACTCAAGGACAACACGCGGATCGAGGCTGTCGAACACCTCATCCCCTTCCAGCGCTGGTATCGGATTGCCCAGTAGATCCGTCGTGTCATTGAAAAACGGACTGATCCCTTGCTGAAATGCCTCTTTTTCATCTCGGGAGTATCGTAGACCACCTGTAATACTCAAGGCATCGGTCAGCTGGTACTTAGCTTCACCGTAGACGGCGAAAGCCTGGGTATCTAGTTCCAGGCGTGTTCCAGGCGAACGCGCCGCACTTAAGATCGCACCAAAGCCCTCCTCCCCTGCAATCCCGCGTAGTGTATCTACGAGTTCGCCAGGTGGACCAGCAAATGCCGTTTGCACATCTACAAGAAGTTCAAGTGCCGGCAGCAGTTGTGCGACGCCCAGAGCGTCTCCGGGGCGGTCGTTAAACGGGCCCGTGGCCGTCGTCTCATCGAAGTAAAACAGACCGAATGTATAATCGATACGATCGCCCAAGGTTCCTGTTTGGGTGTATTCAATCTGAAATTGCTCGTGACCATCCAATGTCGGAATGCCAGTATCCGGGCTTACTCCAAAACTGAAGAAAGGCCCCGGGAACAAAGGCGGATTGAACGACGCAAGGAATGGTTCAGCGAAGTCCGGACGAAGCGTGATATCTATGTCGTCGCCAACCATCGGCTGAAGCACCGTATTCGTCGTCAGCGGTAAAGTGACAGCAAACGTATCTATCAAAGATGGGTTCGAGAGTGGGTCTGATGGAAGTGAGGCGTCGACTTGGCCGGTGCTAAACACAGCGTCAAGTACGAATGGATTGGCTTCGGTAAAGAAACCTGTAAAGGCGTCGGTATCCGCCCGGCGATAGCCAAATAGAATTTTGCTGGAATGATTTGGATGCCAGTCCCAAGTCGCTTCTGCCCTATGCCCGATGACCTCAGACCGCGTCTCCCCAATTGGCACAGTCGATACAGCCTCTTCCTGACGCCCCTCTGTAATTGGCAAAAGCGGCGCGGCACCCGGCTCTAACGTGGGCGCGAGTAGAAAACCGAATGTACCCGTCGCGAAATCTGGAACAGGCTGAGTGAAAAACGGCTCGATATTTGTCCTGTTATCCTCGAAGCCATATTCGAGACGAAGATTACTCATTGGCTCCCAAGCAATCTCAGCTGTAATAGCGGATCGATCAGACCCGCCAAAATCGGCACCCTGACCGAACTGCTGGAACCCGGCCGTGTCTGGAACCCCCGGCAAGGATCCTAGTGGAAAATTTGTTTCAACATTTTCTACGAAGCCGTCGCGATCAAAATTGACGCCGGAGACCTTCAATGCGGCTGTATCTCCCAAAGGTATGTTTACAGCTCCGCGCAGGGCCACGGTGTCAAAATTGCCGACTTCCAAGGTGGCATTGCCCCCGAAACCTTCCCCGATCTCCGCGCCTTTGGTGATAATGCTAATCGCGCCCGCGACCGCGTTCCTACCAAACAGCGTTCCCTGTGGACCTTTGACGACCTCAATCCGTTCCAAGTCTGGAACATCAAAGGAAAGTCCTGGCGTCTTCCCAATGTAAACGCCGTCGAGATAAAATCCGACTGTAGCGTCGAGGCCTACCTGGGGATCATTCTGACCAATCCCGCGAATGAAAACGCTGAGCCCCGATGAGTCCCCAGCGTTCGGGGAAGCAATCACACCAGGTGTAAAGTTTGCGATGTCGTCGAACCCGTCGATCCGAAGTGTATCGAGGGCAACGGCATCGAAGGTGGTGATGGAAATCGGAACGTCCTGGAGATCTTCGGTTCTTTTCTGTGCCGTAACTTCGATTGTGCCCAGCACCCGGTCGGTGTCCAAACGCTCGCGAATTCTCTCCTGAGCATCGGCTGCCGAAACAGATGCGAGCTGGGCGGAAAGGAAGGTTGTTGCCAGTAGGCAGCTCTTGCGGCCGATTCCAAGTGCCATTGATCCAAGATCTCCGAGATAAAGGTTGCGGACGAAAATCGCCCGAATGAGATGCTGTCGAACACTCTAAAGAGCGTGTTTCCAAATGGGACACTATCTGCAAAACCCGAGAAACTTTACACTTTTATGGAAAAATGAAGGATATAAATTCCTTTTTTAATTCAATGCACTGAAAGGGCGCACCAAATTAGATTCAGAACTGTGTCCTAATGGCAACATACTATGGGGAGGTTTTTTGCTGTCCGGGAATCTCAAGTATCCAGACCTGAGGTCAACCTGATTCTAGTGGTTAGTTATCGGTTTCTGGAACAAAATCGGCAGGTTGAGCCATATCACCGGGTGGCAGTTTCACCTCAGGCCTGGGCGTGGCATCTTCGTCCGGTGCCGGAAGAGCCGTCATCGCCTTTGATACATCCAATTCTCTCGCGAACATCTCATGTCTCGGATGGACAAGCTGGCCCGCATCGCCAAATCGATAGACGAGCCGGGCCCAATCCTTCACATCGTAATTGAATGCACCGCCTTTAGGGTCCAGATCTGACCAGTCAGCCTCGCGGCTTGCGGTTACTGCCAATCGCGCCCAGCGTGCGGCCTCGTCCGCATCGCCATAACCTTTCAGGGCTCGCTCCATCAGCAAGCACAAACGCCCCGTTGAGCCGTTTTCTACGAGCAGCGACAGACCTTTAACTGCCCTGACCCAATCTCCCGCCTGCATAGCGATTTCGGCACCTAACACCTTGCTCTCATAGTGATCCGGGTTGGCGGTAATAAGACGTTGCAAGCGCTGGTTCATTATTGCTTCATCACTATCCAGAGACATCTGACGCACGGTCTGCGCAATTGCTGGATGAGGCCGCGAGGTCCATCCCATTTCAAGGACATCCATTGCGGCTTTATCCTTCCCGTCGATCATGAGCTGACGAGCGCCGAACACTATGGCTGGTGGAAATCCGGGTGCAGCCCGGATGGCTTCCGCCAGCGCCTTTTGAGCGTCTCCCCTCTTTTCATGGGGAAGACCAGCAGCTCTTGCCGTATGCAGGACAGCGCGACGGCGACGCAGACTATCACCGGCGATCAGACCATAACGCGAACCTAATGCCAGCGTTTCCAACGCCTTGTTCCAATCACCACGCGCAACCTGCAAATCGAAAAGCGAATTGAAGGGCCAATCGGCTCCTGAATTAAGCTCAAGCGCGGCCCGCGCACTTGCTTCCGCTCCCTTAGGATCGCCCCTTTCGAGCGCAGCAGTCGCGATACCTCGAAGGCCTGCCAATTGACCGCCAGGTAGACGTGCAAGCTGCGCCCAAGCCCGCTCTGCGGTTGTCCAGTCGCCATCGACTTCAGCCGCTCTTGCCTCCAGTAAAACCTTAAGCCGGTCATCGTCAGCGTACATCTCGGATTTCTGGGCAAGCTTCTGGGCGGTTTTGAAATCACCCGCTTCCGCCGCCAGAAGCCCGTCTGCCAATGAGTGATTTGCCTTCTTGATCCGTGACTGCCTGCGAGATTTTCCGATTCTTCCAGGGAGTTTCCAAAGACCAGCAAAGAACCCCCATACCAGCGCAATCGTTGCTCCGATGACCAATTGCAACACAATGGTTGCCAATACGGGCAGGCGCCCTTCCCACCCGAACAGCTCAAATTCAATTCCGCCAGGCATATTCGCCAGATAGATTGTTCCGAGAGCCACAGCGATAAGCAGAAGACCCGAAAGAATGAGCCGAAACATTGGTCTGGCCTACCGTTCTGCGCCTAGAAGAACGAGCCGCAATGTGTCCAAACTTTCGTCCAGCGTCAGCCGTTGATCCGCGTCGATGAGCCAGGAATCAAAAGCTTGCGCTGCTGGACCTTCCAGGGTTTCCACAGTTGCCACTGCTTGTCGCAAATCTTGCGCTGCCAAGGCATCTTCAGCGGCCTTTATAGCTTCCTCGACGGTGTCGCCCGAACCGCTACGACGGATTTCAATATCTTCTCCAAACACACCCCTCAACCAACCCCAACCATCTTCACCGGGTTCAGCGGCGGCAACTGCTTCGAGGGCAGTCGCTGCCGTTCCATCAAATCGCGATTGCAGCATCGCAATTGTTGGAGTCGGCTGACCGGCGAGTGAGGCCAGACTCAACACCGTCGCGTTGTCAGGAAGCGCTTCCTGTAATTGCGCGTGTGCAGATTGAAATGACCTACCGTCGCCGGCGGCAGCCTCCATAGTTAGCAGAGCAAAAAGCGCTCTGGACGTGCCTGTTGCATCGGCGGAATCGTCCTGTTCGCTCAGTGCGGTAACGGTTTCTTGCAACTGATCAATCTCAGCGGAACGAAGAGCCTCTGCATCAAGTGTCGCCTTTAGCGCGTCTACTTCAGAACGGAGCGCAACCAGATCTTCTGAAGGCTCGGTTGTTGCATTCGCCTCCATGGTTTCCATACGGCTTAAAAGGTCGGCCAAAGCCTCAGACCGTATCGCTTGACGATTGGTAATCTGAGCTTGGGCATCCTCGATCCCCTCAACACGCGCGCGCAGCGCCGTGATTGCACGGTTGGCCAGACGTGGGCTAGTGACTTCTTCTTCGTCGGCCCGTTCGAGAACATCTATCCGCGCCACCAAATCGGAAAGCCCATCAAGATCATCTTCCCCGGTTTGCAGCGCATCAAGGCGGCCATTCAGGGTTTCAATTTCAGCGGTCAAACTCGCAAGAGCATCATCGTCACCCGCGCCCGCCGCCGCTGCTGCGAGATCGCGATCCATACGTTCTCGCGCACTCATTAGCTCGCCTCGAAGCGACTCGACGCTGGCTTCAACGGCTTGCTGATTTGCCGAAAGGGACTCAACCTCTCCAGCAAGTGTCTGCGGAGCGTAAGCACCGTTTCCCGCCCAATTAAGGCCACCGGCAATCAAGCCTCCAAAAAGCGCGGCAACGACACCCGTAATTCCGAGGGCGATCCAGCCCGGCCCAGAGGAGGATTGGTCATCTTCACTGAAATAATCAGCTTTGGGCGGTGCCGGTTCGAAATCCGCATCGATCGGCTCCGGGCCGTCGCCCATGTCTTCTGTCGTCCCCGTCATGGTTCGCTTTCCGCTCTACACGCGCTTCACAATTAAACATATAATGGCAGAGATGAGTAATCAAAGCGTTGCAACAACAGAGATAATCGTCTCAAGAAGGGCGTCTTCGTTTGGTTCAGACGCCGATGCAATCTGAGCGAAATTCAAATCCGATAGAGGTAAAGCGGCCTTTTCCGACACGGTAACAGCGGCATGGAGACGAAAGTCAATTCCGTTCGTCGCTTTAGCAAACGCCATCGCTCCTTTTGCAGAGTGGATCGCGACCAAAGCAGGTTGCTCCCGCTGCAACGCGGCAATCGCATCTTCGTTAAGTGATGCGGCTGGAACCGCTTCGTAAAGCGGGGCGAACAAGACATCGAAACCTTGGCACCTTAGATACTCGGCGACATCGCCAGCTGCCGCCGAATTGGCGATATGCAAGAGTTTTCCGCTTTCCGGATTGGCCTGTCGGGTGACGTATTTTGCAAGCGTCGCCCCGTCACCGTCGGCGTTGTGGCTGGTTTTGAAACCGCCGTCCTGGGCGGCTGCATATGTAGCTGGTCCGACGCACCAGGCCGGGATGTCTCTTCGGCTAGAAAGCGAGGCGAAGAATCGGATGCCGTTCGCACTGGTGAACAACAAGCCAGCGACGTCATCGAGTTTTGGCAGATCTACTTTGGTCCTGGCCAATTCCAGCATTGGTGAGGAAATAGCGCGTATACCATTGGCCTTGAGTCGTCTCGATGTTTCCCTGGCTCCCGGATCAGCACGTGTAACAATGACCGGGACGCGATCCATCGTCTGAAGCTCAGCCTTCAACATGGGGCAATTGACCCCCGAGAGCTTCAAGGATGGACTCCGCAGCGGTTGAACCTGCCGCTGCAAGATCATCCGTACCCGAATTTTCAGAGCAAAAGACCGTGTTATCCCAAACGGCAGTTCCGTCAGGAGCAGTTACCTCTCCGACAAAACGAAAGGCTCCTTCTTCTTCGAACAGGTGGCCGGAGATAGGCGTGCGGCAAGATCCGTCCAAGGCCATCAAGAAGGCACGCTCAGCAGCAGCAGCTCTTTCGCTTGCAGGGTCGGAGAGCGCCTTAAGCGCCTCATAGCTCTTCTCGCTCAGGCGGCCCGGAATTGCTGTTACGGCAACTATGCCCTGACATGGAGCCGGTAGCATATCCTCCAATTCGATCGGGTGCGCGAGGTGCTGAAGCCCAAGCCGAGACAGTCCGGCCATGGCCAGATAAGTTGCGCTGGCTTCTCCTGCTTCCAGTTTTTTCAGTCGGGTCTGAACATTGCCACGAAAGGGAACAATCTCGAGGTCTGGCCTAACCAGTCTGGTCTGCGCTTCGCGTCGAATACTTGCAGTTCCCAGCACTGCGCCCCCGGGGAGGTCTTCCAAAGCCGTTGCCGTCTGACAGATAAAACCTTCTCGGGGGTCCTCCCGGGGGGCAACTGCCACGATGTCCTGCCCTTCCGGCAAAACACTTGGAACATCCTTCAGGGAATGTACGGCGATATCTATTTCACCGGCATCCATGGCTACGTCGAGTTCCTTGGTGAACAAGCCTTTTCCGCCGGACTCAATCAGTCGCTCTGTGGTCAACCGATCACCTGTGGTCGTGAATGTTCTTACTTCACAAGCTACACTCCCATCGCTCAGGCTTTCTATCAGACCTCTAATCTGCTCGGCCTGGTGCAGTGCCAGCGGAGATCCGCGAGTACCGATCCGGAGTGTTTCAGCCAT
>JBCCIW010000080.1:0-12113 GCA_039028055.1 Pseudomonadota bacterium | reverse complement strand
TATTCAAATTCGTCTGGATTATATTCATGTCCTTCGTAAGCGGCAGAAATTTGCTGAAGCCCTTGCGCAGGCAAAGGCGCTTTTTGAGCGCGATCCCGAGAATCCTGTCTTCGCTTCTCATTACGCCATAGAGAGCATGCAGACCGGAGAGTATGATCGCGCGCTGGGTCTATTTGAAAACATCCTCACGAGAATCCCTGGAGATCCCGCGACCCTTACCTCGCAAGGGCACGCGTTGAAGACCGCTGGATATCAAGACAAGGCAATCGCCTCGTATCGAGAGGCGGTCGCTGCGCACCCAGATTACGGCGATGCCTGGTATGCTCTTGCAAATCTGAAAACCTACCGGTTCTCAGACGATGAACTCGCTGCCATGACGGCTCAGGTACAAAAGTCTAATCTTACGCACATGTCGCGTGTCCATTTCTGTTTTGCGCTTGGCAAAGCTTATGAGGATTTGGGCGCTTATGACGAAGCATTCTCCTGGTATGCGCGCGGTAACGAGCTTAAACGCGCAAAAACACGTTACACAACGCAGCAAATTAGGGCTGAGTTAGAAGCTCAGAAACGTCTTTGTACGGGGGAGCTCTTTGCACACCGTTCTGGTGCTGGTTGCGAATCTGATGATCCGATATTTATTGTTGGATTGCCCCGTGCGGGATCGACGCTGATCGAGCAAATTCTTGCGTCGCATAGCCAGGTTGACGGTACACTGGAGCTTCCAAATATCCTGTCGCTTGCCCATCGGCTCAGAGGGCGAAAACACTTGTCTGAGACAAGCCAATATCCTCAGATCTTACATGACTTACCTGCTGGCGATTTAAAATCGCTTGGTCAGGAATACATCGACACAACACGAATTCACCGAAAGGGCGCGCCGTTCTTTACGGACAAGATGCCAAATAATTTCAGGCACCTCGGGCTCATTCATCTGATACTACCCAACGCCAAGATAATAGATGCTCGCCGAGATCCGCTCGATTGCTGTTGGTCCGGTTTCAAGCAGCTGTTCGCAGAAGGGCAGGAATTTACCTATTCGCTTGAGGATATAGGCCACTACTATCGCGAATATGTCGATCTGATGGATCATTGGGATAACGTTTTTCCCGAGGGGCGTATTCTTCGGGTGCAGCATGAAAAACTTATCGATGATTTTGAGGCTCAGGTAAGGCGACTGCTCGAATATTGTGGGCTCGAATTCGAAGAGGCCTGTCTTGAATTTTACAAAACGGATAGAGCGGTCCGGACCGCAAGTTCAGAACAGGTGCGTCAACCGATTAGTCGCGCGGGGCAGGGGAATTGGAAACCCTTTCAGCATCAACTCGCGCCTTTAAGAGAAGCTCTTGGCCTCGAGCAGCTAACGGAGTAGGAGCGTTTTCATGACTAGTCGTGCTGACGAAGCTTTGATTGCTCTTCGCCAAATTCAGCGAAAAACTGAGCTGGCCGCAAAACGTTTGGCGCAGATGGCAGGCCTTACTCCGTCGCAGCTCGTCGTCTTACAGTTGCTCAAAGAGCGTGGTGAAACGTCGGCAGGCGAATTGAGCCAGCTGACTCAGCTAAAACATGCAACCATTACCAGCCTTGCCGACAAACTTGTGTCTCGCGGGTATGTCACGCGCCGTAAATTCGATAGTGACAAGCGCAAAGTCTGGCTCAAGCTTACCGAGGACGGTCAGGCAGGCCTTACTGCAGCTCCCGACCTGTTGCAGGAGGTTTTTGAAAAGAGGTTTGTTGGTTTGCCGGATTGGCATCAATCAATGCTTGTCTCAGCTTTGGAGCGTGTCTCAGCTTTGCTTGATGCTGAGGATCTTGACGCTGCCCCCGTGCTTGACGTTGGCGCTCTGGACGAGAAGCCCGCGGGGTAATACGCCTCGATGATGTTAAAGTTTGCCAGCTGTCTCGCAGGCTATTTGAAAGCGACTAATCAGAACGTCCAACTGGGAACAATCTGTATGAGTAGCTCTCGGAGCGTATCTTTTCCCTGATATCAGAGGAACTCTTTTAGGTCGGAAATGAAGCGGTCGAATTGGTCATGATGCAACCAATGACCGGCATTTTCGTATTCACGAACTTCTGCGTTTTGGAAATTCGATATGCGTCCATCTTTGGCTGGGTTCGATGCCCAGCTATCTCTTCCGTAAAGCAATAGCGTTGGGCAAGTAATCCGTTGCCATAAATGCTCAATGTCGCCTTGTTGGATGTCGAAAGGCGGGAAAACGCGAAAGACATTGTCGAACTTCCAGCTATAGGTTCCGTCCTCATTTTGATGAATGCCGTGTGCGGTTAAATGGCGGGCTTGCGCATCGCTGAGGTGATGATTGGCTTCCTTCATCCTTTCATAGGCGACGTCGAGCGATTCATACCTTCGCGGAGAACGGCCCGAGGCATTTCTCCGCGCATCGATCCACTCTCTTACGCGCTGATCAATAGGTGCGCTCAGGCGCTCCTTCTGAATTTTAGGTGATGGGCCCAGTCCTTCAATTGCAACCAGTTTGCGCACTGTCTCTGGATAAATTCCTGCATAGCGGAGGGCTATATTTCCACCGTATGAGTGTGCCACTATTGTAACTGGCGCGAGCTTCTGCTGGTGGATCAGTTGGGCGATATCGTAGACGTTAGCCATCGGTGTGTAATCGCCGTTCGCCGACCAGTCACTATCACCGTGGCCGCGCAAATCTGGCGCTATGATATGCCAATCATGTCGTAGCTCTCGCGCCACCCAATCCCAGCTTCGGCAGTGATCTCGCCCGCCGTGAACTAGCAGAAGGTCAGGTGCTTCCTGGTTTCCCCAATCGACATATCGAAGCTTCAATCGCTGTGAGACGAAGCTGTGAGTTGTAGGTCCTTCAATCATGCGCTCACCATATCTTTCGCCTGATGATCTGGCCACGATGAATGAGTAATACTAAGGGCATCAAATTCCCCTTTATAGGATAACGAGATGGCAGTGCTCGGAATTTTAGTCGCGCAAACTCGAAATTCTGGCTCCATCTATTGGCAAAGCACACGCAATAACATTGAATAGGTCCGCAGACTTGGAGGTCCGAATTGTGGCGCTGACAGAACTCGAAAAGCAGTCAATCAAAGATAAATATGATGAGGAGCGCGAGAAACGTTTGCGGTCCGACGGCAATGCTCAGTATCAGCGGCTTGAGGAGAAATTCGCCGACCTTGCAGTCGACCCATACATCCCTCAAAAGGACCGTGAGCCTGTTAAAGATCACGTGACGTTTGCATTTGTTGGTGGGGGCTTTTCAGGTCTCGTCGTCGGCGCTCGTCTTAAGCAGGCTGGTATCGATGATGTCAGAATTATCGAAAAGGGCGGTGGTGTCGGTGGCACGTGGTACTGGAACCGGTATCCGGGGGCCCAGTGCGATACGGCTGCAATGATCTATCTTCCTCTGCTCGAAGAAACCGGACACATGCCCACGGAGAAGTATGTCCACGGGCCGGAGATTCGGAGTCATTGCGAAAACATCGCTGAACAATATGGCCTCAACGAAAAAGCACTTTTCCATACTGAAGTAACTGCAATTGACTGGATGGATGATCAGAATGTTTGGCGCATTCGCACATCGCGCGGTGATGATTTTACCGTCAAGTATGTAGGTCTCGGAACAGGGCCGCTTCATGTGGCGAAGCTGCCCGGTATCGACGGTGTCGACAGCTTCAAAGGCAAGGCTTTTCATACCAGTCGTTGGGACTATAGCTATACCGGGGGCAGCGCAGACGGGGCCCCCATGGACAACCTTTCTGACAAGCGCGTCGCTATTATTGGAACAGGTGCAACGGCTGTTCAGTGCGTTCCGCACTTGGCGAAATCCGCGAAAGAACTTCTTGTGTTCCAACGCACGCCATCATCCGTTGATGAGCGTAACAATACGCCGATTGATCCTGAGTGGTTTAACTCCATTGCCACACCTGGCTGGCAGCAGCGCTGGTTTGACAACTTCGTCGAAAATCAGGGCCAGGGAATGCCGTCAGAGGATTTTGTAATGGACGGCTGGACCGAAATATCCAGACGAATCCGCGAAAAGGTGATGGCCATGCCGCCATCCGAGTGGAAACCAGATACGATACTGAGTGCCTTCGAGGACGCTGATTTTGAAAAGATGGAGGCCATTCGTGATCGCGTTGATAGCATCGTCCAGGACGAAAAGACGGCACAGGGGTTGAAGGCTTGGTACCGTCAGCTTTGCAAACGTCCTTGCTTTCACGACGACTATCTTCAGGCGTTCAATGAGCCGTCGACGAAGCTTGTGCACACCGATGGAAAGGGCGTCGAACGCATCACTGAAACTGGCCTCGTTGCGAATGGCGAGCACTATGATGTGGACTGCATTATCTATGCTTCCGGGTTCGAGGTCGGATCAGATTATACAGAGCGCGCTGGTTTCGATCTTACCGGCAGGGAAGGTCTGAAACTATCGGAATATTGGTCCGAAGGGATGCGCACGCTCCATGGTGTTCATGTCCATGGGTTTCCAAATGCATTTTTTGTTCAGCCAAGTCAGGCTGCCAATCTCATTTCGAACGTTCCTCACAACATTGTTGATCACGCCAATACAATTGCCGCTGTCGTCAGCCATGCTGAAGAGAAAGAGAGCACTACGGTCGAGCCTACCCAGGAAGCTGAAATTGCCTGGGTAGAACTCGTTACGTCAGGCCAGGGGATGCTGATTGGAAATACGGAGTGCACACCGGGCTATTATAATAATGAGGGGCAAGGCCTAACCGACAAGAACCGCACACTGCTGGGGCATCCGGCAGGTGCAGGTGCTTTTTTCCGACATATTGATGCCTGGCGGCGATCCGGTGAATTCGAAGGTCTTGTCTTTGATTGATCTTAGACAAATCCGAGATTTGAGTTCGAAAATCTGGTGAGGTTTGGCAAGGCTGCGAGCAGCTCGTCATTGTTCAGCCCAAACCAGCTTCCAAGCGTCGCCGCATACTGCTCCACAGAAACAGATGGTATGAGCCGGCCGCTTGTCCGCGTGTAGTTCGAGCTCGTAATATCAGCGGTCGGAATATCTCCGAGAATACGCCGACCAGTAACGGAACCGCCTGTTACAAAATGGTGACCGCCCCATCCGTGATCCGTTCCATCACCATTATCGATCGTTGTCCGCCCGAAATCAGATGCTGTAAATAGGGTGACATCATTCCATAGGCCGCGCTCGACCATCGCATTTCTGAACGCGCCGATTGCTTGGGAAATCTGTGTTTGAAGTCCTGGAAGCCGATCCGCTTGGTTGCTGTGCGTGTCAAAACCACCAATCCCGACGAAGAATACCTGCCGGCTTACCTGCAGGGCATCGCGCGCTTCAATGGTCTCTGCCACCAACTGCAATTGGCCGCCGAGATTGCTATCGGGGAACGTTGTCGTGAACGGAACGATATTGTCGCTCGCTTCGTTGAAAGAGCGGATGTTGGCGATGCCTCCGGAAATAGCGCGATTGAAGTCCCTGCGCATCGTTCCAGCTGCTCCGAAATCACTCGTATCATAATACGCTTCTATCGCAGCCCGTTGTGGGTCAAACCGGCTGTTTCCGCCGAGCAGGAAGCGTTGCTGGGTAATGTTTAGGTCGAGCCCACCGCCACGAGTGGACGCTGCAAAGGCCTGCGATGAATTACCTGCAAGGAAGACCGTGCTGCCATTGGTCGATATAGATGTGAAAAGCGCGTTTGCGGTGGCGTCACTTGCTATGGCTGCGTCCGCGAACTGGCCACCCCAGCCCAGTCTTGATCCTTCAACACCTAAAGCCATCCATGTGGATTGCTGGTCATTGTGAGAAAACAGGCGAGGGGGAAGTTCAACTGACCTTTCGTCAAACGATTGGCGATTAGTGGGTTCGATCAGTGGGCCAACATTGCCGACAATCGCGAGTTCTCCAGATTCGAATAAAGAGTGGAGTTCAGGCATCTGCGGAGACAGGGCGAAACGTCGAGTTCCAAATGCTGCTGAATTGTTAGGGTTGATGGGTAGTAAGTTATCCCGGTCTCTTGATGCATCTCCCGAATAATTATTTAGAAGACCACCTCGAACGTCGTCGAGAATGTCATATGATGGCTCGTCGAACGGGAAAACAGTGTCTGCGTGATCCATGCCGCCAAACAGAAAGACGCAAACAAGCGCTTTGTAGCCAGCGGTATCGGCGGCCCATGCTTTGTTCTGATTCAGCAGGCCTAGAACGCCGGCTCCACCCGCAAAGCTCGCTGCGGAACCGCTCAAGAAATCGCGACGGGTCATGTGTGTCATATGTAGTCTCCCTAGCGCAGCACGGCGTAAGCCGGCCCTGAAACAATGAGCGTGATCGCCACGATGACACGTTGGCGAAGATCACGGTCTTCATCGGAAATGGTCAGTGCGGAAACCGCGTTCTCAACTGCCGAGATTTCGTTCTCTGTCATGGCATTGCCCGTGAGCAAAAGGTTCAGATGAGCAACGAGCGCTTGTGCATTATTCGCCAGAGCGATTTCGGTTGCATAGTCGGGCAGGTATCTTTCTGGATCATCACTGCCGCCCGTGCGGTCGAACACAAAGTCGGTCATGAAATTGATGTAGCCCAATGAGCTACCCTCATTGATAATCTGGAATTCGGGGGTCGTAAGCCCGGCATCGCCGCTCTCTGTGCCGGGAGCCTGAAATCCCGGTCTGTAGAAGTTGAATACTGAGGGTGCACGGAATGGATGCTGTGCAAGGCGATCATTCGTGCGCGAGGTGTCTCGAAGTCGTCCTTCGCTATCGGCGTCTATTCCGGTCACATTGAATGCGCGGACCCATTGCAGAAATTTTAGAACCGGTTCGCGGATTTTGCCGTCGAGTTCCGAAGTCGCGTTCGCCGCCTGCAGCGCTTCCGTATCCAGTAGAATAGCGGCGATCGTCGCTTGAAGATCACCGCGGCGATTATCTCCAAAGGCAACGCCGTTAGGAGCCTCATAGCTACCGTTAGCGAACGCGGTCGCTACACGTTCAACATAGCCCGGTGATGGATTGCTTGCGGTGAAGCGCTGAATGAGTTGACGGGCGATGAATGGAGGCACGTTCGGATGATCAAAGATTGCATCCAGCGCACGCTCAATACTCTCATCTCCGCCGGTACCTGCAGGAATAGTGGTTCCGAGAAATACCTTGTCGAGTTCCGAATGCTCTTCGTCATACATTTGAAGCGGTTGAAACTCTCGATCAGGGTTAGAGTTATCCCTGAATCCGTCGCCAATGTACGCAAGTCCTGTAAACACGCGTGCCAAGCCTGTAATGTCCGTATTGTCGAAAGTTTCGATCTCCGCGCCGAGTGGCCCCAGGCGGGATGTCCCATCCATATTTAATTCTACAACGCCAATCGTGAATAATTGCAGTAGTTCCCGGGCGTAGTTTTCATCGGGCATTCGGCCTCGTCGAGGATCGCTCTTACGGTTGCGGAAGTAGGTTAAAAACTTCGCCATGGCTGGCGAATACGTCACTTCGCTCAAGAGCTCTCTGTAATTGCCCAGAGCATTCCGAATGAGAATATCCTGATAGTGGGCAACTGCTAATTGGTCGCCGCCCAGAGCATTATCGCTAATAACCAATATTTGCGATAGTGCGAATGCCATACGCTGGCAAAGTTGGTCGTCAGCCGTCATTAACGTGTCCCAATAGAGATCAGAATACGGACGACCACTTAGGTCGCCATCTGAATCTCTCATGGCGAATACGTCTTGAATAAATCTCGTGCACGGTTTCCTGAATTCGTCACTGACCCAGGTGGTGGCATCTGTCCCCACCATGGATTGGATGATTTCGATATCACCACCGAATGATCCTTGAAGGAGTAATCGCGCAACTTCATCTGAAGTTTCCAGCATTGTTGCTGAGGACACTGGCGGCGGCGGGGATCCCGGAGGAGGTGCACTTCCTGTTGGTGGGGGAGATCCGGCAGGTGGGGTGGTCGTTCCACCTCCGTCGCCTCCAGAGCATGCCACAGTAGTCAACGCCGCAAGAGCGACTGCGAAAAAAGTTTGTTTGAGTACGGCCATTCTGCACGAACGCCCAGACGAATAAGCACGCCATCATTGCCTGATGGAGCGATTACAAAGAGGCTGGACGACTTCTCCCTTTCGTCTTCTCCCCAACTGACCGTATAGGGCACCTCTACTTCCTATCGAGTTAAAGGTTTGAGAGATTTTTGTGGCGAAAGGGGAATATCTACCGTCGAGAAATTTTCTGAAAAGCCAATACATACAATGCTGTAATAGGAATCCTGCAATGGTATTTGGTAAATGATCTGAAAATTAACAATGCGCCATCGATCGCTAACATGGCGATTTTCCCGATGTTTTATGTCGTTCAACCGTCTTGGTCGGGTGCGTGCAGCAAAAATTTCTGAGAACAAGTTGCAGGTGGTTGTCATGCTCTATTGAATTGGGTAACGGTTTTCTGTGAATGTTATAACGGAACATTTTTGGCGACGTCCGCCGTACTGGAATGCAGCATCTTCCGTGTGTGAAGGAGCCATAGTTCATCTAAGCTGACATTGTTTCCCGTTGGGGAGGGGACGTTCTCAGGCAATTTTCACTGAAACCGTAGCGAGGGGAAGACTCGCTAATGCACGTATTTCGCGTGGGAAATCGAGTAGGGGAAGACCGATGATTTACAATACGAAACGAGCCAAATTCTTAAGCGGTGCAGCTTTTGGTGCCTTCGCTCTGCTATCGTCACCGAATGCCGTGGCCCAGGCAGATGAAGTTGATACACTCCGCCAGGAAGCTGTGGTCGTTACGGGAGTGCGGCAAGCCTATCGAGGCAACTTCGATCCTTTGGAAATTCCGCAATCTGACCAGACCATTGACGCGCAGCTTCTTCTGGACGTTGGCGCGCTCGATTTGAACGTGGCGCTTGATCTATCGGCGTCCGTTGCTCGCCAAAACAATTTTGGTGGTTTGTGGAACAGTTTTTCTATTCGCGGCTTTGCCGGCGATATCAACTTGCCCAGCGGGTTCTTGGTCAATGGCTTCAATGCCGGGCGAGGCTTTGGCGGACCCCGCGATATTGCTGGAATTGAATCCGTCGAAGTTCTTAAAGGACCTCGGTCCGCACTGTTTGGACGCGGCGAGCCAGGCGGCACAATCAACCTCGTTACCAAGCGGCCCGGTTTTGAGACTGGCGGTAATGTTCGCGGCACCATTGGGCGCTTTGAGCAGTACCGAGTGGACGCCGATGCGCAGACTGTGTTTGGGCAAAATGAGACTGTCGGAGTTCGCTTCGTTGGCTTCTACGAGGATGCTGAGAGCTTTCGTCAGGAAGTCGAGACGGAAAAGTTCGGTTTCTACCCGTCTGTTACGTTTGCGCCTAATGATGCAACGACGATCACCTACGAGCTGGAATACACAAACCAGGAACTCCCGTTCGACCGCGGCGTTGTCTTCTCTGAAGAGTTCGGTTTTTCACCACGTGAAGTGTTCGTGGGAGAGCCGGTACCGATCGAGACCGAAGTGTTGGGACACCAGCTGGAGGCAGAATACGATTTCAATGAGAATTGGAGTTTTCTGGCGGGCTTCGGCTACAGGGACACCAGTCTCGTCGGCGATGCCTTCGAACCGCAATTTGGGTCGCGCCAAACGTTTTTCCAGGACGGTGAGACAATCGCGCGTTTCTTCAGATCACGCGACTTTGATTCCGAGTACTTTGTGGTGCGTGGTGAGTTAGCCGGAGAGTTTAATACGGGTCCTCTGCGCCACCGCTTGATCTTCGGCGCTGATTATGACGAATTCGACAATACTCTGGTGATTGATCGATTTCGATCTCGTTTTTCCGGTGATCTAAGTAATCTCACAACTGAAGATCTTGCAGCCGATTTATTGCTTCAGATCAGCAACCCGATCTTTGGCCTCAATTTAAATCCGGACGCTGGCCCCAACACAAATCGGAACGAAGAGCTGACCGGGTTTGGTTTCTACATCCAGGATCAGATTGATATTACTGACAGGCTACAGATAAGGCTTGGCGGACGTTTCGATGACTTCGAACAGGATATTACCAACTTCCTCGTCGATCCTGCCACGACACGCACGACGTCGGATACGCGCTTCTCACCACAGGTCGGTGCTGTATTTCTGTTAAATGACAGTGTCAGCTTTTACGCGTCCTATGGCGAAGGCTTTCGCCAACAGACGGGTGTAGATTTTGAAGGAAATCAATTCGATCCTAATCTTACAACGTCACTTGAGGGCGGCGTTAAAGCCGATCTTGGTGGTCTCAACGACTTGGTCAGCGGATCCGTCGGCCTGACGGTGTTTCGCGTCGAACAGAGTAACTTTCTCGTAAATGATGACAGACCGGAAGCGACTGCCGTTGGCTTCTTTTCGATCCCAGCGGGCGAGGCCGTCAGTACTGGCGCAGAAATAGATGCAAATCTAACCTTTGGCGACGATCTGAACCTTTGGGTTTCGTACGCCTATACAGA
Organism: Pseudomonadota bacterium; assembly: GCA_039028055.1. Taxonomy (GTDB): domain Bacteria; phylum Pseudomonadota; class Alphaproteobacteria; order Caulobacterales; family Hyphomonadaceae; genus CALLCD01. The sequence continues at coordinate 1,668 of JBCCIW010000080.1, read as the reverse complement.
CGCTGAGTTTGCTAACACTTTTGCTGACGCTGACGGATTTGGATTCACAATCGATGTCGGCGACCCAGTGATCAATTCACCCGAACATCAATTAAGCGTGCAGGCTAGTAAGGGGTTCAATCTCCGGTCTATCCCTGCACAAGTTGGCGGCGGACTACTTTATGTCGGAGCTCGTAACGGGTTTGTTGGTTCTGATTTTGAATTACCGGACTACACGACGGTACGACTATTTGCCGAAGTTGAACCTTTCCAGAATTTTTCGGTGCGGGTGGATGTAGATAATTTGTTTGATGAAACATTTTTCACCAATTCCTTCGCTGATGTTTGGGTCCAACCCGGTGCGCCGCGCACATGGAGAGTCACCTTTGGTTATACGTTTTAGGTAACCACTATGGCAGAGACAGTGATAGAAGCTCGCGGACTGGAAGTATGGAGAGGGCAGGTGCCTGTCCTCTCCGATATTTCCTTCAGTGTATCTGCTGGGGAGGTGTTTGCTCTTCTTGGCGGAAACGGCGCGGGGAAGTCCACGACACTTCTCACCTTTCTTGGCTTTCTGAAGCCTAAGTCAGGTAGCGCGCTGGTCTTTGGGAAATCGGTACATGAGGACGTCGTCGATGTTCGCCGGCAGGTCGCCTATCTACCGGAGGCTGCGACGCTTTACCCGCACTTATCGGCTTATGAAAACATCGAGTATTTTCTGGGCCTCGCTGGGATTGAAAGAGGAAGGTCAGACGTGGAGAACGCGCTTGATCGCGTATCCCTGCAATTGGATGCGCGCGGCACTCGCATGGAAAAGTACTCCAAGGGTATGCGCCAGAAGACGGCGATTGCACTCGCGCTGCTTCGAGAAACACCTATTCTGTTTCTCGATGAGCCGACCTCGGGCCTCGACCCGATTGCGATCGACGAGTTCAATCGCCTCGTAACCGATCTCGCAACAGATGGGACGACAGTTGTGATGGTCACTCACGACGTGTACGGAGCCTGCCAGGTTGCGCATCGCATTGCTCTATTGCGCCGGGGCCACCTGGTTGGATCCTTTGAAGCTGCGAACGGTGAACGGATCGATACCGAGACTGTTCACGCTGCGTTTGCTGAGCGAGCCGTCGCATGAACCGTGCAGTTTTGATCGCCAAGGAAGAATGGCGGCAGTGGTTGCGATCCCGTTTGGCTGTAACCAGTCTATTGGTGTTCGCAGGTTTGCTACTTGTCACAACCGTGCTGTCGACGCTTGACGCGCAAAAAGCGCAGCACGAGCGTTTGCATCAACAAGAACAAGCTGAAGAGACTTTTCTGAGCCAACCAGATCGTCATCCGCACCGCATGGTGCATTATGGCCATTATGTTTTCCGCGTGCCGCCGCCGCTGGCAATATTTGAGCCGGGTGTGGACGCCGTGACCGGGCAATCGCTGTTCCTGGAGGGGCACAGACAAAATTCGGCGATGTTCGCTGATGCTCGTGCAGAGGCGCGTACTGGCGGCTTCGGTGCATTGACCCCGGCCAAGCTGTACCATTTGTTCTTACCGCTGCTGATTATAGCGATCGGCCACGGAGTGATCTTGCGCGAACGTGAAGCGCGCATCTCGGCCAAAGCGCCGGTGTAGCTGGCGAAATGCCCCGCGTCGCGCTGAAAGAAGACCGCGCCTGCGGGGAAGCGCAGGGCCTCG
>JBCCIW010000079.1:0-12118 GCA_039028055.1 Pseudomonadota bacterium | reverse complement strand
CTGGTTTGCGGCTTGCAATTTGAAATGGATCGTCAGAATGACGCGCACGCAGAGGGGTATAGTATGCGAGGACGCTTCGGAAGAAGCCCCAGCCCAAGGCTTGGCTTCGGCATTCACCTACTCTCCCTGTTGGCATTATTGCTCTTGTGGTTGAGCGCAGTCCAACTAACCGGACCTGAGCCTAGAAACCCGATTCTGGGAGCGGGTTCACTCCAATCCGGCGATGAGCTTGTCCGCAGATCGCAATCAGGGGCACCCGGTCAGTCATTCGTCAGATGGTTTGCCGATGGCCATGATGAGGAAGATTGGTATCGATCGGACTTTGACCTGGTCGAAAACGCCCAGCGCGTTGGCTGGTCCGCGGATCACGTCACTTTCGAAGATGGTGCCGCTCACCTATGGATCACAAACCGGCCCAGTCCCACCAATCCGCATACATCGGGGGAGTACCAGAAACGCGGTTGGTACGGGTTTGGCCGATTTGAAGTCATCATGAAGGCGGCAGAGGGCTCGGGCCTGGTCTCGTCGTTCTTCACCCATACTGGCTCTTATTTTGGAGACCCCCACGACGAAATCGATTTCGAGTTTCTCGGCAAGGACACAACCAAGGTTTGGCTCAACTGGTTCCGCGACGGCGTTCCGGGTGAATCCAAATGGCACCAGCTCGATTTCGACGCCACAGATGACTTTCACTTATATGCCTTCGAGTGGACCCCTGAGACCATTCGTTGGTACGTTGACGGAGAACTTGTTTACGAACGACCAGAGGATTCATTGCCTGTGCCGATTACGCCGGGGCGGATCATTGTCAATCTGTGGTCCGGACGCGAGGCACAGTATGACTGGCACGGAAGGCCCGATTTCAACGTCGCGAGCCACGCCAGCTATCATTGCGTGTCCTATAGGTCTTTGGATGACAGTGTTTCGAAACAGTGCTCAGATGGATGGGTTACACGCGTGAACCCGGTTTCGGCAGGAAGCTTGCAGGTTGCCTCGGGCTAAGCCGTTATCAAAGAGCCGTTCACCATGGCCATGTCAAAAACAGAGATTCCCATGAGCACCGGCGCGACAGACGCACTTGTCGAAGGCAAATCGGTTCTGGTCGCTATCCCTACACTGAACGAAGAGAAACACATCGAAGCCTGCATCAGGTCTCTCATGAGAGGTGACGATCGTCTACGGGCTGCGAAACTGGTCGTTGCTGATGGCGGTAGCACGGATGCAACACGTGAAATCGTGACCCGGCTTCAACGGGAATTTCCGAATGTCGAACTGATTGAAAATCCGGGGCGACTTCAATCAGCGGCAGTTAATCTGGTGGCGCGTGAGCAGCGCTTAGACGATCACTTATATCTCGTAAGGTGCGACGCCCACGCAGCTTACCCGCCCGCCTACATTATGACAGTGGTAGACCGGCTTGCGGCAAAGGCCTCCGCATCTCTTGTTGTTTGTATGGACAGCGTAGGCGATAGCACTTGCTTTCAGGCGGCGAATGCGTGGGTGGTGGATACGCCACTCGGGTCAGGAGGCTCCGCCCATCGTGGTGGTAGTATGTCTGGGTACGTAGACCACGGCCATCACGCCGGATTTGCGCTTGATCGATTCCTTTCGATAGGTGGGTATGACGAGTCATTCTCACATAACGAGGATGCTGAGCTGGACGAACGCTTGGCCGCTGCAGGTGGCAAGATCTGGCTGGAAGCAGACATAAGACTCCTCTATCGCCCGCGCGACCGGATTGGGTCACTTGCAAAGCAATACTATAGTTACGGGCGCGGCAGGGCTCGCACACTCTTGAAGCACAGGAGACGTCCTAAATTGCGCCAGCTCGCGCCAGTGGGCCTCTTCCTTGGTTCGGCAGGTGGAATTGCGTTTTCGGCGATTACACCCTGGACGTTTCTCGCACCCGTTTCCTATCTGGCACTGCTAATCGGAACGTCACTGTGGGGCCTATTCGCGACAAGATCCGCGTGTGGTCTGCTCAGCGGCCTCGCGGCAGGAACGATGCATATGAGTTGGGCTGCCGGATTTCTTCGCCAGGTGTTTATTCGCTGAACCACCCTAACCGGGCACTGACGATGTCAGCTCAACGGAGAAACATCTCAGATAGCGCCGCGCGCAAACAGGACAGCGGGTACCGTTCGGATCAAGATCCAGATGTCCCGGCCAAGCGACATGTTGCTCGCATATTCAATGTCGAAAGCCACACGATCGTCATATGACGTGTCCGACCGACCATTAACCTGCCAAAGGCCTGTAACGCCTGGTAAAACCGCGTCGTAGGCTTTAATCGCATCACCATATCTGGTGACTTCTTCTTCCACGATAGGCCGAGGCCCAACCACAGACATTTCCCCGCGTATAATATTTAGCAACTGGGGAAGCTCATCGAGACTTGTGCGGCGCAAGAACTGCCCGAAGAAAGTAATGCGGGGATCTTTCCGAAATTTCTGATTCAGCTCCCATTCGGCAGCCATTTCTGGATCCGTAGCGATGATCTTACGGAGAATAAGGTCCGCGTCCTGACGCATGGTCCGGAACTTCATGCAAAGAAAGTACTTTCCCTCTTTCCCTCGACGGCGCTGGATGAAGAACATGCTACCACCATCCTGAATTTTAATCAGTAAGCCGATTATAAGCATGACCGGCGACAGCAAGATAAAAAGCGAGACGGCTATTAACAGGTCCAAGACCCGTTTGCCGACCGGTAGATCATCACAATAGATCCTAGCCGTACTATCGCCTGCAACCAATGTGCGGGTGGCGCTGTTTTCTACAGCAGACTCGTACTTCATTACGTTCGTCCCAGATTCCCTGTTTGAACCCATCTTTTGGAGACCAAACAAGATTTGCGCCAAGTCGCCGACAATCCTTTTTTACAGAGAATTTGAAGCAAGGCACCGAGCCTTGAAATCGGATATTGAAAGCTATGAGGCGAACCGTCCCACCTAACGGTTGGTCTCATCTCAATTTCGATTTTTTCGGGTCGCCCCAAAAAACTTCCGCAGTCTGTATATGGAATCCCCGCTCGCTAGCCTTAATCAAGTGTTAATAGCAAGCGCGTTTCGAATTCCAGCCTTTTCTCCCAATAAGCGAACCTTTTTTTGCACTGCGCAAAATTTGATCATCCGGACTCGGTCGATTACTAAATGAAGTATACTTCACTTAATCTTCGAACCTCGACGCGAAGCATCTGATCCTCTCAAATTTCCAACGCTTGCTGAGAAAAAAGCACGATGAGTTCGACGCTTTAGGCGACTCATAATGCCCCAATGAGCTGATCGCTCGACAGGCGCCTCAAGCACCAGAACCCGGAACTAAAAGCAAAAATTTGATGCGGCGCACACAAAAGAAGCTCTTCCGGCATTAATTCGTGGACGAACTTTATCCGACAGCAGAGGAGCTGACATAAACTCCCATACAAGGAGGCCACGAAAGTATGAAAACAACTATAGAGTTTTACGCATGAACTGCATTAGGCGACCATTAGTATTTATGAGCGCATTGTTAGTATAACGACCGGAAGTAAGACGTTAGACATCGGCAATATGGATCGTTTCGGACAGTAAGCGAATTGTCCTTTAGCTGAGAGATTTTTGTGACTGGACCAATATCCTCCTCTTTGACTGCATCATCCGGAAGATCTCGGCTGCCCGGCTCACATGAGGTCCTGGACGGGATAAGACTGGAAACTCTTCCCTACAGAGATGATACGGTTAGATGGCCGCTTTGGAAGACCGCACTTTTTGTGCTCACTGTCTCAGGCGGTTTCTGGGGTGGTATCATCTACACGGCTGTAAGATCGTTCAATTGATAGTGGCGCTCAGGAAACAGCGGCACCTTTACGAGCAGATACTTTTTCTAGAACAATACGTCCGGTCTCCGATAGAATGAATGGAAGTGACGCTGGTCTTCCGAAGCATGCCGACAGCAAGCCAAGGAGCTGTCGAGCCTTAGCGGCCTCAACAAACTGAGCAAAAGCAAACTGATCTCGGCGCTGCTTTAGCAAACGCCGGGAAGCATCGCGTTCGAATGCGGTCATTGACCTGCTGTATTTTGCGTCGAACCGCTCATGCGCGCGGACGATAGCCATCGCATTTTGAGCACTCAAACGCCACGACAATGACCCCTTTCGACGGGTATATCGATAAAAAGGCTGGGGCGTGAGCACCATGCGAGTCCCGCGCGCCAGCAATTCAGCAACAAGGTAGAAATCCTCGCTGTTTCGGAGCGTGGTGTCGTAGCGAACCGACATGGATGTGCGGCGAAAAACGGGCTTCAGATAACCGAGCGATGCTCCGAATTCATTTGCAGACCGCGGATCAAGATAGTCCGCAAGACAGATCTGCGTGATTGGCCCTTTAGGATCGAGATCCAGGAAACAGCCAAGAACGGGACCAAATGGAAAGCCGTCGACTTCAAGCATATTATCGATAACGATGTCAGCTCTCTCGGATTCTGCGAGGTCGATCAACGCCCTGAGACGCCGAGGTTCCATTGTATCATCGTCGTCAAGCACCGCTATAAATGGTGCTTTGGACACATCAATGGCGCGATTGCGGGCTGCCGCCGGACCCGAATTTTTTGGGAGCACTTCGAGAACGATCCGCGGATCAAGCTCGCTCAGTTTTTGAATCACTTCCCTTGTTGAGTCGGGCGACGCATCATCCACGACTACCAGTTCCCAACTCACATCTTCCTGCGCTTGCAGCGAGGAGATGGCATCAGCGATATAATCGGCTGAGCGCCAAGACGCCATGATCAGACTGACTTCGGGCAAATCCGGAGGTTTCATAGATGGGCCGGTGCGAAATCTGGCATTGGTGGTGGTGGTGCCAAGACTTTTTGAAACTTAGCTTTATCTGCAACGGTCGAGATGCCTGCGATGAGAAACAAAACGATCGAAATTTCTATCACGCCGAATAGATAAGACTCGGTGAAACTTACAACCGCTGTGCTTATCGCTACCAGCAGCAAGAGCGCCTCAGCCATGCCAGATGTCCGCAGCCAGTTGCGCAAAGCGCTTTGAACGATCCATACAATTTGGAAAATGATAAAAACCAACCCAATGCGCCCAAGGTGAACCAAAACCTCGTAGTACACAGAGTGGAATGAGAACCTGGTGCCAGGTGATTTATGGGAGTAAGCGAGGATAGCTTCTGCTGCGCCATTTGATGGCGTCCAGAATCCGGCAGCTCCCACTCCCAGCCATGGCCTTTGCTCGGAAATTCTCGCCGCATCTGCCCAGAGCACAGTTCTATTGGTGAGCGTCGCATCCTTGCCTAACGCGAAAAGCCCGTCATAAAAAAAGGTGTTGTTGGGTAGGTTAAAGAGGATGAGCGCTCCAATTGCGACTACACCTCCAATCAATAGCGCCGTTAAAGAGCGCAAATGACTAACCCGACTAGCATTCGTCCATATCAACCAAGCCGCTGCCATTACAACAATAGAGCTGCCTGCAAGCAACAAGGCGGTCGCAGATTCAGCCTGCAGCACGAGAACAGCCGTCATGAGCACAAACGGTACGGCGAGAAGGCGCATGACAAGCCCCTGCTGGCGATCAAGTGCGACACCCAGTGATACCATAGTAATCAACTGCATACGGATCGAGAAGATATTCTTCTGGGTATAAAGTCCGTCGATTTCTCCAATCTTGTCGACCTGAGAAATGGCGACGATAGCCGATGCAGCGCATGCGAAGAAAGCAGCCCTAACAATCTCGCGCGGGGTCATACGACTTGCGATGTAGATAGCGACAAGAGCGGTCATGAACATCATGATACCGAATCTCAACGTCTCGGATCTGACAGGAGCCCAAAACATCGAAAACGTCGCGAGGGCGGGCACCACAAAGATAGGCCAAACTCTAAGCGCAACGGGCACAATCTGGTCGTATCTCAACGCCGACCCAACTACGAAAAGCGCCACCAGTGGATAGAGAATAATTTCGTCGTTTGGAAAAGGTATGAAAGTGACAAGAAACCATAGAGAGACAATAGTTTGCTCCCAAATAGGTGCGCTTTGGCGAGGCACCAACACGTGCTGAAGGGATAGCTCCGCGGGCTTGGGAAGGAATGGCGCTGCAGCTGTCATATCGTTTTTCCCAATCCACCAATCGCAGCGTCAAACAACATTTTCATTTCACCACGAGGCTCTACAAAGACATCAACAGGCAGATTCAACAGAGCTTTACGCTTTCGTTCCAGCTCGCATCGATCTTCGAGAAGTCTTTGTATCAACGCGGGCAAGTTGTCATGCAAAGGCTCGGCCACTTCATATCCGCCCTCTTTGGACATGATCCAACGAGCCGTTTCGGTACCAGCTGGGGCGACTGACGGCACTCCATAGTAACCGCCTTCATACAGGCGATTGGGTAAGAGCCAGACGGAATTGAAGCCAGCCTCCATGAAATCTCCAGCCCAGACAACATCAACAGAGCTATAAATACTCGCCAGATCTTCTGGAGCCTTAAACTCCCCTCCAAAGGTGATGTTGCGCCGCCCTTCAATCCTTTTTTCAAAATCGGGAATCTCGCGCCGACTAACCCGCCCGCGCAGCCGAACATCGACCCGGCTGCCCAGGCGGTCCGAAAGGTCGACTAGTAAGTCCAGACTCCTGGAACAACGCAACACGCCGAACCATCCTATTCGCAATGGGTCTGAAGAAGAGCGGCCAACAATATCGGAAGGCCGAGGGCCGTAATTCATACCGTCCACCATGCGATTTTCGACCAAATAATTTGGCACGGACAGATTATAACGAAGAACAAAATGCTCGCGCAGAAATGCCGGTGAGCTAACGATTAGCGCCTTGCATCGACGAAGTAGCTGCCCTTCAAGGTGCCGCATCGCCATCCCGAGCGGATCCTGCCTTACCAGCAAGCGATGCACGTCCAGGCACTCGTAGATTACGGGGGTATCCAGCTTTAACTGCCGCTTTGCAAGGAATGCGCATGCGAGCATGTCGAGATTCCGCGCGTAAATAATGTCCGCCCTTGGGAGTGCATCAGAAGCGGCAGCAATACGAGCGCCCCGGAATATCTGACCGACGCGATTGAGAAATGCGCCATCGCGGGTCTCGCCTAGATCGATATTCATCCATTCGGTGGCTGCCAAGTCGCCCCGGCGCATCATAAAACCAACAACATCGAAACCGTCTGCGGCGAAACTGGCCGAACGCCTGCGGATAGCTGCGTCGTGAATATCATGACCAAAAAAAGCGACTCGGGTGATCGCAGCGTTGGTACCCGGGTTGCCGCCAAGGGTTTCACCGGCGTTTCGAACCCGTCCATTGGTATCTGAAGTTGTGAGTGGCTGCGTCATCTCAGATCCACAATTCCAAGTATATTAACGTCGATTTCTACACCAGTCGCAATGAAAAGCGGCGTCGCCCAAAAAGCAGATTGAAAGGGCGAAAGCTGGATCAGTCCGTCGAATAGTACTTGTTGTAAGACTGGTATGCCGCACTATCATAGCCTAGGCGTTTTCGCTTGGCGAGATCGACAAACGTCATGGCCACACCAGCAACATTGGCGTTAAATTCCTTGAGAATGTTGAGAGTTTCCTGCACCGTCCAGCGGCTTGTAGACCGCCATTTTGCGATGACAATAACCTGATCAGCCTTGCTGGCGATAACGCGTGACTCAGACATCAATAGTACTGGCCCGGTATCGATTACAATGAGGTCGTAAGTCTTTTTCAATTCGTTCATCAGCGCGTCGAAAGCCCGCGAACCAAACACATCCCGCGGCGTATTTCTCGCGTCCGTAAGTGGAAGAACATGCAGGCCTGTTTGCTCATCAACGATGACCGCGTCTTCCAGCGATATCTCGCCAAACAGGTGTTCGATGAAACCGTATTCAGGCTCAAATCCAACCACTTCGGTTAATTGTCGACGACGGAAATCACCGTCGATCATGATCGTTTTCGCTCCGGCCATAGCCGACATACGACCCAGGCAATGGGTGATCGATGTTTTGCCTTCGTCGGGCAGCGACGACGTAATCGCCACCACTTTCGCCTCTTTATCAAGGTCGGCAAAGATGATCGATGCCCTCAAATTACGAATACTCTCAGCGAATGCAGAAAGTGGATTTGCGATCAGATAATCGGCTGGCGACATCTCCTGACGACCAAAGCCCTTCAGCTTTGTTAGAAGCGGGATAGACCCAATGCTTGGCAAGCCAAACATGCGCTCAATATCTTCGGCAGTGGAGAAGTAATTGTCGAGAAGCTCAGCGACAAGGGCCAGGCCACCCGCGAGAACTCCACCGAGGATCATGCCCAGAAAAATATTCAATTTTGTCCGGGGCAAGCTGGGTCGTTCCGGTACGGCCGCGGTAGCCAGCACCCGAGCGTCCGGTGTTGCATAATCCTCGGTCGAGGAAGCTTCGTTGAAGAGATCAAGAGACTCCTGGTATATTAATCTAGCAGACTCCGCATTTCGCTCCAGCTCGGCCAAACCAACCTGAGCTTGGTTATTTCGATTTAACCGAGCATTGAGTTGGCCACGATTATTACGAAGGCTGGATATCCGTTGTCTTGCAACACTCACCTCACCCTCGAGACTCGCCACAATTCTGCTGACCTCAGCGGCGATCTTTGCTTCAACATCTGCAACTTCATTATTGATGCGAATAATTTCAGGATGACGTAAACCATAACGAGCACGTAGTTCTGCCCGCTCTCCTTCAACGGCGGTCTGCTGGCGGCGTAAATCTGTAATAACATCAGAATTCAATACCTCGGCCACGCCGTCTAGGCTGCCGCCACTCGCCAAGGTTCGGCGGACATTAGTCAGCCGGGCTTGGCGCTCTGCCAGATCTGCTTCCGCAGCAATGAGGTCACCTGTAACGCGGGTGATTTCTTGTTCCGTAAGGGTTGAACCATCAGCAGTCTGAATATCATTTTGACGCTTGTAGTCTGCAACCTTCGATTCCGCATCTGTAACCTGCCTGCGAAGACCGTCGAGACGCTCAGATAGAAAGCTGAGACTTCGCTCTGTGGCTTCCAATTTGGCGTTCAGCTGATCGACTTGGTATTCATCTGCAATCGTGTTCGCAATATCCGCGGCGAGCTGCGGATCCTCACCGCTAACAGTTATATCGATAATAAACGTGGCACCGAAGCGAGCAACGCCGATCTTTCCGGACAAAATGCCAGATGCGGTCGCAAAGCGCCGTTCGGCAAGCTCCTGCTCTGAAAGTGCTTCTCCCCCGCTCGTATCGCTATCATCGCCTGAGAAGATCCCGCCTAGGAAGGAAAACACGTTACCCATGAAGCTCGGACCGCTGTCGTCCGCCAACAAACTCGGATTAAATTCAGGCACCAAAACGAGATCCAACCTTTCGACAACGCGCTCAAGGAGCTTGCGGCTCTTGATAATCTGAACCTCGGTATCGATTTCTGCAGAGGACGTACCAAGACCCTCGTAGAACAGCTCATCTCCAGGACCGGTTGTTCGGCTGTCAACAATGACTTTGGTCGTTGTCGAGTAGATTGGTGTGGCGCGTAGAGTCGCTATTGTGATTACCGAAACGGTAAGAAGAAACGCCGTCAGCATCAGCCACAAACGGCGGCGCCCGGCCTGCAAGAGGGCAGGAAGATCAATCAGAGAGGTCTGACCTGATGGAAGAGGCGCGCCGTATGCAGGATATGCCTGAACGTTGAGGCTGGGGTAAGCTTTGTTCACTGTCCGGTTCTCCGATCCCTGGTTCAGGTGCCCGCCTCTACGGGAAAAGTGTAATCTCAAACCCAACAATATTCTGACTGAATTCTTCTGTCAGAATGCTCGAATCGCGGTTTGTATAACGATAGAAGCCTTCGAGATGCACGCGCTTGTTGATCTTGTAGATGCTGCCAAAGCCAACGTCGAAAAACGTGTCGTCTCGGTCGTCATCGGTGAAATCAGTATTAAACACGCCGCCCTGTGCGTACAACAACACATTGCGCAGTAACTCATGATCCACGCGCAAGTTCCCGCTCGTTGAAGTAGCAGCGGCCGCGGTAACAAGGCCGACGTCCGTAGTGCGACGCGAAGCCGATGCGGTCACTGTAGTGAGCCTTGATGGGAACCATTGGAGGCGTCCATCCACACTAAGGCCCTCAATGTCACCAAATAGCGGAGAAACGCGATCTTCTTCCAGATAACCAACCGCAACGTCACCTCGGAAGGGACCTTGAAGCTCGAAATTTAGCCCGCCTTCGATTGTAAACCCATCGGAGTCACGATCGGCGAATAGACCAGGGGAAACTTCTGTTAGGTTCTTAAAATCACGATCAAAGTAACTCCCCTGCACAAAAACTGCATAGTCACGAGTTAGAGCATAGGTCAGTCGCCCCCTGACCGTTTGTGTATCCACGTCGCGGAAATCTTGATCGACGCCCGGGATGGATGGATCAAAAGCTTCAACATCGTTGAAATCCGTCGTTACATATTCATATCCTAAGCGCGCGCGAAAACGAGAACGCTGGAAATTGACGAAGGCATCTCCACCATATTCCTGAAGTTCAACGGGCTCACCAAAGTCGTCCAAAATTGATATTTGTGTTCGAGGTTCGTTGCGCTGACGCACAAACGCTCTTACATCTACATACCAATCGCTGTTGATATCGACCCGCCCCCTACCGGTCAGCTGAGCATTTGTGACACTTTCTGAACTCTGATCGATGAACTCAAAACGCTCAACCGATGCGTTAAGGCCGATTGAATGGCGAGACCAGTCAGACGCAACATCAAGCGTAGGCCGGAAGGTGAACGCGAAGTCGCTCACCTCATTGCTTTCAGTCGCGAATACATTGTCGACGTAGTATCCACCCGCAGCAAACGAGGCTCGTGTTTGGAAGGAGCCAAGTCGGATAGGTTCAGGATTAAATTCTGGCTGCGGACGGTCCTGAACCGCGATATTACGATCGCGCTGAAAAAAATCCTGCGCGCTAGCCAGTTGAAGAGTAGTGGCCGCTACGGCAACCCCTAAAACAATGGCTGATCTGTATCCGAACATAACTACTTCCCTCGCGCCTGACGGCTAAACTGTATTGATCCGGATGGCTTTCAAGAAAGGTGCCAACCGCTCACACATATTGAGCGACCGCGACCAATGGTGAACAAACGCCATCCGTATGCGGCTAATAAGCATGCGATGTGAAAGCCTATTGTGCCGACAAGGCATTCTACTCTCGTCTCCGTCCCACATTCCCCCAATAGCAATCAAAACCCAATAGACATGGAAAGCAATCAGAAAATTGAGATCTAACAGTAATTGTGACCGATAGCCCGACTTAGCCACACGAGCGATCTGATAATGATCAGACCTAGAAGATCCGTTCGCCAATACGAATGGTATCTCCGGGCTGAACCCTGAGGGTGGGCGATAATCTGACGGAACGCTCTTCTGACTCATTAACGCCGCGGATAAAGACAGTCCGCCGATTGGCCCGATAGGTGAAGCCCTCTGCCGTTGCAACAGCATTCATGACCGTCAAAGCATCAGTGTACGGATACTCGCCAGGTCGGCCAACTTCACCCAGAATGTAATACGGACGAAAATTGATAACCTCAGCGCTGACTCGCGGAGAAACAAGCAGCTCTTTTTCGACTAGCTGACGCTCAACTTCCTGCTGAAACGAACGAACAGTTGTGCCTAATGCTGGAATTTCACCGACAAGCGGAAGCGATACAAGTCCAGTGCCGTCTACAAGATACTCGCCTGACAGCTCCGGCTCACCGAATACGGTGACCCGCAACCTGTCGCCATTTCCGAGTGTGTAAGCATCGTCGACACTGCCGACAGTGGGGGGAACATCAGCGATTTGAGCCTGCTCTAACCCTGCCGCAGGAGCTGACTGACAAGCCGCCATGATCGAAACCGCCAGCGCAGCGACAACCATAATCAACATACTCGAAATTCGCATTCTACTCACCTTTATTCGCTCGTCTGTCCCGAATTTAGCCAAAAAGTATCACGTCGTTAAGAAGCTTACTTCGTCCCGCACAAAACATGCCGCAGTCAGGCGACCCGTCATATATGCCCCCGTATCAACAGCAATTCGCCTATAATCCCTATACGGTTCTGAGACAGGTGTATGCCCATGAACAATGACCTGCTCAAACGGTTCTG
>JBCCIW010000078.1:0-12124 GCA_039028055.1 Pseudomonadota bacterium | reverse complement strand
GAAATAAACGTCGCATGAGCCCTTTATCGCATCATGCATATTTACCGAGCCGTGCCCGCCGCGCTTCCAGCAGTGCCAGGTGCGGTTTCCGAACCAGTATTGCTGGTTGCAGTATATCCGTTCGCCCGGGTCGATTACGCCCGCTTCAAGCGCCGCCGCTGCCGTGACCATCTTGAATGTTGAGCCCGGTGGGTACAGCCCATCATAAGCCTTATGATAGAGTGGGGAGCGGTCGTTTGCGCGAAGCACGTCATAGTCGGCCTGGCTGATGCCATTCACGAACTCGTTCGGATCGTAAGCCGGAGTCGATACCAGTGCGAGAACGTCACCGCTGTCGATATCAAGCACCACAGCCGCGCCGGATTCATCTTCAAACCGCTCGATTGCTGCCCTTTGCAAGTCCGCATCGATGGTGATCGAGACGTCGCGACCAGGCGTGGGAGCCAGATCATCGCTGGGGAGTTCTTCAATGATGCGACCAGCTGCGTTCGTGACCACACGGCGGCGGCCAACGGTACCTCGGAGCCATTCCTCAGCGGTGTACTCAATTCCCGAGCGGCCAGTGCGCATATCGGGGTGTTTAAACAAGCGCCTGACAAGTTCGCGTTCAGTCACGCTGGCACCATCGGTTAGGCGCTCCAGGTCGCGCTCGCTGGCCCGGGCAACATAGCCCAGAACATGGGCAAAATCCCGTCCGCGCGGATAGGAACGGGTCGACGCCATTTCGACTTCGACCCCGGGGAGACTGGCCGCATGGATATTCATCCGCGCAAAGTCTTCATAGGTCAGCTCATTGGCAACAACGACCGGAACAAAGCTCGGCTGGCGCGCCACATCGCGCAGAATGCGTTCTTTGCGTTCCGGTGAGAGTTCTATGAGGTCGCTGATACGGTGCAGGACGTCTCGGACATCGCCGGCGCGTTCGCGCGTTATGGTGACACGGCCCGCTGCCCGGTGAGACGCCAGTTCGGTACCAAATCGATCAAGAATTCGGCCTCTGCGCGGCGGAGCGAGTTCGAGCTTTACCCTGTTCTCGGCCGCGAGGCTGACATAGCGCTCACTCTCCAGAACCTGAAGCTGGAACAGACGCGCCGCCAGGCCGCCCCAGACGATGCCACCAGCACCGGCTGCCACCATTGTTCTGCGGGAGAACTCAACTTCGAGATCGCGGATCTTCATCTAGAGCGTGCCTCCCGATCCATCGCCAAGGCGAAAGAGGCCGGCGACAGGTATGAAGAGGATCAGGGTGGCCAGATAAACAGTTAGCAGAGGCAGCAGCTGAACCACGTGGTCAGCGGTGCTACTTGCCAAGATCCAAAGCACAAACGTCCCGCAGGCCATCGCCGCTCCAGCCGCAAAGACCGCGCGGACCGGATCGCTTTCGACGTCGAATGTCTCTCGCAAAGCGGCAGATACTGCGTAAGTGGCAAGATTGACGAGCACAAACGATCCGAGCGGTGCATTGAAGCTGACATCCTGAGCCAAACCAAAGGCGACCAGGATCACCATTGGCCGAAGGGATAGACCGACAGAGGCCCAGCCAACCGCGCCCCACATGGCAGCGTAGGGCCAGACAAGCTCAACTTCAAAAACTGACTTCCGCGTCAATCCGAAGAGGCCAACCACAGCAATGATCATCACGCCGACCAGCAGTTGGGCGCTGGGGTTGGTGCGCTGCCACGATGACTTACGTCCGATATATGTGCGGGCACTCGGCATCTACTGTCCTGCGAGCCTCGCGCCCGAAGCGGTTTGAGCGATTTCCGTAGCTTCGACGTCTTCCTCCAGCTCTTCTTCTACAACCGGATTGTCTTCCGGCTTTGGAATGATGGCCGGTGGAACGAGGCGGACGAAACCATCTTGTCCTTCGAGCATCGCAAATCGAACGCGCCAATCATTGCCGCGGCGCTCGGCATGGCCCGCGAGCAGTCCGCGTGGAAACACGCCGCCTTCGCCGGAGGTCAAAATGCGCTCGCCAGGGTAAAAAGCGTCGGCTTCTGGACGATCGGCAACGGTGCCCCACCCTTCGCGGCCGCCATACATTATTCCACGCACGCCGCTCGCTTCACCGAGAACAGGAATACGGCTGTTGAAGTCGCTGAGCTTCAGGATCCGAGAGGATCGGTCTCCGAGCTGAATGACACGGCCCACCAGTCCAGCATCGTTCACGGCAATGAAGCCATCCTCGACGCCATTTGATTTACCAGCGTTTGCAAGGAGGGTTTCCGCAAACGGGCCGCCGGTTTCGGAGACGATGCGGGCCGTCACACCGCGGGCGGGTGGTTCGCCCTGCACGTTCAGAATGGCCTCATAGGTCTCCATGCGTTCGGCCATGGAGATGGCAGCCGCGCGCCACCGGGCCAGATCCCGGACTTCAGCCTCCAAATCAGATACGCGCTCATCGCGGGCAACGCGTCCGCTCAGGCGGGCAATCCAGCCGCTACCACTCCGCGCGGCAAGCTGGTCACTGGTGGTTGTGCGAATTGGATTAAGGCCGGCGGCGAACCGCGGGGCTGTCTGGAACAGGACAAGGACAAATGCCACGACGAAAATGACGGCAAGGCCCAATCCCCGCATTGGCCGTTTTCTCGAACCTATATTCGATTGACGCGCCATAGCCGCTTACACTCCTTCGACGGGATTCTCCCGCGTGCCCATCAGGCCTTTAACTTCAAGAGATAGATTACCATAAACTGAGGCAAGATAGGGGCCATTTCCTCAGACTTCAGGGGATAATACACCTCTCATCTTCGAATAGTTCTCGAGCACTTCACCGCAGCCATTCACCACACATTTGAGTGGGTCATCAGCAATCATGACCGGCAGTTTTGCCTGTTCGCGGATGACGGTGTCGAGATTCCGCAGCAATGCGCCACCGCCGGTAAGTACGATGCCACGGTCGACAATGTCAGCTGCAAGCTCAGGCGGCATCGCTTCGAGTGCGATTTTTACGGCGTCCACGATCTCGGTGACGGGTTCGCGAAGCGCCTCAGCGACCATCGATTCATTGACTTCAGCTTCCTTTGGCACGGCGTCGAGTGTGCCGCGGCCACGGACGGAAAGCGTCATGCCGGAGCCCTTCTCCGGCGTTTTGGCCGTACCGATCTCTTTCTTGATCCGCTCTGCGGACATTTCACCGATGAGCAAACGTTCTTCGCGGCGGAGATAATTGACGATGGCCTCGTCCATCTTGTCACCACCGACGCGAACGGAGCGGGAGTAGACGATGCCGCCGAGGGACAGGACGGCAACCTCTGACGTTCCGCCACCGATGTCGACGACCATTGACCCCGCTGGATCTTCGATAGGCAGCCCGGCTCCAATGGCGGCGGCCATAGGTTCTTCGATGAGCTGTACTTCGCGGGCTCCAGCGGCCAAAGCAGACTGGTGGATGGCACGTCGCTCAACGCTTGTAGCGGAGCTGGGTACGCAGATAATAATAAGAGGCGAAACGAAAGCACGGCGATTATGCACTTTTCGTATGAAGTGCTTGATCATCTCCTCGGCGACTTCGAAGTCGGCGATGACGCCATCGCGCATTGGGCGAATGGCTTCCATGTTTACGGGCGTTTTCCCAAGCATCGATTTTGCCTGGTTACCGACCGCATAAACCATCTTGCGGCCACCCTGCGTCATGTAAGCGACGACTGATGGCTCATCGAGGACAACACCGCGGCCCTTAACATAGACAAGCGTGTTTGCTGTCCCGAGGTCGATGGCCATGTCTGTGGACAACATGCCGAGGAGGCTACCGATCATGTCCGTTTTTCCCTCTTACTCGTCCGCCCTGATTGGCGCGGAACTCTACTCTCTCTTACTGCCCCTATACCGCTATGCCGTTTACATTGAATTAATGCAACGATGACTTTGCTGTAATATAGTACGATACGTTCTGTCTAATTTTCAACACTGTTTAATAAACGTTTTTTATATCTTGGCGGGTGGACGTAGCATCAATATCGGTACGGCTCGTTCCATTATTTAGTGGGAATTCCGTAATTTTTTCGTTAGCGATTTGTAAACTGCTTAACGCCAGACTTCGAATTATTAACTCTATCCGATGCGAGGTCTCCCATGATATTCCGCCGTCACCGCTGGCACGGGGAAACCGGAAAAACATATCGGTTTCGGATCACAATGACGGACAAAGGCCTACCGGAAGGAGGCGGTGTCTATGTCTTTGTCAGGCGGCGGTTCGTCTTCTGGCTTCAAGCCTTGTACGTCGGCAAGGCCGCCAATTTCAGAGGCAGGTTGATTGGTCACGAACGCTGGCGTGAAGCATGGCATCGCAAAGGCGCAACCGAACGCCATGTTCTTGTTCTGAAAGATCGAGACGACCACGCGCGCGTTGAAGAAGACCTGATTAGAGGCCTTACGCCTGTGATGAATGACATACACATACCACGCGGTCGCAAGGATGCACCGAATGATCGGGAGTTGCGGCAACGCTGGCGGAAAGACCGGCGCGCCAAACCGCTTTTCGGACTGCTTGGCTGATCGGTCCTCGTTTTCCCGTCATTGAAGGATTGTGGCGCTTGACTGGTCACCGGCTTGACGGCGACGTCGGGTTCAACTCTGGTGTTTAAGTTCATGGTTGGCAAAGGCGCGATCCGCATACTGCGGATGTGAGGGAGCATTTTGGTTTGACGTTCAAGACTTTTCAATCGCTTATAATTTCGACCGCTTTGCTCGCTGCCTGCTCCGATGGGAATGATGCTTCCACATCCGTTGCGATGCAGCCGCCGGCCGCGAATACTCCGCCGATGGTGACATCCGCCGCTACGGCTGAGACTGCCGAAAATACTTCCGGGACGGTCTACACCGCAACGGCAATGGACGCCGATGGAGATGTCGTCACATTCAGTATTTCCGGAGGTGCTGACGCAGCAATTTTTGACATCGATGCGGGGACGGGTGCCCTCTCCTTCTTGGCTCCGCCGGATTTCGAGATGCCGGGCGATGCGGACGGCGACAATATTTACATGGTGATTGTCTCCGCTTCGGACGGAAATGGCGGAAGCAACAACCAAATGGTTTCGATCACCGTTACGGACGTTGATGAGGCATCCGCAGGTGTTGCCTTCCGGGACATGATCTTCAGCGACGTAGATGTTGTTCGAAATGTGCAGTTTGGATCCGGCCTCCTCAGCGGTGGTGCAGAGCAGCCTCTTTTTATGGATATCTTTACAGGGGCCGGGGACACGCGACGGGACAGACCCGTATTGATCGCGGCATTCGGCGGAGGGTTCGTGGGTGGAAACCGAATGGGCGCTGAGTCGATTGCGCGAAACTACGCGATGCGCGGCTATGTAACGGCAACGATAGATTATCGTCTCATCACAAGTATTCCCACGAACGAAGACGATCTTACCATCGGCGTTCTTCGGGCACTTCACGATATGTACGCGGCGATCCGTTTCTTCCGGGAGGACGCTCTAACCGATAACGAATTCGGCGTTCGGGCGGATGCTATTCTGGCCAGTGGGTTTTCGGCCGGGGCCATTCTGGCCGCGATCGCCAATGTTCAGGATGAGAGCGAAGTTTCACTTCTCAGCCCGGACGTGCAGACCTTTCTCGCGAATAATGGTGGACTGTTCGGAAACAGCAGCGCCAATACAGGTGTTTCGTCAGCCATACAGGGTGCAGTGGTCATTTCAGGCGCTGTTGCCGATCTCGATACAATCGATACAGGTGATCCTCCATTCTACGGAGCCCACGAGGAGTTTGACGGCGTTGTTCCCTGCCGCACCGAAACGACGACGCAGTTTCCGATAATCATGCCCATACTGTCCGGCAGTTGCGTGATCACGGAGCGCTACACGTCGCTGGGCCTGCCGAACGAGTTTTTCATTGTGGAAGGTGCCTTCACCCATGTCGGGTTCTCGGCAACTCAGTTCCAGCAGATCTTCGACGACTCGGCCGCGTTCATGTTCGAACAGGTAATTGAACCTCTGCTAAGCAGCTCGACCTAACCGCGACCGCGGTAGGGCGGGACGCCGGTATCAGGTAGCCATAAGCCTTCCGGCGGAGCGCCTGATTGCCAGAATACGTCAATGGGGATGCCGCCGCGGGGGTACCAGTATCCGGCGATGCGGAACCATTGCGGGTCAAGCAGTTCAACGAGGTCCTTGCCGATCCGGACAGTGCAGTCTTCGTGGAAGGCTCCGTGATTCCGGAAGGCCGTCAGATAGAGTTTCAGGCTTTTGGATTCCACCAGCCAGTCGCCCGGCGCATAGTCGATAACAAGGTGCGCGAAGTCCGGTTGACTGGTGACGGGGCAGATTGATGTGAATTCGGGCACTGTAAAGCGAGACAGGTACAACGTACCAGCATGAGGATTTGGCACCCTCTCGAGTCTCGCCTCTTCCGGGGTCTGAGGCTGACCCGTCTGCTTTCCGAGCTGATCAAGGCCCTGATAAATTGATTTTTCACTCATGCGAACGGCGTTGGTACCAAATTGAACAAGAGGCCCATATAGAGGCCATAGCCGAAGAGGAGAAGACCACCTTCCCAACGTGCCAGCCGTTTTCCGGTCAACGCAAATACGACGATAAAGAAGACCGACAGGATGATGGTCGAGATATCTGTCCATGAGAGACTATGCCCCGCAGCAAGGGCGTTACCCCCGCCAGCTAGCACTTCACCATAGTCAAAGCCCGAATGGCTGCCTGAAACAGGTGGCGCGAACAGTGAAAATGGATGGACAAGGGCCGTTACACCTATGATCCCGAAGATATTGAAGATGTTCGAGCCGAGGACAGTCCCAAGAGCGACATCTGACTTGCCACGTATCGCAGACATTCCGACAGTCGCGACTTCGGGCAGACTGGTTCCAATAGCCACAATGGTTAGCCCGATAAGCGTGTCAGACACGCCGAACCGCTCAGCTATATCTATGCCACCATCGACCAGTAGCTTGGCCCCGAAAACGACGCCGACTATACCCCCAATAGCGAGGACAAACGCCAAAGGAAGCGGATCATTTGTTTCGATAAGCTCACCCTCATCGGCGTGCATCATGGCCGCGTCCTCATTGCTCTTATCGAGCAGGAATGAAGAGCCGATATAGACAACAAGAAGTGTGACGAGGATGCCGCCCGCCATGCGCGTGAATATGTCGTAATAAGCGAGGGCTGCGAATATAAGCGTTGCAAAGACCATGACTGTGAAGTCTCGTGTCAGTGCGCTCGGCTTTGTCACGATCGGTCTGATCAGCGCCGCAATGCCCATAACAAGCAGAATATTTGCAATATTGGATCCGGCGACATTGCCGACCGACATGCCAACTGCACCTTTGTTGACCGCCTGAAGGCTCGTGACCAGTTCAGGAGCTGAGGTCCCAAAGCCTACGAGGGTTAGGCCGATCACGAGTTCCGATATGCCGAGGCGTCTGGCTACGCCAACGGATCCCCGCACGACTGCCTCGCCGCCCAAAAACAAAAGGATCAACCCGGCCAGGATGAACATGTACGACATCAATGGGAGACCCCTTCCCCTCGAACAGGTGTTGGTATTACTCGAAGCATATAGCTTGCGCCAAGGGCTCGTCACCGTACAAAGTACTGATTATTGAGGTATTTGCAGCTGCAACTCCGGGGTTCGGAGAAGGACAAATTTGTATGGTGAGACTTTTCCTGGTCGGCTTCGGCTGGGCCGTTTCCGGAATTGTTGCTCATGCTCAGATTACGACGCCACGGTTCAATCCACTGATCGAAAGAAAGCCCAATTCATGAATAGTACACCGAAAGATCTCGAAGGACGCAAAGCGCTGATAACAGGATCTGCGACCGGGCTCGGGGCGTGCATTGCAACCCGTCTCGCAGCCCGCGGCGCAGATGTGATTATCAACTGCACCCGATCCGTTGAAGACGCGGAGAAAACAGTCGCCGCATGCACGGAACTCGGCGCTCAGGCACGGCTTGTAGTCGGCGATGTCTCGTCCGAAGAGGGCTGCAAGGCGCTTGCAGATGCTGCGCAGCAATGGGGGCGGCTTGATATTCTCGTCAATAATGCAGGGATTACGCGTCACGCCCGAGATCACTCTGATCTCAACGCGCTTTCGAAAGCAGATTTCATGGACACGTACGCCGTGAATGTCGCGGGCCCCTTCATGATGCTGCAGGCGTGCAAGGGTCTTCTCGTCGAAGCTCATCGGCAAACCGAGCGCGCATCGACCGTACTCAATGTGTCTTCGATTGCCGGTGTGACAGGCATCGGCTCTTCGGTTGCATATGCAGCGACCAAAGGTGCCCTAAATACCATGACCCTATCGCTTGCGCGGGCCCTTGCCCCGGCTATTCGCGTCAATGCGGTATGCCCGGGTTTCATCGGCACTCGCTGGTTCAAAGATGAAATGTCAGCGCAGCAATTTGAACAGCTAGAAGCCGGTGTTGCAGCGTCAGTGCCTCTCAATGTCGCTTCTGGACCTGACGATATTGCAGCAAGCGCCGTGTTTTTCCTCACTGACGATGCCCGGCATATTACCGGCGAGACCTTGCTGGTTGATGCTGGAATGCATCTCAGCTACGCGCCGCTATCTGCAAGGTAGAAAGCCCACCTTCCCATAGGACAGAGCGCACGCTGGCCGTTCAAATCTCGAATTTGCTGCCCTGATTTCGAGCAGGCGACCCCCACTTACAGGCGTCGCGTGCCTCTCTGCTCGCGAATCCGTGAGCACGTGCAGCATTAATATCCCAGAGCTTGCTGCTTTATGCGGCGTCAGTGGAGAAGGGATAAATTAATGCTGAAAAAACTACTGATCAGCGCTGCTTGTTCGAGTGCTTTATTGTGCTCTCCAGCAGTCGCCCAGGACGAGGACGAAGGACCTAAATTCCTCGGCGGGGAATTTTCTGCAAATGTCGCCATTACAACCGACTACACGTTCCGGGGTATTTCGCAGTCAGCTTCGGATGCTGCAATTCAAGGCGGTTTTGACTGGGCAACGGACAGCTTCTACATCGGCACTTGGGGGTCTACTGTCGACTTCAATGACGATCTTTCAAATCCAATCACGGGTGAATCCATCTCTGACGGATCTTCTACAGAAATCGACTTCTATGCGGGATTTACACCCAGCGTAGGTGATGTCGGCCTGGATTTCGGCGTTATTTACTATCTTTATCCAGATGCGCCGGACGGGGACGACGATGTAATCGTGCCGGATGTGCTGACCCCCGATCAAGCAACATTGGCGGCCGCACTAGGGGTTGCCCCAGGCGAGGTGCTGGTTGATTTCAATGACCAGAACTATCTGGAGCTTTATGGAAGTGCCAGCTATGCGGTCGGGCCTCTCGAACTCGGCTTCAGTCTGACATGGTCACCAGACTATTATTTTGAGACAGGCGACCTGATCTTGCCTGCCGTCTCTGCAAGCATGCCACTTGGTAGCCTTCCAGACGTCGGAGGGAGCAGTGTGGATTTTTCAGTTAGCGGAAGTGCAGGTCGCTTGTTCTTCATTGATGATCTCGTTCCAGAGGGCGGCGGCTTCGGTGAAGACTACTGGGATCTCGGGATAGGTGTGACAGCGACCTGGTATGGAATCGATTTCGACGCGCGATTTATCGATACGGCCGGACTTGCCGGAAACGGTTCAACCGGCGTCTTCACCGTCTCGAAAAGCTTTTGACCGTGGATGGTCCTCCCTGTCATGACGGTTCTCAGTGTTCCGACGTGGCATAACTTCAAAGGCCGCTGGGATTTCTCCCGGCGGCCATTTTTCTTCGCCAACTCAAATTCGATGGCTTAGGCGTCGACTTCCGCTTCAAGCGCGTTTTCCTGGATGAAATCACGCCGTGGTTCGACGACATCACCCATAAGCCGAGAGAACATATCGTCTGCTTCATCGGCATGATCGACCTTCACCTGAAGAAGTGTGCGGGCATTTGCGTCAAGGGTTGTTTCCCATAGCTGGTCAGCATTCATCTCACCAAGGCCCTTGTATCTCTGGATTTTCAGGCCCTGACGACCGGATTCAAGCACAGCTTCAAACAAACTCGTCGGGCCCATAACATCCACCTCTCCACCCTTTTCATGGCGAAGCACAGAGGGCTGGTCGTAGAGTTCGGCGATACTTGCTGCCCGCTCTGCAAGGCGACGCGCGTCAGGGCTGGCGCGAAGTGTCGGGTCAAGCGCCAGCTTTTCCTCGACACCCCTTACGGTGCGCTGGAGCACGAGCGAGCCGTCTTCAAACGCGCCTACCCACGTATCTTCGCTTTCTTCTGCAATACGATTCAGGCGATCGGCCGTTGCTGCCGCCTCCTCATTTCCTGCATCTTCTTTCAGCGCGCCAGCAATCGCTGCGTGCTCGACGAGAAAGGCAGGTGCCCGCAATGTCATTCGCCACATGGCTTGTTTGAAAGTCGCCGCTTCACGGACGCGATCACGAAGATCCTCGCCACCGACCTGGGTGCCGTCTGCGAGTACAAGAACTTCGCCACTGGTTCCCTCCTCAATGAGGTAGGCTTCCATTTCCGGATCGTCCTTGAGATATCGTTCGGATTTTCCGCGGGCGACTTTGTACAGCGGTGGTTGGGCAATGTAGAGATATCCACGCTCAATCAGCTCCGGCATCTGACGATAAAAGAATGTCAAAAGCAGTGTACGGATGTGCGCGCCGTCAACGTCAGCGTCGGTCATGATGATGATCTTGTGATAGCGCAGCTTCTCGATGTCGAAATCATCGCGGCCTATACCGGCCCCCAGCGCGGTGATCAGTGTACCTACCTGATCGGATGAGAGCATCTTATCAAATCGCGCGCGCTCAACGTTCAGGATTTTCCCACGAAGCGGAAGGATGGCCTGATTAGTCCGATCCCTGCCCTGCTTGGCAGATCCGCCGGCAGAGTCACCCTCCACGATGAAGAGTTCAGATTTTGCGGGATCCTTCTCCTGGCAATCTGCGAGCTTGCCCGGCAAGGAAGTAATATCGAGAGCGGTTTTACGACGCGTAAGCTCCCGGGCTTTCCGAGCGGCCTCCCTGGCAGCAGCAGCCTCAACGATCTTCGTCATGATGTTCGCAGCGTCTTTTGGGTTCTCTTCGAACCATTCGCCGAGCTTCTCACTCATCAGACTTTCAACCACGGGCCTCACTTCGGAAGACACCAGCTTGTCTTTCGTCTGTGAACTGAACTTTGGATCAGGCACCTTCACTGAAAGTACGCAGGTCAATCCTTCGCGGGCGTCGTCCCCTGTAATCGAGACTTTTTCTTTCTTCGCTGCGCCTGACTCGGCTGCATATTTATTGATTATCCGGGTAAGCGCCCCGCGGAAGCCCGCCAGGTGCGTGCCGCCATCGCGCTGGGGGATGTTGTTGGTGAAGCAAAGAACATTCTCATGGTAGCTGTCATTCCACTGCATCGACGCTTCCACGGTGATGCCATCCTTCTCCGCAATCGCATATACAGGCTCGGACAGCAGCGCTGTTTTCTGGCGGTCAAGATGTTCGACGAATGCTTTCACACCGCCTTCATATTCGAGAGTCACTTCCCATGGCTCGGCATCGCGTTCATCTCGGAATACGATGCGGACGCCGGAGTTAAGGAATGCCAGTTCCCGAAGACGGTGTTCAAGCGTCTTCCGATCATAAACGGTCATGGTGAACGTCTCGTCCGACACAAGGAAACGCACGGCTGTGCCGGTGTAGGGACCGGAGCCGTCTTCCCTCGTCGGACTGTCACCGACTTCTTCCAATGGACGCTCGGTGTGACCACCATTCACGAAGCGGCATTTGTGCTCTTTCCCGTCGCGATGGATGGTCAGATCCAGCCAATGGGACAGGGCATTGACCACGGACACGCCAACACCGTGCAAGCCACCGGAGACCTTGTAGGAATTGGAATCGAACTTCCCGCCTGCATGGAGCTCCGTCATGATGACTTCTGCTGCTGACCTTCCCTCGGTTGGATGCATGCCAACGGGAATGCCGCGGCCATTATCGGTGACTTCCGCTGACCCGTCTGGATACAGGGTGACACGCACCTCGTCTGCGTGCCCCGCCAGCGCCTCGTCAATGGCGTTGTCCACCACTTCGTAAATCATGTGGTGAAGGCCGGAACCGTCATCGGTGTCACCGATGTACATTCCCGGGCGCTTGCGCACGGCTTCGAGGCCTTTCAGAACTTTGATG
>JBCCIW010000077.1:0-12131 GCA_039028055.1 Pseudomonadota bacterium | reverse complement strand
GGCACTTACTGCGTATTGTGTAAATCTCAATGAAAAAGCGGCGTCTGGAAAGGTGGACCCTCTGATCGGCAGAGACGCTGAAATTGAGCGATGCATCGAAGTCCTTTGCCGCAGAAACAAAAACAATCCTATCCTGGTAGGTGATCCAGGCGTCGGAAAAACAGCGATTGCAGAAGGCCTCGCCAAGAAAATAGTTGATGGTGAAGCACCTGATATTCTGAGCGATGCAGTTATTTGGTCACTAGATATGGGCGCTCTCCTCGCTGGAACGCGCTATCGAGGCGATTTCGAGGAACGGCTTAAATCCGTCATGAAGGAGCTTGAGGAGCAGGAAAAGGCGATCCTCTTCATCGACGAAATTCATACGGTGATTGGCGCTGGGGCAACTTCCGGCGGCGCAATGGATGCATCAAATCTGCTGAAGCCAGCGCTCCAAAATGGCGGACTCCGTTGCATGGGCTCGACCACATTCAAGGAGTACAAGCAGCACTTCGAAAAGGATCGTGCTCTCGCTCGTCGCTTTCGCAAGATCGACGTGATTGAACCGTCTGTGCACGACACAATCAAGATTCTTCTCGGGCTTAAGCCGAAATTCGAAGAGTTTCACGCGCTCAAATATACGAACGACGCTATCAAGTCGGCCGTGGAACTTTCAGAGAGATACATCACGGACCGCAAGCTGCCCGACAAGGCGATAGATGTTATCGACGAGGCAGGAGCTACGCAGTGGCTGAAGGCAAAAGCCAAGCGAAGAAAATCGATTGGCGTTTCGGATATCGAAGCGATTGTTGCCAAGATCGCTCGTATTCCACCCAAGCAGGTTACCAAGGATGACGCAAAGCAGTTGGCATCTCTCGAAAAAGATCTGAAGCGGGTTGTCTTCGGTCAAGAACCAGCGATTACCGCACTATCTGCCGCGATCAAGATGGCAAGAGCAGGTCTACGAGAACCCAACAAGCCGATAGGATCTTACCTTTTTTCCGGGCCAACCGGGGTGGGTAAGACTGAGGTTGCCCGCCAGCTTGCGTCAATTCTCGGGGTTGAATTGCTTCGTTTTGATATGTCCGAGTACATGGAGCGACATACTGTTTCCAGACTCATTGGTGCGCCCCCTGGCTATGTTGGATTCGACCAGGGCGGTCTTCTTACCGATGGTGTAGATCAGCATCCCCATTGCGTGCTCTTGCTCGATGAAATCGAAAAGGCACATCCGGAACTGTTCAATATCCTTCTTCAGGTAATGGATAATGGAACACTCACCGACTCAAACGGACGTAAGGTAGACTTCAGAAACGTCATACTGATCATGACAACAAATGCGGGTGCGTCCGATGCGGCTAAGAACTCCATTGGTTTCGGGCGCGGCCGAAAGGACGACGAAACAGAAGAAGCACTCAAGCGCCTGTTTACGCCTGAGTTCCGCAACCGACTTGATAGTGTCATCCAATTTGGCGGTTTGACACCCGAGATCATTGAGCGGGTCGTTGAGAAGTTTGTTCTCCAGCTAGAGGCTCAGCTAGCTGATCGCAATGTGACGATCGATATGAGCGATGCTGCACGTGAATGGTTGGCGAATAGGGGCTTTGACTCAGAATTCGGTGCCCGGCCTCTGTCTCGAACCATACAGGAGCATGTGAAGAAACCGATGGCTGAAGAACTGCTGTTTGGAAAACTATCCAAAGGCGGTGCCGTGAAGATTGATATTGATTCGGATGACGAGACGAAACTGGCCTTCGAGTATATTGAAGAGAAGGCGCGTAAGTCTAAGGCCAAGGCTGACGACGACACGGCCGAGCCCGTATAGTCATTTATGGACTGGCGCAAATCCACTGATCTGCGACTAAATCAAATCACCATTAAAGTATCCGATCTGAAAAGATCCATAGGCTTCTATCGGATACTGGGTCTTCGTTTGATTGTAGACTCGCCGGATAGCAAGTACGCGCGGTTCGAATGCGCTGACGGAGGAACAACGTTCTCCCTGTCAGAAGTAGATTATGTCGAACCCGGCCAGACAGGACTTTACTTTGAGGTCGGGAACATAATCTCCGCGGTCGAAGATCTTGAAGCGGATGGAATCGAATTCGATACGCCCATCACGGAACAGTCCTGGCTCTGGACGGAAGCCTGGTTTCGCGACCCAGACGGCCACCGGCTTTGCATTTACAAAGCCGGCAAAGCGAGGCGATTTCCGCCCTGGCGAGTAGATGGGATTCAAGCGTAAGTCCGTCTACCGTCCCGATACTAATTCTCTCCAGTTGATGTTGGCCCGAGCAATCAGATTGTTACTGTCGTTTCGGAACGCGAGGTTCGCATCGTAATTGACGTTCAGATATAACTTCTCGTCAATTACTGCGAACTGCTCGGGCGTGCCAATCTTAACATCACTATGGGCGAGCGCTGTTGGGCAGTATCCACCAAATTGCGGTGCATAACGTTCAGGATCCGCCTCAAAAGCTTCGAGATTGTCCTGAGAAGAAAATTGCCATTCAGCGTTTTGCCAGACCGTTGTGAACTCTTCAGACCCTTCCAAAGGCTGCTGTTCGGCAAAGTAAGAAACGACATCGTTACCATCGACTGCAACTCCATTGCCGTACCAGGTGGTCTCGGTTTCAGCGACTTCAATTGCGATAGACGGCGTATCAGCCATTACTGGATGCGCCAAAGCACTTGCCAAGGTGAGTGACAGCAAGGCGACATATACAAGTCTTCTCATAAGTCCGATCCTTAAGCTTTATGATCAGATGGTATAGCGGCGCGAGATGAACAAGCCATAGTCGGTAACATAACTTTGCCTCTGTCTCACACTTAAGCGACCCAAACCGTCGAATCAAAAAGGCCGCCCTTTTCAGGCGGCCTCCGTGAGCTTGGTAAAGCCCAAGGTTCCAGGGACCATTTCAGGACCCATCGTATCTTGTCAGACGTTCAGTAGAGGCTGCTCCACACGAAAATCCTCGGATACGGACCCAATCGCCCTACCTGGTTTCTCACTTGACATTGGATCACCTCCTTTCAGTTGCTTCAAACTTGTCAGGGCGACTCGCCACTGACCATCAAATAATAGTGCCGAGATTTCTGAAGGAAAACTAAAAACATCCGAAAAGTGAAAAGAGCGCAGCAAACGCCGCGCTCTCTCACTCTACACCACTCTACTCGACTAGTTTTCGTGCGGTTCAGTATCCGCCAGAATCGGCCAGCACACCTACAGCTAGACCTATAATGGCACCGGTCGCAACCGATGCGAGTATTGCATCATTGGAGCCCTTATCACATACCCAGTGATATCCAGCTGGCGGCGCGTACAGACCATATCCACCAAAGTCATTGATGATGATCGTATTCACTCCAATGGTGTAGAAGCCCCCAATTGCGTAGGCTGGAACGTAGTTAAATCCTGCCGATCGACGAAAGCGGGGGCCATAGTACCCGTTAAATCCGCGATAGGGCCTGTAGCCATAGAAGCGGTTACCAAAGTAGCCTCTAGATCGAAAACCTGGATGAAAACCGCGATTGAATCCCCGGTTAAATCCGCGATTAAAACCCCGACGGCGTCCCTGACGAAAGCCACGGTTAAACCCCCTGTCGAAACCACGGTCGAAACCGCGCCGTGCTCCTCGATTGAACCCGCGTCCTCCGCGATGGAAATCACCCCGGCGACCACCTCTAAAGTCTCCTCTTCGGCCGCCGCGATGGTGAGCTTCAGTGAATTCACCACCACCTCGATGGATCTGTTCATTCGCTTGAAAGTTCTGTCGATTGCCTCGACGCCCGCGATCGCCGTCACGCCCGCGGTTTCCTCGAGCACCACGATCGCCACGTCGCCCCCTGTCGTTGAAACTTCGTTGATCGACGAAATTCTGCCCCGAGAATCCTGGCTTCTCCGCGGTGGCGGGCACCGCATATGTAAAAGCCAGCATTGGAATGGTCGCAGAAAGTCGCAACATGTTTCTGAGAATAGCCATGGCTTTCTCCTTTCATTAGGGCGGTGTACGAATTTTCGAACACCCCTAGTCTGTCCAGCACCCTGAAGAGCAATATATTGCGGCCTCTCTGAATTCTAACTGAACGGTTTGTTTATTGAAAAAATGCAGCAATAACATCGCGATAAGGCTAGATCGCGAATTGGCAATTGAACCGTGGGAACTCACGGAGCAGTTCATAAAGTCGTCCGGGCCTGGCGGGCAGAACGTCAATAAGGTGTCCACGGCGGTCCAGTTGCGGTGGAACCTCGACACTTCAAGTCTTCCACGTCCAGTCAAAGCGCGTTTCAAGCGCCTGTGGGCATCACGACTTACGAGCAGTGGTGATCTGATAATTGAATCGAAAAAGCACCGCAGTCAGTCGCTCAATCGTGAGGCAGCCAGGAAGCGCCTCGCGGATATGATAAACGCGGCAATCCCTCCCCCCAAGACCCGACGCGTAACGCGCCCAGGCCGAAAAGCCGTGCTCAAACGACTTGATGATAAAAAACGACGAAGTGAAACCAAGTCCAGGAGGGGCCGCGTCCGTTTCGATGATCAGTGATCAGACTTGTTTAAGCGACGGCTTATCTTGCTTCCTTCAGTGCGGCCTCAACAAGTGGGAGTCTATCGTTTCCGAAAAACATATCATCACCGACGAATATGGTAGGTGACCCGAATCCGCCCCGAGCAATCAGTTCATCAGTATTACGACGCAACTCATCTTTGACAGATTGCATCGAAATACGGGCAAATAACTCTGCTGCATCAACCCCCACCCTGTCACAAATGTCCCGGACAACATCATCCTGTGACAAGTCCCTGTCTTCAGACCAGTAAACTTCGAAGGCGACACGAGCGAAGTCTACCATCCGATCATCACTCAACAGTACTAAGCATGCGCGCATTACCTTCACGCTGTTCACCGGAAACACTGTTGGCGGCATTTTGATTTTCAGCCCCGACAGTCGCGCCCAATCCTGAAGATCCTTAGCGTGATATCTCGCCTTTGCCTTTACCGGTGCTTTGCGTGCCTCATAAACGGACGGATTGACGGCGTTGAAAACGCCTCCAACCAGGATTGGTCTCCAACTGATAACCGCATCCATGCGTTGGGCGACCAATTGGATATTATGAAATGCAAGGTAGGTCCAAGGGCTGGAACAATCGAAATAGAATTCGAGGGTTGGTGATGGTATCATTATCTCGATGGTAGGTTAGGCTTGCCGACTATCTCACCTGCAAAACCTTCCACCATTATTGAGCGTGTTTCAGCTCCATCAACGCGATGCTTCGCGAGTTCAATATATTCCGGAGATGTTGCCCAAGCCATTGCAGCCTCCTTTGACGGAAATGAGAGCAGTACTGAACGTGTCGCTGACCAGTCCCCATCAAGAATTGTCGGTGCTTCATCAACGCTCAGTACTTCTCCGTCATACTTTTCCCAAACCTCGAAAAATCCGTCATCATATTTGTCATAAGAACTGCGGTCATGGATCGTGATTTGAGCGATTAAATATACTGGCATGGTCCGTATTCTTATTCTGCTGCAACCAGATCGCCGGACATGAAGCTCTCAAGGCGTTGCCGGATAATACTCTCAGCTTCATTCATTATGCGGTCTATCAATTCCTTGCAGGTTGGAATGTCATGAATCAATCCGGCAACCATGCCACAAGACCACGCGCCCGCATCCATATCACCTTCCATCATGATGCGTGGATAAACGCCTGCGACTTCCTCAATAATATCCTCGAACTTCAGATCGCTGCCCAAGGCCTTCTCTTTTTCGAGAAGACGCTCGACGGCATCATTGGTCAGCACGCGCTCTGTATTACGAAGCGGGCGCATGACAAGACGAGTATCGAGCTCGGAAGCGGCTACGATCGCCTGTTTAACATTCTCGTGCACGGGAGCTTCCTTGGTGGCAATAAACCGCGTTCCCATGTTCATTCCATCAGCTCCCATGGCCAAGGACGCAACCAAAGAGCGACCGTCAGCCTGACCGCCTGATGATACAAACGGAATGTCCAGTTCATCTGCCGCTCGCGGCAACAGGATCATGTTTGGAATATCGTCCTCGCCCGGATGACCACCACACTCGAACCCGTCCACGGATACCGCATCGCATCCAATTTCCTGGGCTTTCAGCGAATGGCGCACAGACGTGCACTTATGAATGACCTTGATGCCGGCATCTTTGAGAAATGGCATCACCTGAGCGGGGTTTCTGCCCGCGGTTTCCACGACTTTTACACCACCATCAATTACCGCTTTAACGATTGCTGGATAATCAGGAGGCGTAAGACTGGGCAGGAACGTAATGTTCACCCCGAACGGCTTGTCGGTCATGTCTTTACAGCGCGCAATCTCGTTCGCCAGATCTTCCGGCGTTTTCTGCGTCAGTCCTGTAATAATGCCAAGGCCGCCAGCATTCGATACGGCTGCAGCCATTTCCGCAAAGCCAACATAGTGCATCCCGCCCTGAATAATCGGATGCTCAATACCAAACATCTCCGTAATCGCCGTCTTCATGACCTTGTCTCCCTTGCGTGTACGATCTCTACTATTATGTGACGGGAAATTTTGCTCGTGGGAAGCCTTGCCGTTAAGGAAGGATTTGAAATGACAGTCGTCTTTATTCACGGTGTCCCGGACACATCGGCCTTGTGGCAGCCGATTGTAAGCGCAGTTGGACTGCCAGAGAGTGAGTATTTCGCGCCGAATCTCCCAGGTTTTGGCACTGGGTGGCCAGAACAGTTCGTCCCCACAAAGGATGGCTATGCCGACTGGCTACTAATGCAGATCGAAGGCCTGACACGACGGACCAACCAGCAAGTCGATATTGTAGGTCATGATTGGGGAGCTATCTTCACGCAGCGCATCGCCAGCCTCAGGCCTGATCTTGTTCGCAGCTGGACCGTAATCGACGCCATCATGCACCCCGATTATATTTGGCATAAGACCGCGAAAAGATGGCAGACACCGCTACTGGGCGAGCTGATGATGGCCGTTTCAACGCGGAAGATGCTTGGTAGAGCCTTACACGGAGCAGGTGTTCCCAAGGAAACCGCGGCGACACAGGCCAAGCATTGGAACGGCGTCATGAAGCGTTCTATTCTTTCCTTGTATCGATCCGCCAAAACTGTAACCGATGAGTGGACCTCAGAATTGGATGCGCTTCCCAAGAAAGGGTTGATCATCTTCGGAGATGAAGATCCATTTGTGGACGCTAAATTCGCTCATCAATTCGGCGAAGAACGTCGTTTCCCGGTTCACGTAGTGCCAGATCGGGGGCACTGGCTTTTGCTTGAAGATCCGGCGCTTGTAGCGGCCCTCTTGAAGCGACACTTGCTTCCCAAAGATTCACCACCCCCCCAAAACGAGGGCTCTTAGCGGGCCAGCCGGGATGCTATCTAGTAATTAGTGCGCAGGGGGACGTGTGCACTACGGCCTAGGGGAGAGGTCATTGCCCATTATACCCTCCCTCTCCCCTGGTCTTCTTCAGTATTAGCTTTATACACAACTGATTGGGAGTTCGCGACGGCAAGCACTTAAGCCGCTTCGTTTCTTCCGTTCTGACGTGCACCAAGTTCCTGTTTCACACGTTCCGCAAGTTGGCTCACGGTAAAGGGCTTCGGCAAGAATGAAATCTCTCGGTCTTCCTCGATAGCTTCAGCCAGATCCCGTTCAGCATATCCAGAGATGAAGATGACGCGAGCATCCCCCAGCAGATCTTTGGCCTGCTTAATGAGCGCAGGTCCCGTTATTCCGGGCATAACGACGTCGGATATGACCAGATCGAAACTCTCAGGCTGAGCTTGCATTATCGCTAGGGCTTCTTCGCCGTCTGCGGCCTCTTCGACTTCATACCCTCTTGTTCTGAGAAGCTGAGCAGCAATGCCCCTAAGGCTTTCTTCATCCTCAACGAAGAGAATTCTGCCGCGGCCTGCCATGTCGATCAGTCTTGGCCCGCCAAATGTCTCCGCAGCCGCTTTGGCTTCTGTCTCATACTCGGCGACAGCCGCAGCGCTCAAAGCAGGCAGATATATTTCGAACGTCGTCCCTTCGCCAACTTCACTCCGAAGGCAGATAAATCCACCCGACTGTTTGACGATGCCGTAGACTGTGGCTAGCCCAAGTCCTGTTCCAAGCCCGGCCTCCTTGGTGGTGAAGAAAGGCTTGAATATTTCTGCCTGATCAGCCTCAGGAATTCCTTTGCCAGTGTCTTTCACTTCGATGAGAAGATATTGGCCGGGATCAACGAAATCGAACCCGTTTTTGTGGGCATGCACTTCATCCACTGAATGCGTGCGAATTGTTAGTTTCCCGCCTCCCATTCCATCGGACAACATTGCATCTCTAGCATTTGTCGACAGATTGATAATCGCAGTCTCAAGTTGGTTCTTATCCGCTTTGATAAGCGGCAGATCCCGCCCGTGATTTATATCTAGCTCAATGCGCTCATCCACAAGTTGGCGCAGCAAAATATAAAACTCTGATAGGGTGTCTGTAATATTCAAAACTTCGCGCTTGAATGTTTGCTTGCGCGCATAGGCCAAAAGCATCTTTACGAGTTCGGCAGCACGATGCGACAGATCCTGAATGATCTTTAGTTCTGAGTAACTCGGATCACCCAATGGATGACGGATAGTCAGCTTTTCTGTTGTCAGAATGATGCCGGAGAGGACATTGTTGAAGTCGTGGGCAACGCCACCAGCCAATTTGCCAATGGCCTGCATTTTCTGTCCCTGAGCCAAGCTCATTTCCAGCTGCTTTTGCTCTGTCCGGTCAATTACATATGCGACCGAAGGCATGCCTTCATTATCAAGAACGACAACAACATTTGCCGTTTTTGGGTCGTCGCCAGCCAAGCTCAATTCGACCGGCTTATTTAGGGATTCTAGTAGTAATTCTTCGAGCTTTTCTTGCCCTTCATTAGCTACAAATAAATCTGAAAACTTCGTGCCCGGTGCCGCCTTTCCTTCAGTAATGGCCATAAGAGAGCGATTTGCGTCGATTATTACAGCCGCTTCCAGAGAGGTGCCTTCCAAGCGCACAACACCAAAAGGAGCGTCATCGAACATCGGATCCCCATCTGGCCGTGGAGGGCGGCTTGCGGACATCGCGGTTAGTCTGTCTTCACTTCCGAGAAGCCCCTTGGCATTGGAAATGACAATTGTTCGTCCTGCGGCGTCAGCACCGCGACCGGTCCATGTCGTCAAGGTCTGCACGGGAACCTCAACCCCGTCGCGAGCACGGATCCGTATATCTGCCCTCCCAGGCGCGCCGGATTTACGTTCCCGACGCAGAAGCTTAACGAATTCGGGGCGCATGATGTCGTCAATACGGACATTCGAGGTCGACTCTGGAAGACCAATCAGCTCTCGCAACCAGGCATTCGCGTAGGTCACCGTTCCGTCTGGCCGGGAGGCGAAAAACCCCATTGGCGCATCTTCAACATAAAGCGCCTTCATATCCGCCGCGCCGGTCGCTTCCTCTGTCCCCGCGATTCGGCGAAGCCGCCACAAAACACGATTGCGGGGTAGCGGTGATACGCCGATCTCGAACTGTACGGGCAGCCCTTCTGCACCGATTGTAATAGCAGGGAGGACTTCGCGGCGTTTATCGCCCGCCTTTGCAGACTTGGATAGACGGAAAATCGGTCCTGCCAGACCTGGGTTCGCGCCAAACAGTCTATCGACGGTCGGCGCGCGGGTAACATCACCCAATCCTGATACCGTCAAAGCTGCGAGTTCCCTGTAAGCATTGTTAGAGGCAACCGCAGCTCCTCCACGCTCGGTGATCAGTATCGCCTCATCCAAGGCGTCGATCCATCCAAACTTCGGTGGACTTACAGAAATAGAGGCTTCAGCTAGTCCTTTTTCAGGAAATAGACCTAGTCGCCGACCGGCACCTCGCAGCAGCCAAAGTATAGCCACCAGACCGAAGGCCCCCATAGCAATCATTGTTACCGGCCAAGTAGCGCCGCCCGCCTCAGGCCAAGCCAGTGCAATACATGCTGCAGCTACAGCGATGAGCATCAGCGCCCAGAAAGCAAGCTGCATATAGTCAACTTGGGTGGCTACACCGGTCGCTTCTACCTGTTCTTCAGGCTCGACGGAGTCAGCGAGAGGTTTCGTAGTTTCCGTGAGCTCTAAAGGATCCATTCGAATTAACTCTGCTCCGAGGTCCAATGCATATGATTCGACGCTCTAAATACAATACTATCGGACTTATCACACCCAACCGCGAGTCGCCCGACCTACGCTATCTGGCTTTCTAAGGCGAAGATGGTTAACGAAACCGAAAAAGGCGTTAAGACTTTCGTAATTGTCACGTCATCTGCGAGGATTTTTCAAATGAAACACACGGTTACTGCTTTAGTATCCATTTTTCTTCTGTCATCTTGCGACACACTCCCGAACTTTCCATCGCTCGGCAGCCAAAACGATCCTTCGATAAACTCTGGTGGAGTAGAGGCCGTTCAGACCGAGAGTGAACGCCTGAGCGAATTTTTCGAGGAGACCTTCAACGCCACAGTCGCGCGCAGTCCGATGACGCAAACCTTCCTCGGAATCAAAGATGATTACGACAAATGGGATGATGTCAGCGAGGCGAGCGTACTTCGAGAGATAGAAATTCAGCGTGCGAACGTCGCGAGAATGCGCTCCGATTTCAGTTACGAGCAACTGAATGACCAGGCTAAGTTATCCTGGCGGCTCGCAGAATATGAACTCGAACAAGCCGAGAGAGATTTTGCGTTTCGAGATCACGCCTACATTTTCAATCAAATGCGCGGTGCACATTCGTGGGTACCCGCCTTTTTGATCAATCAGCACAGGATCGATACGAAGGCGGATGCGGAGGCCTACATATCGCGGTTAAACGGCATTCCTGTCTTTCTCGGCACGAATATTCAAAGGTCAGAAGAGCTGGCTGCAGACGGCGTCATGCCACCAAAATTCGTTTATGAATATACGATTGAAGCGTCTTCTAATGTCTTGAAAGGTTATCCTTTTGCCGGAGCGGAGTATGACGATCCCAGCCCGCTTATGGATGACTTTCGAAACAAAGTCGCAGCGCTTGTTGACAGCGGGGCGATCACACGATCGGAGGCCTCGACGCTTCGAACAGATGCAGATATCGCTCTACGGAACGCTGTTGGCCCAACCTATGAGCGTCTCATCGCTGTACTCGAGACCCAAATGGAAACTGCCAGCACCGATTATGGTGTATGGAGACTGCCGCGTGGCGAGGACTATTACGCTGCCCGCCTTGCCAATATGACAACTACAAACATGTCCGCGGCAGAGATCCATGATCTGGGCCTGGCGGAAATGGATCGCATTCACGATGAAATGCGGGCTATCATGGCCCAGGTTGAATATGATGGCACTCTGCAAGAATTCTTTGAGCACCTGCGGACCGACGAACAGTTCTACTATCCAGATACGGATGAAGGACGTGCTGAGTATCTAGAAACCGCTACAGCCATGATCGATGCCATGCGTGAAGACCTTCCACGCATGTTCAACACATTCCCGCAAGCGGATATGATCGTAAAACGGGTAGAGCCTTTCCGTGAGCGTGCCGCGGGGAAGGCATTTTATCAGCGACCGGCTCCGGATGGTTCGCGGCCTGGCATCTACTACGCGAATCTATACGACATGAGCGCGATGCCGATCTATCAGATGGAGGCGCTGGCCTACCATGAGGGCATCCCCGGTCACCACATGCAGATCGCGATTGCGCAGGAGCTGGAAGGCCTGCCGAAGTTTCGCAAGTTTGGCGGATTCACCCCCTACTCGGAAGGCTGGGGCCTTTACACGGAATATCTGCCCAAGGAACTCGGATACTATGATGATCCCTACTCTGACTTCGGACGCCTCGCTATGGAACTGTGGCGGGCTGCGCGTCTGGTCGTAGATACAGGCCTGCACGACAAACAATGGACAAGAGAAGAAGCCATCCAATACCTAATCGACAACACGCCAAATCCTGAATGGGACTGCCGCAAAGCGATTGACAGGTACATTGTGATGCCAGGTCAGGCGACGGCATATAAGATTGGTATGCTGAAAATCCTTGAGCTGCGCGAACGGGCCAGAGACGCCTTAGGCGACGATTTCACACTCGGCGACTATCACGACGCGTTTCTACGGAGCGGGC
>JBCCIW010000076.1:0-12206 GCA_039028055.1 Pseudomonadota bacterium | reverse complement strand
GGGTGAAATAATTGCCCTTCGCGAGGAAAAGCTCGGGGATCGCGTCCTCTGGAAATCCATCGATTGATGCGGCGACCCCTGTAGCGGCCAGCCCTGCGGAGTTGATGAATGTCGTGGCGGTCAGAATACATGGCTCTGATCCTGCGCATTCGAGTTCCGTGCGACCGTCGGATAGGGTTTTCCCGCGAACAATCTGGGTCTGGAACGCAATTCGGGTTCCATGATCCTCGGCCTCTCCGAGCAAGCTGACCATGAGGCCATGGCTATCGACAATGCCTGTCGATGGCGAATGGATTGCGCCCATCACATTGAGAGCAGGTTCCATCTCCACCGCCTCTGACCTCGTCAGTAGCGCCAGATCATCAACGCCGTTTGAACTGCCCTGCTCTACGATGGCATCCAGACGATCAAGCTCGGTCTCGGTCGTCGCCACAATCAGCTTGCCGCAGTTTCTGTATCCAATGTTCCGTGAGCGAAGATAGTCATACAGCGCCCATTTTCCGGCGAGGCAGCACTCCGCCTTCGAAGAACCTCCAGGGTAATAAATCCCCGCATGGATCACCTCCGAATTCCTCGAACTGTTTCCGGTCCCGATGGCAGACGCAGCTTCGACAATCAGTACATCCCGCCCGGCAATTGCGAGGGCACGGGCGATGGCAAGTCCAACGACCCCCGCCCCAGCTACGACGCAATCGGCGTCAAACCGCGGAAGACGCTCTGAGGTCGCGTTGATCTTAAGCGACACCGGCGAGTTCTGGCTGCTCCGGGACGGGTCCGGGTTTGCCAAGGATCATGTCGGCGGCTTTCTCTGCAATCATGATTGTCGGTGCGTTTGTGTTGCCGCCGATCAGGGTCGGCATCACCGAGGCGTCGACCACCCGTAAGCTCTCCACGCCGCGCACCCGAAGCTGGCTATCCAGCGGGGCATCCTGATCTGTTCCCATACGGACAGTGCCGATCGGATGGTAGATCGTTTCTGAGGTCTCCCGAATGTATGCATCGATCTCTTGGTCGGTTTTGACTTTTTCGCCTGGTCCATATTCGGGCCCGCGATAGGGCCTGAGAGCGTCTTGTTTCAGAACCTCTCTGACCATTTTCAGGCCCTCGCGCATGGCGCGGCGATCTTCTTCCGTGGCCAGATAATTCGGATCAATCATCGGCGTGTCGAACGGATCGGCGGATCTCAGACCAATGTGGCCCCGGCTCTCTGGCCTCAGCTGGCAGGAGTGCACCATAAAGCCGTCCTTCTCGACGGATTCGTTTGCATGATTGAGCGACATGGCGTTGACCATGTGCAACTGAATGTCTGGCCGATCCAGACCTTCACGGGATTTCAGGAATGCCCCTGCCTGCAGGAATTGATCCCTTCCCGGACCTTTCTTTCGCAGGAGGTAATCGAGTGCGACCGTAAATTTCTTCAAACCTTTCTGTTTGGAGTAGGCTGACAGCGGCTGATTGATTTCCTGAAGCACCAGAACATCGAGGTGGTCCTGGAGATTCTGCCCAACGTCTTTGAGATCGGCGTGCACTTCGATGCCATGTTTCTTGATCTCATCGGCTGGTCCGATACCGGACAGCATAAGGATTTGCGGTGACTGAACAGCTCCGCCGCAGACGATGACCTCAGACGTCGCGTCGATCCGCTCCGGTCTCTGTCCTGGCCCCGAGACAACTTCGACCCCTTTTGCTTTGCCGTTCTCCACCACAACTTTGGTGACAAGACCTGTCGAGCGAATCGTCAGATTTTGGCGCAAGTCCTCGATCGGTCGGATATAGGCAAAAGACGCGCTCCAGCGCTCGCCATCTCGGATCGTGCGTTGGTAGTGGCTGAAACCCTCCTGCTCGGCTCCATTGAAATCCTGTGTGCGTTTAAAGCCAGCTTCGACACCTGCTTCGATGAATGCGCGATGGATCGGATTGTCCAACGGGGAGTCTTCTACCCAGAGCGGGCCGCCGGACCCATGGAAGCTGTTTTCTCCTCCCTCATAGTGCTCAGAACGACGGAAGTAGGGCAACACATCGGCATAGCCCCAGCCATCGAGGCCCATTTGACGCCACTGATCGTAATCGCGCGCGTGGCCGCGAATATAGATCATGCCGTTGATCGAGGAGGAGCCGCCCCATCCCTTGCCTCTTGGCCAATAGAGCTTGCGTCCGTTCAGATGCTCCTGCGGCTCGGTCCAGAACCCCCAGTTATGGGGACCTGCTTCCTTGATGAGCTGGCCAACGCCTGCGGGCATCCGGATCAAAAAGCTGGAGTCTTTCTTGCCTGCTTCAATCAGGCAGACCCGAACCGAAGGATCGGCGCTCAGTCTGTTTGCAAGTGTGCATCCTGCACTGCCGGCCCCAACGATCACATAATCAAACGTCGCCATGTCTCGCGTCTCCATCCCTATGAACGAACTT
This sequence comes from Pseudomonadota bacterium, assembly GCA_039028055.1. Lineage (GTDB taxonomy): Bacteria > Pseudomonadota > Alphaproteobacteria > Caulobacterales > Hyphomonadaceae > CALLCD01. The sequence continues at coordinate 9,800 of JBCCIW010000076.1, read as the reverse complement.
CTGCTCTATTCATTCCATTTTCATGCCGGTCTGGAAACACTTTGTGAACTAACTGCGTCTAATCTTCTCAGCAATTCCGGCACGGGTGGCTTAATTCGGGAGACGTCACATGACAGCGCTGGCTCGCAATCACGCCATTCTGACCCAGAATCCCAAACTTCAGAAGGATCACCGGCTGCACAAGCGCGTGGAGCTAACACTACGCGGTCGTTTCCTCAATGAAACCAGCGAGGAGCACTCCTTCGTGAGTGTAAATCTTTCCTGCGGCGGGGCGCGCCTTCGGTCGAACAATGTCCCCCCCGTCGGTCACAACATCGTCTGTTACTTCGATGAGATCGGCCGTGTCGCTGGCAAAATCGTTCGGCATACAGAGGACGGATTTGCTGTCGGTTTCAATACCGTTCAATCCAAGCGCGACCGCCTGGCCGACAAGCTGATCTGGCTGGACAACAAAGATCGCCTCAACCTGCACGAAGAGCGGGGCTCACCACGCTATCCGGCAGACGGGCCGGCGATACTGATCCGCCAGGACGGACGTCGCCTGCAGTGCCGCGTGATCGACATCTCCCTGACGGGTGCCGGTTTCGAAACCGATGGCCCGCCCCCGATGATTGGCGAGCAGATCATTGCGGGCAATCTCTCCGGAGAGGTCGTGCGTCGGAACGGGAAAGCATTCGGTGTTCGGTTCGTGCGCCCGGCTGACGCCGCCTGAGACTACTTTCCTGACCAGTTCGGTTTGCGTTTCTCGGCGAAGGCTCTCGGCCCTTCGATCATGTCTTCACTCTTAAGCATAGCGCCGACGGCTGGATAGCGCGTCTCAAACGCCTCCTTATAGTGGGCAATGTCGAGGCCCTGCATAACGGCCTGTTTCGAAGCGCGGATTGACATCGGGCTGCAGGCAAGGATCATCTCGGCCCAAGCGGTAGCGGTCTCCATCAACTGATCAGGCGGCACCACGGCGTTGACGAAACCGAGGCGCTCCCCTTCCTCGGCGCTGACTGTTCGCCCGGTCAGGATCATGCCCATGGCACGTTTCAGCCCGATTTGACGCGGCAGACGGTGAAGGCCACCAGCGAGCGCTGCGAGGCCAACTTTCGGCTCCGGCAGCGCAAATCTTGCAGTGTCCGCAGCGATGATAATGTCGCAAGCCAGGGCGATTTCGAAGCCGCCGCCCATGGCGACGCCATTGACCGCCGCAATGACGGGTTTATCGAGGTCATAGCGGGAGGTGAGACCGGCGAAGCCACTTTCGGGCGTGTAGATCGGATTGCCTTCAGCCTGCCAGCGCAGGTCGTTGCCCGCCGAAAAGGCTCGGTCTCCAGCACCGGTGATTATAGCTACCCACAGATCCGGATTGCTTGCGAAATCGTCGAAGACCTTGCCGAGCGCCTCGTTCGCCGGAGGATGGAGCGCATTCATCCGCTCGGGGCGGTTCATCTCCACGATGAGGACATGCCCCTCTTCACGAACGTTCACAAAATTCTCTTCAGACATGGTCTTTTTCCACTCCCTCGTCATTTCGTTTACACACTGCTCCTAAGCTCTTTGAAGTCAACCAAGCCGCGGGCGACGAAAAATGCCGAAAGTCTCTCCTCTCGATCTTGCCGCTGTCGACCCGGCGATCTGGTACGTGTTTGTAAAGGACACCGTGTACGGTCCTTACACACTCGGCCAATTGCAGGGCTTTGTTGCGGAAGGTCGGGTGACGCAGAACAGCCTCGTCAGCAAGGGCGACAGCCAAAAGCCGCAGCGGGCCTCTAAGATGGCTGAGCTGCAAGCCGCCTTCATCGAGCGGGCTCGGTCAGAGGCCCCGGAGGCCCCTGTCGCGCCGAGTGGTCCGGCATCGAATTACGTCATCGTCACGCAGCTCGACCGAACTTCTGATGTAGACTTGATTATCTGTATGAATGGCCTCGGCGAGTTTGCTTCGGTTTTTCCGGGCACATTTATCCTGAGCAGCACATATCGCCTGCGCGATATACAGAGAGCTCTGCACGAAGCAACAACGCTGGACGATCAGATCATGATCGTGAACGCGTCGTCCGGTCGATTGGGATGGCTCAATATCGGGACTGACACCGATATCCATCTGAGAGAAATCTGGGCGAAAGCTGACGATTCCAAGACGGAAGACGAGACGTGAAAACGGGCACAGCTTTTGCTTCATGGAGAGCGCGCCGCGCTGCGCAACTCGGTTGAATTGTCGCGATATGACAGCCTGACTTGATCCTGAGGTGATTTTATGGGCACTGCACCTGAACCCTTTAAAAACGCGGGTAGAGTTCTTATGTGCGAATGGCTGGAAGTCCCGCAATTCGTTAAACTTTTTGGAGGTTGAGACCGTATGTTGCTCAACATGCTCAAGGGAAAACTGCACTCAGGTGCCGTTACGCAATGTGACCTTCACTATGAAGGCTCAGTATCCATCGATCAGGACCTGCTGGACGCGTCCGGTATTCTGCCGAATGAACGGGTCGATATCTGGAACGTGACCAATGGCGCGCGCATACAAACCTACGCCATCGAAGCCCCTCGCGGCTCAAAAACCATTGGCGTCAACGGCGCAGCCGCCCGCAACTTTGCTGTCGGCGACCGCGTCATCATTGCAGCCTTTGCCCATGTGGAGGCTGAAAAGGCTCGTCAGCACGCCCCGCAAGTCGTGCTGCTTGATGAGCAGAATGAGATCCAGACACCCTCCACGGCTTACTAGCGGTCACAAAAGCTAGGGCGTGTAGCCAAACTCGCGAAGCTTATCGCAGCCCCATTCGTTACCTCCGGCACACCCCTGGCGAAGGAGACGAATGCCTTCCACTTCGTTTTTGTCGATACCATTGCCAAGAAAGAGTTTGTCACCGAGGTTGCTGCAGCCCATAGCATCTCCGTCATCGCAAGCCTCGCGATACAAGCGCGCAGCTTCCACGTCGTCTTCTGCGACACCAAATCCATTGGCGTACATGTAACCGAGATTTCGGCAGCCCCCCGTATATCCGCCGTTACAAGCTTGGCGATAGAGAAGCACCGCTTCCACGTTGTCTTCAAGGACACCTTGTCCACTGGCATACATGAACCCCCAATTGCTGCAGCCCGCCATATGGCCAGCTTCACAGGCCAAGCGATATAGGCGCACTGCCTCGCCGTAATCCTGGGTCACACCTCTGCCTAATCGGTAGCTGTTCCCAAGATTGTAGCAGTGGTTGATACTTCCACCATCGCACTGTCGAGCCTCCGTAAGCGCGGGGTCTACCATTCCCGGTCGCACCTCTGACACAGTGCCGTCCCCGCGGACGCGACGGTTCGGTTCCGGCAAAGTGGCGGGGCGACGTTCCGGCGTCAGCGCGTCGATACGGCTGCGGACATAAGCAATCTGCGCGTGGTTCGGAAAACGCCGTTCGACCTCCTGATAGGCAGCGAGCGTGTCAACCGATATTGCAAGGGCCAGTGCCTCGCCCGCATCCGTGGTCTGCCCGAGTACGGTAGAGCGACACCCCCCGAAGCAGAACCAGTTCGGAACGGTGCCCGGCGCAATAAAGGGACGACCATCGACGCCGCGCTGCTGACCTACACGCCCGACGACATCCAGCATGGTGACCGTCGCCCGCTCGCCGCCCCGCCGGATTTCTTCGGCAAGCACACGGGCGAATAGCCCATCATCGGGCGTTGTAGATCCGGGCGGTGTCGCGTAGGCGACAAGCACACGGGAGTCCCGCCGCTCTGGTACGAAGCCTTTGTTCGTTGATTTGGAAAAAGCTGTGGCGAGGCTGTTGCGGCACGCATCTGACACAAAGAAAACCGCGCTGGCTCGTGTTGCACCGAGCCCGGAAATGATCTGATCGACACGCTGGGCCTTGCGGATCAATTGGCCGGTTGATGCAATGGTCTCATTAGCCGGTAGCAGGAAATTTCGCTGACGACCGTCCACGTCGGCCGCGGCTCCGTGCATCGACGCGTAAAAGAACGCCACCACGTCATCACCATCGGCAGCTTCTGCATCAATTGCGATCTCAAAACTGGTAATGGCATCTTCAAGCCCATCCGCATTGGCATCGAGGACCTTGGTCACACTGAAACCAACAGATTGCAGGGCAGCTTCCACCGCCGCCGCATCCTCGTGGGTATTCGTCAAGCGTCCGAGCTCCGCCGGATAGTCTTCATTGGCCAGAATGAGGGCCAGCCGCCTTTCCTCGGCAAAGGCTGGCAGCGCCAGACAGACCAGAGCTAACAAGCAGAATAAGAGGCGCTTCATTCGAACATCCCCACCTTGACGTCTCAGAAGTCTAGCAGCGGACGTCAGGGAGTTGAAGGCTCTCCCCTAATCTCGAAATCCCACGAACGTCACCGCTTCATCAACGGACTTTCGGGTCGATACGACGGCATTTGCCGGGAAACTGTCATCGGGGTAGCCCATGGCGACGCAGATCATAATGACCTGATCGTCAGGAATACCCGCGTGTTCGCGCACCACAGGTGACTGCATGATGCCCTGTGAATTGATCACGCAGCCGAGCCCACGCGACCATGCCGCATTCACCAGCGCATTGGTTACGCCGCCGCAGTCGAATGGCGCGATGTCCGACCCGTGGATCGACTTGTCATAGGTGACGACAATGGAGACGGGCGCATCGAACTGGCGGAACCCGCGCAGCACCCAGTCCTGCCGCGCTTCCTTATCGTGGCGTTGGATGCCCATGGCCCCGAACAACTGTTTGGCAATGCCGATCTGTCGTTCGCGATGTACGCCCTGATACCCCTCCTCCGAGCCGCGGCGAAACTCCCTTGAATCCGGGACGCCTGCGAGGTTCCGTTCGACGTTCCCTTTCCGGATGAGATCGAGCGGCTCGCCAGTTACCACATAGAAATTCCAGGGCTGGGTGTTCAGCGAGGTCGGCGCGCGCAAGGCCAACTCCAGCACCTCCCTGATCACCTCTTGCGACACCGGTTCCGGCCTGTATCCCCGAATGCTCCGCCGCCCTCTCACCACATCATCATAATCCACTTTGCGTCTCCTGCCCGTTTCGGTCTAAGCGTTCCTATTGCGGATTGACGCAAGGCGAGGCAATCACCCGGCAATGGCGAACTCTCATCACCACTATGATCACACGCATGACCACAGCCATGGTCATGGTCACTCTCACGGCGATGTTTCCACGGCCGATGGTCGTCGCCGCGTTGCTATTGCCGGCCTGCTGACCGGTTGTTTCATGATGGCCGAAGTGGTTGGCGGGGTGATCTCGGGGTCTCTCGCCCTTCTGGCCGATGCAGCCCACATGCTCACGGACACAGCCTCCCTCGCACTCGCATGGATCGGTTATCGCCTCGCCGCCCGCCCCGCCGATGACACACGCAATTTCGGATTTTCGCGCATGCGTGTGCTGGCGGCTTTCACGAACGGGCTCGCCCTGCTGGCGCTGTCGGTCTGGATTCTTGTCGAGGGTGTCCAGCGGCTCCTCTCTCCGAGCGACGTGATGGGGTCCCTCATGCTCGCCGTTGCCGCGGTGGGGCTGATCGTGAACCTCATCGCCTTTGCTGTCCTGCACGGCGGAGACCGGGAGGATCTCAACCTGTTAGGCGCGCTCTGGCATGTGGCCGGCGACCTTCTCGGATCGGTCGCGGCCATCGCTGCGGCACTGGTCATCATGGCGACGGGCTGGATGCCGATTGACCCAATATTGTCCATGCTCGTCGCAGGCCTTGTGGGCGTCGCGGGTTGGCGGATCACACGGCGGTCCGGTCACATTCTGGTCGAAGGCGCGCCGGACGGACTTACCCCGAAAGCAGTTTCCGAGGATCTCATTGAACACGTTAAGGGCCTCGTGGACGTGTCCCACATCCACACATGGTCGCTCACTGAGAAACAGCCAATGGTAACGCTGGAGGCGCTTCCGGAGCCGGGCATGAGCCCCCAGGAGATACGGCTGGCGATAAAAGACCGTCTGGCCAAGAGATTTGGGGTGACTCATACCACCGTCGAAATTCTCGACGGTGAGGCCGTCTCTAGCAGTAAATCAGCCGCGCATTCGGCTTCGTAATGCGAATGTAGGTCTCCGCGATCAGCAGGTTGGGCACCCAGCACATCCACGTCACGAGGCGGTACCAGTCATCGGCGCTCAGGCCGAATGGCACATCAATCAGGAACATCGGGCGAATGCTTACCACAGCAAGGGTCACAGCATAGCTTCGGAGCATCCAGCGGCGATGGGCGACAATGTCCTTCGCCCGCGCCGTGGTGTAGGCAAGCCAGGTTGTTGTGAACCAGGTGATCCCGAGACAACTGAAGCCCATCTGAGCGACAATGCCCCGCGTGTTTGCGGTGGCCAGCATCACGCCTGTCACGGCGCTGATCCAGATGCAGAGGCAGTAAGTTACACCGATCCAGCGGTGCCATCTCACGCTCTTGCTGCGAAGTTTCTTCGAGAACGCGAAGGGGCCAATCAGGAGGGGTGGAATAGCCGTTGCCACATGGATCAGGAGGATGATCCAGTTGCCATACTGCCAGTTGCGGAAGAAGGGTGCGCCCGTCGGTTCGGCGAGCACGCGCGGGACACCAACGAGAAACAGGTAAATCGTGGTGAAGACGATCCCGCCATAGATCAGGCTGTTGCCATAGTCCTGCACTCGGCCCCAAACGACAGTTAGGGCCTTGCGCTGATCAGGTGTCAGCGGCTTGCGGCCGGAGGATTTGGCAAGGGACAGGTCCGTCACGTCGGAACTTTCACAACACTCTACAAACCCTGTGAAATAAGGGAAAAAGGTGAAAGAACTCTGAGTATCTTCGCACGAACTCAACCGACACTTTAGCTGCGGTGCGGCATCGAAAACCTTTATTCAGCGCGGAAGAATCCCCATAGAGAACTCGTTAACCGTTCGATATAGTCCCTCCAACGAGACACTGGAGGTTCGAAACAAGAAAGACGAGAACACATGTCCGAGACCCGCCACACGGAAATTCTGATCATAGGCTCCGGCCCTGCTGGCTGGACCGCCGCTGTCTATGCTGCGCGCGCCATGCGTAATCCACTGGTGGTAACTGGCTCTCAGCCGGGTGGCCAACTGACAATTACGACCGATGTCGAGAACTATCCGGGATTTGCCGAGATCCAGGGTCCCGAGCTCATGGACAAGATGCGCCACCATGCCGAGGTCATGGGCACCCAAATTGTCGAAGACCATATCTCGTCGGTGGATCTGGACAGCCGCCCCTTCAAGGCTGTGGGCGATAGCGGCACGACATACACAGCAGACGCGGTCATCATCTCAACCGGCGCGCAGGCCAAATGGCTCGGCCTTCCCTCCGAAGACAAGTTCAAGGGATTTGGCGTCTCCGCCTGTGCCACTTGCGACGGTTTTTTCTATCGTGAGAAGGAAGTCGTGGTCGTGGGCGGCGGCAACACCGCCGTAGAAGAAGCGTTGTTCCTCACCAACTTTGCTTCAAAGGTTATTCTTGTGCATCGCCGCGACAGCCTTCGCGCCGAGAAGATACTTCAGGACCGCCTGTTCAAGCATCCGAAAGTGGAAGTGGTCTGGAACCATACGCTCGAAGAGGTGGTCGGCGATGAAAACCCCCTCGGTGTGACAGGCGTAAAGCTCAAGAGCATGGAAACAGGCGAGATCACCGAGCGCGCGGTCCACGGCGTCTTCATTGCCATCGGGCACGCCCCTTCAACGGAGCTCTTCAAGGACAAGCTGGAGATGCAAGGCCACGGCTACCTTGTCACTGCGCCGGATTCCACCGCCACGAATATCCCCGGGGTCTTTGCCGCGGGCGACGTCACCGATGACATCTACCGGCAAGCGGTTACGGCCGCCGGAATGGGCTGTATGGCGGCGCTGGAAGCTGAGCGGTGGCTCGAGGACGAAGCGGCTGCGAAAGAACTGCAAGCGGCGGAATAATCGAATATTGTCGGTGCCAGTTTTCTCATTACCGCTGCAAGCTGCTCCAAACTCGCCGGCTATCTCGGTTGGTCAGCTCCTCATCGTCGCTATCATAATAGTTTTGATATTGGTCTTTTCGCGTAGACGAAATCGGCGCAGCTCACCCTCCCATTTAAAAGCTGCACCATCAGATGACAGTCAGATCATAAACGACATCTCCCACGATATCTTTATATCGTACAGGCGGGACGACACCGCTGATGTTTGCGGCAGGTTGTACGATCGCCTCGCACAGGAGTTCGGCCGCGAGCGCGTTTTTAAAGACGTCGATTCTATGCGGCCAGGTTTCGACTTCCGCATGGCGATTGAGAAAAGTCTCGCAGACTGCCGTGTAGCGCTTGTGCTTATTGGTCCAGATTGGAGGGGCACCTCCGATACCGAGCAAACCGAGCGCTTGAATAACCCAAACGATTATGTTCGGCTTGAAGTTCGGCTGTTGCTTGGAAAAGGTATCCCTGTAATCCCGATTTTTGTGGGCAGCTCGCAGTCTACTGATTTACACGACCTGCCTGAGGATATCTCGTCCCTCGCTCACAGGCAGGGGATTCCTTTACGGCCCGATCCCGATTTTAAAAATGACGTTGCGAGAATTCAAACGGCGATCGAGCGCGCTATAGAGCATTAGGCATTATTCAGCTGCGACAGTCTCGCCGACCTTAACGTCCTCGCCAGCCTCTTTCTCGGCCCGGAGGACTTCGGCTTTCGCTTCCACCGCTTCGACGATCTCGTCGATCATGTCGGCGTTGCCAACTTTCCGGTCCACCTTGCCAGCGGCGTACATCATGCCCGCATCTTTGCCGCCGCCGGTAAAACCGAGATCGGTCATCGCCGCTTCGCCCGGCCCGTTCACGACGCAGCCGATGATCGACAGGGAGATGGGTTCGGAAATGTGAGACAGGCGCTCTTCCAGCGTCTGAACGGTCTTGATCACATCAAAGCCCTGGCGTGCACAGCTTGGACAAGCCACAATATTCACCCCTCGGGTTCGAAGACCGAGGGATTTCAGCATTTCAAAACCGACTTTCACCTCTTCAACCGGGTCAGCCGAAAGCGACACGCGGATCGTGTCCCCTATTCCTGCCCACAAAAGGCTGCCCATGCCGATGGAGGATTTCACCGTCCCGGTCCGCAGTCCGCCAGCTTCCGTAATACCAAGATGCAAGGGAGCTTCGGTCGCATCGGCCAGAGCGTGATAAGCCGCCACCGTCAGGAACATGTCCGAGGCCTTCACAGAAATCTTGTATTCATGGAAATCGAGGTCATCGAGTATACGCGCATGGTCGAGGGCGCTCTCCACCATGGCTTCCGGGCAAGGCTCGCCATATTTTTCCAGCAGGTGCTTTTCCAGAGACCCGCCGTTTACACCGATCCGCATAGCGCAGCCATTTGCGACGGCGGCGGATACGACTTCCTTCACCCGCTTCTCATTGCCGATATTACCGGGATTGATGCGCAAGCACGCGGCTCCGGCCTCTGCGGCTTCGATCCCACGTTTATAATGGAAGTGGATGTCCGCAACGATCGGCACAGGGCTTTCCTTGCAGATTGTCGGCATCGCTGCCGTTGCCTCTGGTGTCGGGCAAGACACACGCACAATATCAACGCCAGCCTCAGCCGCGCGGTGAATCTGGTCAAGAGTCGCCGCCGCATCCTCTGTTGGCGTATTCGTCATGGTTTGGACAGCTATCGGCGCGTCGCCGCCGACCCATACGTCGCCGACCCGTATTTTGCGGGATTTTCTTCGATCGATGTTCCGCCAGGGACGAATGGTATTGTGCATACTGGCCATGCGATGCGGGTCTCGCCTTTGCAATCAGCAACATAACTTGCCGCTATTTGGCTTTAGAATGCGCCTCTGGCAAGGCCATTTC
>JBCCIW010000075.1:0-12306 GCA_039028055.1 Pseudomonadota bacterium | reverse complement strand
GTTCTGAAATGCATTGGACCCCCAACGCAGGAATTCGTAGCGCTCGCCATTGCGCTCGTATTCGCGCTCGACATTACGGGCAAAGCTCTCTGGCGTCGCGAAGTGGTCGACCATCACCGAGTGGTCAATGACGAGGTCTACCGGCACTTGCGGATTTATCGCCTCCGCACCACCGCCCAGCTTTTCGGAGGCGTCGCGCATGGCGGCAAGATCCACGACCGCAGGAACGCCGGTAAAGTCCTGCATGAGGACGCGCGCTGGCCGATAGGCTATTTCCTGGGTCGATTTTCCAGCGTCCTCGAGCCATTTCCTGAATGCGATTATGTCATCGCGGGTCACCGTCTTGTCGTCTTCAAATCGCAGCATATTCTCGAGGAGAACCTTCAAGCTTGCGGGAAGGCGAGATATGTCTCCGAGCCCGTTCTCCGCGGCCTTCTCAAGGGAATAATAGGTGTATGTCCTGTCGCCGACTTTCAAAGTCGATTTCGACTTGAAACTATCAAGTGATGTCATTGTTCTAACTAGCCTGTTCGATACTTTTAGTTATCGTTTTATACATTTGTATATCCAGCAAATCGCAAGCGCAATTGCGTCAGATTGCCGATGGCATAAGGGGTTTGAGAGCGATAATCAGGCGCATGTTCAAATGCTTGACCGGCATCGCGATTGCACGTCAAAACCCTGATCATGAGTGCTGTCCCTTCAATCAACATCACCGGCCTAGGAGCCATGCGCGGCGATCGTGTCCTGTTCACCGGCGTGTCCCTTTCGGTTGAAGCGGGGCAAATATGCGTGTTGCGCGGTGCGAATGGGTCTGGAAAGACGACCCTGTTGAGACTCCTTGCTGGCCTCATCCCTGTTGAGGCAGGCGAAATCACCGTTAACGGTGCTGTCCACTGGCTCGGTCACGCCGACGGGTTGAAGCCACACGAAACACCACGCGGCCACCTGAAGCACTGGGCCAGCGCCTGGGGAAGCGACGCTGATATCTCCGGAATTCTTTCCCGGAACGGGGTCGAGCGGGCGGCAGACGTTTCGGCAACGGGCCTTTCGGCGGGCCAGAGGCGACGCACGGCTTTTGGGCGGCTACAACTTACGGATCGCCCTATCTGGCTTCTGGATGAACCGTTTTCCGCTCTCGACGCCGACGGAAAGGATCTGATTGCCAAGCAGATATCAGACCACCGCGATGCAGGCGGCGTGACAATAGCGTCGGCACATGGGGAATTGCCGTTAGAAGCTGATCAGGAGTTGATGCTCTGATGCGGTCTCCGACGCCCTTGCGTGCAGCATTCGCCCAAGCGCTCGGCGAAGCCTGGGCTGGCGGAGCTGGCGCGCTACTGCCGTTAGGGTTTTTCGCTGGAGCGGCTATGCTTGTACCCATTACGTTTGGGCCGGAGACGGCGACACTCGCGGCGGCGGCTCCGGCCGTCCTCTGGATAGCCCTTGCCCTATCTTCCCTTGTCACCATGGAGCGTCTTTTCCAGGCGGATCTGGAAGATGGAGTCCTCGATTTGTGGGCTATGGATGACACCCCACTGTCGCAGATCGCTCTCGCGAAGACGACCGCCCACTGGATTGTCTCCGGACTGCCGCTTGTGGCGCTAACGCCATTTCTGGGACTGATCCTGGGAATGGATGTGTCTGCCTTACCGAGGGCAGCGGTGGCCTATGGTCTTGGGGGGCTCGCCTTCTTCTTCTGGGGAGGATTTGGTGCCAGCCTTGCTGCAGGCGTTCGCCGGGGCGGGTTGTTGATCGCTTTGATCGCGCTGCCATTCTATATTCCGACGGCAATTTTTGGAGCACTTGCTGTTACCAGTTCGGTTCCGCTCTCCCCAGAGGCTTATCTGCTGGCCGCCTCCACATTATTTGCCCTCGCCATCGCTCCATTCGGGATGGGGGCTGCTCTCAAACTTGGCGTTAGTTAGTGGTAAGTGCCTCGGCTAATTTCAGCTTTCTGTTATCAAATATGCATGGATCATATCGACGTAAGCCGGTACCTGCAGGCAATTAACGCTGTTCCAGCGTCTTGAAACCGACAGCATCAGAATAAACCCCGCTGCGGACAGCCCGCAACCGGGCGGCATGAGTCTTACAGCTGGTGTGCGCTTTCATCGCGTGCAGCAACGGAGCTTGTTGCTATGGTGTGTGGCATAGCGCGTGCTAAATAGGCAGCATGATCTCGTATCTTGCTAACCCCTACCGCTTCATGACGTTTTCACGATACGCGGCACCGATCTGCTTTGGGGCGTCGGGGCTGATGATCGCTTTTAGCGTTTGGCAGGGTTTGTGGGTGGTGCCCGCGGAACGCGTACAAGGAGATTCGGCCAGAATACTCTTTGTCCATGTGCCAACAGCAATCCTGACTTCAGCGAGCTATTCGGCGATGGCAGTGGTAAGTTTTGTCTGGTTCGTATGGCGACACGAACTAGCGGATATCGCTGCGAAGTGTATTGCTCCATTCGGTGCCATATATACAGCGCTTTGTCTGGCCTCGGGATCGATCTGGGGGCGGCCGACTTGGGGCACGTGGTGGGAATGGGATGACCCCCGAATGGTGTCCTCTCTCATCATGCTCTTTCTGTTTCTTGGATACATCGCCCTTCGGGCCGCTATGGACACGCGCCAGAAAGCAGCCCGCGCGGGAGCTATTCTCGCCATGGTTGGAATTGTGAATGTCCCACTCATCCGTTTCTCCGTCGAATGGTTCACTTCAATTCATCAGGGGTCGAGTTTAATTCGTGCGGGTGGGCCAAGCATGACACCTGAGTATCTCGTGCCGGTGATTGTCGCGCTCGTGGGCCATTCATTGCTCCTCGCAGCGCTTGTCTTCACCTCTATGCGCACGGAGATCATTGAGCGGCGGACGTCGCGCTCCCGCGCCGCGCTATTGGCTGGAGCCTGACGACGGATGGAATGGCTTCCGATATTCGACAAGAACGCAGCCTATATCTGGACGGTGTATGCGCTCGCTGCCGTGACGCTCAGCACAACGGTGTATCTGACGCTTCGCCGCGCCCGAGCGGCTGATCGCTTACAGGCATCGACAGATGCACAGAGGCGAGCTCGCAAATGACCCGGTGGCTTGCCGTGATCCCGCTGGTGGCATTGATCGGCCTCGCGTTGGTTGGGGTACAAAACCTTCTGCGAGAGGAGAAGCCTACATCCAGCCTTGCGGACAATAGACCAGCGCCGACGCGCAGCTTCCCTGCATTGCTCTCCGACGGTGACATTGCTTTCAATCCGCCAACGGATGGAAAACCGATAGTGGTCAATCTATTCGCAAGCTGGTGCGCACCCTGCGAAGTAGAGCATCCATTATTGATTGAGCTTGGACGGCGTCACCCTGGCCGCTTGCACGGGCTACTGTATAGCGATCAGCCAGAAAATGGCGCTTCGTTTCTACAAAGGCTCGGGAATCCTTTTCAGACTGTGGGGGTCGACGAAAACGGCCAGGGCGGACTTGATTTTGGTTTAACCGGCGTACCCGAAACATTCGTGATCGATGCGAACGGTATAATCAGCCTTCACATTCGTGGGCCATTAAGCCCCGATGACCTCGACCGCATTGCAGCGCTGCTTTGAAGCCTATTTCTTCTTTGCTTTCTTAGCCGATTTCTTTTTCTTGGACTTCGTTGCAGCCTTTGCCGGTTTTTTCTTGGTGGCCGGAGCTTTGGTTGGTGCAGCCTTCGCCGGAGCCGGTGTCGGCGCACTGACTTCGACTTTATCTTCCGGAGTGTCCGCTATAATTCCGAGGGCACTGATGAAGCTGTCGCGTCTGGATTTGGGCAAAGCTTCCAAAAGAGCTTCGTCAGCGGCCACGACGCCAGGCATCGCCTTGCCGAGAGCTTTCCGGCCAGCTGCCATGAGCGTAACAGCCTTGGCACGAGCGTCTGTCTTGGACGCAACACGCTTGATCAGCTTCGATGCTTCCATCCGGGCAGCCATATCGGCCAGAGTTGACCTATCGATCCCCGTCAGCTCGACCAATTTGCTTTGGCTAACACCCTCATCCAACGAAATTGCCGCGAGTACGGAGAATTGTCGAAGGGTTATTCCAGCATCGCGAAGTGCGTCTGCGGATCGCCCAGCTGCAATCTGCTGAGCCCGGTGCAGAAGGTGGCTGGCTGACCCACCCAAGCTAAAGTCATCAGTTCCCACTGAAGTGTTTGTCATTGCAGACCCCTAAATCTGATACCCCACCTATGACGCATTTCAGCGATCAAAGTCAGCTGGAATACAGTCGTTAAACGCTATGCTTCGCGGATCAAGCGAGTTCTCCCATAACGCGATAGTTTTATTTATCGCATATATTCCCCTTATGCGCAAAGACATCTCAATAATGGCAACAGAAAACATCGATTTGCAGCCCGCATTGGCATTCGTTGTTCGAATATGCCGCAAAGTGCGCCATCAAGCGTGCTTAAATGGATGATTTCATGCCCTGGAACGGAGTGCGATCGTTCGTACACCGTCGGTCATTTCCTCGGGCGGTTTTCCCTTACTCGGAGAAATTTGTTTGGGTTATGCCTTGGCGTCAGCAGGCGCGTCCTCGATCAGATGCTTCAGCGTATACGGAGTATTGGCTATACCAAAGATCAAGACAATCACCATGTTACCGAGCTTCCAGTTCGCCCACGTTTCTTCTGTGAAGATCAATAGCTGGATTTCGTTCCAAGCGGCCATGGCCACGAAAAACAGTCCCCATCGTATTGCGAGGGTCCGCCAGGCGAATTCCGGAAGATCGAATACGGACTTGAACATGTCTTTCCAGATGTTCCGACCAAAGAGAAAACCACCGAATATGATGGCCGCCAGGAAGAGATTCTGAATTGTCGGCTTGTGGTAGATAAATGCCTTGTCCTGAAGAACGATGCCAAGTGTCCCAAAGCCACCAACGATGAGTGAAGACACGAGCAAGAATGGCGGCACCGGCTCCTTATTGTAAACTTTCAGTCCGACGACGGCCAAGGTCGCCGCGATGAGTGCTCCAGTCGCCCAGTAAAGCGACGTCTCAGGGTTAAACGTAGCCTGATCCTCAGGAAACCGGCGCAGGACATTGTAGATCACCACGAACATAACGACTGGGACCAGATCGCCCCAAATCTGATTTGCCTTGTCGGCGGCGCGGTTGAGATCGCTGGATTTAGGTTCACTCATGGGAAGGGTCTCGGTTTGCATGGCGTGCATCCTCATTCAACATGCGTTCGGCTGTTACGAAGTCAACGTATTACCTGCTTGAATGAATAAATTATTGCACATTAAATATAAAACAAGGTCGCCTAGCCGAATACCTGCATCGTAATGAGCCCCGACGCCATAACTCCAGCGGCGAGGATGCGCCTCAGACCAAATCCTTCCTTGAGCCATACCGCGCCCATGATTGCTGCGAAAACAACAGATGTTTCGCGGAGCGCCGCAACCATGGCAGCATCGATCAAAGTGAAGGCATATAACGCCGCCGAATATGAAATTGCACCGACAATTCCACCGATTAGCCCGTCTTTCATGACAGGGCGAAAGCTTGAAACCATACGCCCGCGCCGACGCGCGACGGCGACAACTGCCACGCCGGTCCAGTCGATGAGAAAGAGCCAGACGATAAATGTCTCTGGTGTCGGCAGATTACGCACCACGAATGCATCGGTTACCGTGTAGGCACCGATACCCACAGCTGTTAGACATGCGAATAGCAGGGCCTGCCGATCCGTATGGCGCTCATGGGCATGAATGCCAGTCGGCCTGGCGAATACGATCACCGCGCCTGAAGCAAGCAGAAGACCTACCCATCCTGCAGGAGACAGATTTTCTCCAAGGACAAAAATTGCGAATAGGCCAGCAGCCAGAGGCCCGAGCCCTCGCATAACGGGAAATACAAAAGACAAGTCGCCACGGTGCAGCGCAGATATCATGGCAAACTGGTAGGCCCAGTGGACCGTTGAGGCGAGCGCGAATAAGTGAAGGTGCTGAATCTGCGGTAGCGGAACGAAGAAGGCAAAGGGCAATACGGTCAGAGCCATTCCAAATGACAGAACTGAGCGGGCAACGAGAACGTCGCCGCCGCGTTTGGCAAAGAAACCTGCGGCCGCTACGGTAACTGCGGACAGCATGCAAAGCAAAATGGCGAGTGCCGAGGGGGTCATTTCACCCGTCTAGCAATATGACTCTGCGTCATGCCATTGGCGAAGAGTGCTGTGCATCAATTCAGTGGCGAAAGTGGCGCATGCCGGTGAACACCATCGCAAGGCCGGCCTCATCGGCAGCGGCGATGACTTCCTCATCGCGGATGGAGCCGCCAGGCTGAATAACCGCCGTTGCGCCTGCCGAAGCCGCCTGGAGCAACCCGTCCGCGAACGGAAAGAAGGCGTCCGAAGCAGCCACACACCCTTTTGTGCGAGGCTCCGTCCATTCTGCAGTCTCTGCCGCGTCCTCGGCCTTAAGCGCAGCGATGCGGGCGGCGTCGATTCGGCTCATCTGTCCTGCCCCGATGCCCGCCGTCGATCCACCTTTTGCATAGACGATGGTGTTCGATTTCACGTGTTTTGCCACGCGCCAGGCGAAAAGCAGGTCATTCAGTTCGGATTCGGTGGGAGCCTTTTTAGTCACGACCTGGAGGTCAGATTTTTCAATGCGGCCGCTGTCGCGAGACTGGACAAGTAATCCACCAGCAACGGATTTTACTGTTCGACCGGATGCGGCTGGGTCCGGCAATCCGTCTGTGAGCAGAAGACGCAGATTTTTCTTTTTTTCGAACAGTTCGAGAGCTGCTTCGTCGGCTCCGGGGGCGATAACAACTTCAGTGAAGATGCGGGTTATGGCCTCGGCTGTTTCTGCATTAAGGGGTCTGTTGAGTGCGACGATGCCTCCGAATGCCGATGTGGAGTCGCAAGCCAGAGCGGCTTCGTAGGCAGCTAGCGCCGTTTCACCGAGAGCAACTCCGCAAGGATTGGCGTGCTTAATTATGGCTACGGCAGGAGTTTCTTCGCCGAGCTCCCCGATCAATTCATAGGCCGCGTCGGTGTCGTTGATATTGTTGTATGAGAGGGCCTTACCCTGGATTTGACGGGCAGTGGCAACGCCTGGCCGCGAGTCACCGGTGGTGTAGAATGCTGCCGACTGATGTGGATTTTCACCGTAGCGAAGGGCTTCTTCAAGGTTCCCGCCAAAGCCGATCCAATCGGGAGCCGCGTCATCCAGTTGAGCGGAGTACCAAGCGGATATGGCGGCATCGTAGGCAGCGGTGCGAGCATAGGTTTTGGCTGCAAGACGTTTGCGCAGATCGGCAGTCGTTTTCCCGCTATTGGACACCATGGCCTCAAGCGCCGTATCGAGATCTCCGCCATCCGTACAAACTGCTACAAAGCCGTGGTTTTTCGCGGCCGCTCGAAGCATGGCAGGCCCGCCGATATCGATGTTCTCAATGCAGGTATCGAAGTCCTTTCCGGCTGCCACCGTATTTTCGAATGGATAGAGATTGATATAAACGAGGTCGATTGCGCCAATGCCATGTGTCTCCGCAGCAGCGACATGATCAGGATTGTCTCTGAGATATAGCAATCCACCGTGCACGACCGGATGAAGTGTCTTTACCCGACCGTCCATCATTTCAGGAAACCCCGTAAGCTCGGCCACGTCTTTTACCGGTAATCCAGCATCGGACAGCGCTCGTGCGGTACCTCCTGTCGATACAAGCTCAATTTCTAGCTCGACAAGTCGCCTGGCCCGCTCGATCAGACCGGACTTGTCAGAAACAGATATAAGAGCGCGTTTCACCCGCACGTTCGTGTCAGTCATTTCAGAAGCAGCTCCCGCCAAGCGTTCAGGTCAAGCCGCCCGCATGGCACTGCCACAAGGACCGGTCAACCGGTGCCGGCAGCGCGAACCATATGGCGCGGAACTGAATAGTTCTGAACGAGACCGGACAATTGCGCGAGGGAGTCGCTGGGGTCATGATTAGTGGCTGTCTTCAGCAGGCTTTCGAAAGCCAATTCGAAGCCTCGCGGCACGGGCTGCTCCCCTAAAACCCGGCGAACGCCGTCAACGCCGGTTCCTTCCAGATCCTCATGGTCGTAGGTCAGGCGTTCGTGCATCTTGTCGCCGGGCCTCGGCCCCATGTGCTCGATCAGTATATCCACGCCAGGAACGTAGCCCTTCATGCGGATCATCGCCTCAGCAAGCGACTGTATGCGAACGGGATCACCCATATCGAGAACGTAAAGGCCAGCGTCGCCTGTCTCAGACTGCTGAGTAGAAGCCTGAAGCACAAGGTAGACTGCCTCCTCCACGGTCATGAAGTAACGCGTCATGTCCTTGTGGGTAACGGTTACAGGTCCGCCCTCGGCGATCTGTTTGTCGAAGAGTGGGACTACGGACCCAGATGACCCCAGGACATTTCCAAACCGCACCATCGAGACCGCCATGTCAGTCCCTTCGGTGATCTGCCGAACCACCATTTCAGCAAGGCGCTTGGTCGCGCCCATGACATTGTCAGGATCAACCGCCTTGTCTGTCGAGATAAAGACAAAGCGCTTGGCATTGCACGCAACAGCGGCGCGAGCCGTATTGGCTGCACCGCCTGCATTTGTGAGTATCGCCTCGCAAGGGTTTAACTCCATTAATGGAACATGCTTCAGCGCGGCGGCATGGAAGACAATGTCCGGCTGTGCATCGTACATGATACGTGCGAGCCGTCCTGACTCTCTGACGTCCCCGAGCACGGATTCCACTTCGATTTTGGGGAACTGGCGACGGAGAAGCATGTCTATCTTGTACAGATTGTATTCGCAGGAGTCGTAGATCGTGATGTGATCGGGGTCATGGCGCGCGCACTGGCGGACGAGTTCGGAACCGATCGTGCCCCCGCCGCCTGTAACAAATATGCGGGTGCCTCTTACAAGATCCTCGATTGGATCTTCGTCCCAAACCCGTTCACGCCGACCGAGTAAATCTGCTGGGCGAACGGGTACAAGAGGTGCACCTTCCGCTTCGCCGCCCAGCGCCATCACCGCGCTGCCGCGCTCCGACGTAGCGTCGAGAACGACTTTCATGACACGCCGGGACCGACCTTCCCCAACCGTTGCGACCCAGGGATATGCTCCATAGCGGGCAGCCAACATATCAAGACGAGATTCCAGGTGTTCCAAACCGCCGTGAACGGTTACCCCACGGATGGCGAGGCCCGGAATAGCGCCGCCTGTTTCAATCAGGCCGAGAACGCGGATGGGTGAACCGCTCGGATCGCGCTCCAGATCTCTGAGCGCGTCTGCCAACGCATCGTGGTCGCCGACGAGAAGCGCCCGCGGCGCATTTTGGCGGCGCTGTGCAAAAATCTGAAATGGTCGCCGCGTTGACCTGTTCAACGCTATCATGCGGCCGGTAAACAGCAGTGCAAGCCAAACGGGCATGGCAATGAGCAAGCTGGACCTTGGAAAGCCATCGAGACGGTTCCATAAGAACATAATGGGCAGAAAAATAAGCGCAGCCAGTCCGGCGGCCTGGGCAATGCGTACCGCATCTGGCCACCCCGAGTGTCGCCAAACCTGTCGATGAACCTGAAGCAGAACTATCGCCAATGTTGCTGACATGGCGAAGATGATCGCGGCTATCAGCGTTACTTTTCCATCAAAAGGGCGGTCTGCGAACTCGCTGAAAACTCGCCAGCGCACCTCAACAGCAAAGTACATTGCAAAAAACGCCATCAGCACATCATGGCAAAGCGTCAGTGCCATCGCACGTTGGGCTTCAATATGCGGTGTCATACTCCGGTACCCTCCCTCCGAAAGCCCCAACGGATACAATTTGGCGGCTCTGCGCCATCGCCATTCGGGTCTGCCCTACCGCTCATGACGATTTGTTGGGTTGGCTCTACCAGACCGCGGCCGAGATAGCGAGAGGCTTCCAATCGCGTTCCGGGATGTGTCGTCCGAAAACGCCAGACCACACCAGATTCGCATGTGAGGCGAATTGCGTCCTTATCCATTTCCGCCTGAACAGACGGGTGAAGATGGAATCGAATATCAAAGCTCACAAACTTACCTTCATCATCCAATGAAAGCGACACTGGCCGAACAAGCGAATCTTCGCCAGTTAATTTGGCACCATCCCCAGACATGAAAAGTCGGCGCCTATGGATCATGCCATATTTCGATTTCCAGGCTCCATGTTGAGCATCAAGCCAGATTTCGTCGGCTTCCTCGAGGCGCTTCGCAGATACCCCTTCCGGGCCGATCGGCACCAAAAGGCGTGTAGATTCAAAGTTTTCAAAGTCTGCTGAGTCCCTCCCAGCCAAAACCAGCGTTGAGTGGGCGGCGGTGCGGCGGACAGCTGCTTGCCAGTCAAGGTTCACCTCAGACGAAAATCCACAGGATGTTACGATGCGTGCTGGTCCATCGGAAAACTCAAACCCCAACACGCCTGCATGCGCCCGGCCACCATATGGGCGAGCCGGTGCAGTGCCTGCATCCAGGA
Organism: Pseudomonadota bacterium; assembly: GCA_039028055.1. Taxonomy (GTDB): domain Bacteria; phylum Pseudomonadota; class Alphaproteobacteria; order Caulobacterales; family Hyphomonadaceae; genus CALLCD01. The sequence goes on along the minus strand of JBCCIW010000075.1, from coordinate 1,839 downwards.
CAAGCGTAAGACCCCCTTTGGAGAGCTTCTGAAATCCAGACTTCATGGCGAAACTGAAACTTCGTGGGGGATCGCCCAGTTGTGCGAGGACTGCTTCAACACACTCCTGACGCGACTCACCGCCGTCGTTGAAAACCGCCAGAGCGCCGTCACCGATCTGGAAGAACTGGACCATCGCCGCCATGCGCCCGATCCACTTCGATACAAATTCCGGTAGTTCTCTTCCTGCCTGTTGAAGAAGGTTCTTCAGGACGAGCAAATCCGACAACGCTTCCAACAATCGTTCTGGAGAGCGAACGACAAGTCCTCCGTCAGCAAGAAGCTGCGCCGTACATTCCTGGTCCAACCTGTGAAGAGCCGGCTCAATATCCTGGCCATCCTTCAAACATATCGACGATGCCACCAGCACACAGGCGCTTTGCCAGCGCGCGACGGGGTCCACAACATCGTCAAAACCCGCTTCGAGATGCCTTATCTGCCGGGCAAGAACCTCTATGCGCTTGTTGAGATCGGCAGCTTCACCAATTTCAAACAAGTCCGGCCCGGCCAGCAACCAATTCCAGACACGTGCAGCAGTCGGCACAGCGCGCCAGTAAAATCCCTGAAATTTTCCAAACTGCCTGATCCAATCATCCACCATCGCTCGGGCGCGATCCGACCCTTCTTCACCTTCGGCAAAGAGGGCAGAAAGCCAGTCGAACCGATGCAGGCGATCAGCAAAGTGCCTGGATGGTGCCGGTACCTGCCAGGGAATTCCGCCTGACTCCAATTGAAGACGATCATGACCAATGCGCCAGCGATCCTGTATCAATGCTTCGCCGCGGCGGCGATCTGGCGGCAAGACGGGCACAGGATAAGTGGAAAACCCCTCGGGAGCGGTGCCGCCTATGCGAAGCCGGTGAACGGCCCCAGCTTTCAGGTCGTCGCCAGCCACACCCGCGAAACGGCGCCATAGCGCGGCATCCGCGCTCGCGGCCGACTCGTCATTGATTTCAATATCGGGGGCGCTCATCTGGCGGTCCTCGCCCACTTTCACTCTACGGTTAAACCCTCACACGAGGCCTGAGCGCCTCTATGTTTGCAGCATATTGTCCAGGACCACCCTTGAATACCGCGGAGCCAGCAACAATCGCAGTAACCCCGGCGGAGATGGCTTTTGGTGCCGTCTCCGAGGTGAGTCCACCGTCCACTTCAAGGATGATATTTAATCCCGCGCGATCGATCTTGTGGCGTATGGCTTCGATCTTACGAAGCTGGCTTTCAATGAATGTCTGGCCGCCAAATCCAGGATTCACGGTCATTACCAATATGAGATCAAGAGATTCTAATAGGTGGTCGATGGTGTTTTCGTGGGTCGACGGGTTCAGCACGACACCCGGACGCATGCCAGCGGCACGAATAGCCTGGAGCGTTCGGTGGGCATGAATATCCGCTTCCACGTGGATTGTTAAAATGTCTGCACCGGCATCGGCAAAATCAGACACATACTGCCCTGGATTGGATATCATGAGGTGCACATCGAACGGCTTATCAGTGTGTGGCCTCAACTTTTTGATGATGGGCGCACCAAAGGTGAGATTCGGCACAAAGTGGCCGTCCATCACATCCATATGAATCATGTCGGCACCTGCCGCGTCTATCGCGGCCACTTCATCACCCAGTTTTGCAAAATCTGCGGACAGGATAGACGGTGATATTAGAATCTCGGACATGTTACTCGCCTAAAACGGATGCGCCGCTCACACAAGGTGCGAGCGGCGAATAAGGCTTGTAAAATCAGTAAGATTAAGCGGCGGGCGAAACGATTGCGCCATCCGCGCGAAACGTAACATTCACCGG
>JBCCIW010000074.1:0-12338 GCA_039028055.1 Pseudomonadota bacterium | reverse complement strand
GTCCGACAGCTTGTTCCGCCGAATACCGCCGCTTTTCGTTGCGAAAACAATATCCATATTGTCCCGCTCTTCCTCACTTTCGGGCAGGGGCAGGACTGATGTAATACGTTCATCCTTTTCCAGCGGGAACATGTTGACGAGGGCCTTGCCGCGGGACTGGGGAGACCCCACGGGCAGGCGCCAGACTTTCTCCTTGTAGACCATGCCGTCCGAGGAGAAAAAGAGCATCTCGGTGTGCGTGTTCGCCGAGAAGAGACGTGTGACGAAATCTTCATCCTTCATCGACATGCCCGAACGGCCTTTGCCGCCGCGATGCTGGGTTCTGTAAGTTGTAAGAGGGACCCGTTTTGCATAACCGCCATGGGTGAACGTGACGACCATGTCCTCGCGCTCGATGAGGTCCTCATCCTCCATGTCGAGGCCGCCTTCCATGAATTCGGAGCGACGGGGGACAGCGAACTTGTCTTTTACCTCAGTCAGCTCGCCTTTGATGATGTCGAGCACACGAGGGCGGGAACCAAGAATATCTAGATAGTCCGTGATCTTTTCGGCGAGGCCCTTGGCTTCGTCGCCGATCTCATCGCGGCCAAGCGCGGTGAGTTGCTGCAGGCGGAGCGCCAGGATCTGGCGTGCCTGCTCGTCAGACAGGCGGATCGAGCCTTCATCGTCAAAAACGGTGCGGCGATCAGCGATCAGTTCTATCATCGCGCGCATGTCCGAGGCGGGCCAGGCCCGTTCCAGAAGGCGTTCACGGGCGACGTTCGGGTCGGGCGAGTGACGAATGATCCGGATGACCTCGTCAATGTTCGCAACGGCCAGGGCGAGACCGACGAGATTGTGGGCGCGGTCCCGGGCTTTGGAGAGGTCGAACTTGGTACGGCGGGCGACCACTTCCTCGCGGAATGCGATGAAAGCCTGCAGCACTGAGCGGAGGTTCATTAGCTCCGGCACGCCGCCATTAAGAGCCAGCATATTGACGCCGAAGGAGGTCTGCATCTGGCTGAAACGGAAAAGCTGGTTAAGCACTACATCGGCGCTCGCATCTTTCTTGATCTCGATGACGACTCGGATGCCGTGGCGGTCACTTTCGTCTCGTAGGTCGGAAATCCCTTCAATTCTCTTTTCGCGGACGAGATCGGCGATCTTGGACACCATGGCTGCCTTGTTCACCTGATAGGGTATTTCCGTGACGACGATCATTTCCTTGCCGTTTTTGGTGGTCTCGATGTCCGTCTTGGCCCTCATAATGACGGAACCGCGGCCCTCCATGAGACCCTTGCGGGAGCCTGAATAGCCCATAATGAGGCCGCCGGTGGGGAAGTCGGGACCTGGCACAATACCGAGTAATTCCTCATCGGAAATGACTGGATTATCGATCATGGCGAGGGTGGCGTCACAAACCTCACCGAGATTGTGGGGCGGTATGTTTGTTGCCATGCCGACGGCGATGCCCGCGCCGCCGTTAACTAGAAGATTGGGGAACTGGGCCGGGAGAACGGTCGGTTCTTGAACAGAGTCGTCGTAATTACCCTGGAAATCTACGGTGTTCTTATTGATATCCGCGAGCATGTAAGGCGCGGCCTTGGACATGCGGCTCTCGGTGTAGCGCATGGCGGCGGGCGGATCATTGTCCTGGGAGCCGAAATTGCCCTGGCCATCCACCAGCATAAGCGACATGGAGAAGGGCTGAGCTAGGCGCACGAGTGCGTCGTAAATCGCGCTGTCGCCATGGGGGTGATATTTGCCCATAACATCGCCGACGATCGCCGCCGATTTACGATAAGCCTTATCTGGGGTGTAACCGCCGACCTGCATCGCATATAAAATACGACGGTGTACCGGCTTCAGGCCATCGCGCACGTCGGGAAGGGCGCGGCTGACGATGACACTCATCGCGTAGTCGAGATATGAGCGTTTCAATTCGTCTTCGATATTGATGGGATCTATCCCATCGGGCCCCGGCGCGTCAGGCTGCAAATCATCGTTTTCGGGCGTGTCGTTATCGCTCACGTTATAAATCTCTTTGGGGCTGTTCTGGGTGTTTCTCGGGCGTCAGAATCGCCCTTCTTTTCATAGGTAGTTTCTAGCACTCTCAATCACCCCTTACAAAGCTGATTTCCCACTTTTTTCAGGGTTTTGTCAGTGATGGTTTCCGTCTAAACTAACTCGCATGTCAGAACCAATTTCCCGCCGCCATGCGCTTGGCGTAACCAGCGCCTTCTTCGCCGCCTCGTGTATTGAAAATAAACAACTTTCTGCCGGTATCGGCCAGGAGGAAGTGAAGATTACTCCTGGAAGCTGGTCACCGGGCGTCGCTCTGCCATTTGCCGCTCAGGAGATTTACCCGTGCGCTCATAATAACGCTCTGCATCTGGCAGGTGGATTTATCGCCGAGAACGGGCGCATCACGGGGCCGACAAGCGCACATCGAGCCTGGAAACCAGACAGCGTTTCCTGGGCCGAAGGGGTTGGCCTGCCGACGCCAAGACACCACCCGCAGCTCATCAGCTGGAAGGGCTCCCTGTTTGCTTTTGCAGGCTTTGAAAGTCCGTCTGAAGATGCCGTCTGGAGAATGCAATCGACGGGCTGGCGCCTGCTCGGGCAAATATTTTCCCCCGAAGGCCCGTCAATAACTGTCGAACCGGCATGGGCTGATGCTCCGGAGCTACCTGAGCCGTGTGGCGAGGCCGTCATGGGTGTTACAGGTGACGACGTGTTGCATTTGGCAGGAGGGCGAACACCCAATGGCGAGCAGAATGCTGACTGGACCGATCATGGCGATAGCGATCATCATTTTGTCCTGACCGAGATAAACGGTTCTTGGGAGCGGGCGGCACCGTGCCTCTCCAAACGCAACTCCGCTGCGGGAGATGTGATTGATGGAAATCTCCATATAGTCGGCGGGCGCACCGTGAATGATGGCAATGTCACTAGCCATGAGGTCTATGACTATCGCGAAGATCGCTGGCGCACGGCGGCACCTATGCCCAAAGCCCAGGGTGGATTGGCCGCCGCCGCGGTTGGCGAAAAACTCTATGCCTTCGGGGGAGAGTACTTCGATAATGGAGGAGGCGTGTATCCGGAGAGTTGGGTATACAGCGCAACCACGGATACCTGGGACGCGCTTCCAAGTATGCCTAATCCGCGCCACGGTCTTGGAGCCGTCGCGCTCGATAACAGGATCTATGTGATTGGCGGAGCCCTTGAAGCTGGTGGAAATCAGACGAGCGCAATCGTGGATATTTTCGATCCTGCTTGAAACTGAAAACGTCTGATCAATTCCTGACAAACATCCCACATTTTCAATATTGCGGAGATGGTGGGGCTGACTTCCTCGAAGTTGCCGGTGTTGCGCCGATTGTGGTGTTACCTCGCTAACTCAAAGGCTATCTGATCATGAAATCTCTCATCCTTCTTACTGCTGCAATCTCAACTCTTGCGGCGAATGGGCCAACTGCTGCGGCTGACCCGGAAACGGCTTCGATCACAGCGCAATTCAGCTTCAATCGTGACGCGCCTGCCGAAGAGATCTACCGCGAGATTAGAGCGCTCGCGCGGGCGACCTGTCGAATGGATACGGGGTATGCTCTTGAATTTGCTCGGCTCAAAGCAGAGCGCGAATGCCGGTCCGAATTCATCGACAATGCTGTCGCTAGTATCCGGTCTGATGACCTAAGTAGCTACTATACGGCGCAAACAGGAAAAACTGCTGGACGGCTCACAATCGCCAGAAATTCTCAATAGTTTTCCAGACCTGCGTCTTGCTCATCGGCTGCAGGCAATGCCCATAAGGGTATTGCCTGCGACTCATTTTCAATCGCTCTATCCATCAGGTCCTGATAACGCTAAAGCTCTAAGCACACAGAGGGGCCACGATCTATGGACGAGCATCGCCGCAAACTTCGATTTCGCGCCTGGAGACGGGGCTTTCGGGAAATGGATTTGCTGATGGGCTCATTTGCAGACGCGCACATTGAAGCCATGGACGAGAACAGCCTGGCAGAGTTTGAGCGCCTACTGTCTATACCCGACTGGGAAGTTTACGCCTGGATTATCGGGCAAAAACCGGTTCCGCCAAACCATGCGGGGCCCGTGCTGGATCAACTCATTGCATTTGAGTTTTCGGCCACCTAAAGACAGGCCTCTTTTCCTACCTACATAGCGGTTCAACATGACTGCCCAAGCATTCCTAACCGGCTTGTCTGCGCCGACGCAGATCTATTCGGCCCCTTTCGGCGTCGACATCGAAGCCCTGTGTCGGGCGGCAGAAACTGCCAGGTCGACAGCGCTTTATGTTGCTCGCGATGATCGAACGGCGGCAGCGGCGCGGAAACTCGCGGAATTTTACGCTCCAGCGCTGGAAACGGTCTTTCTCCCTGGATGGGATACGTTGCCATATGATCGGGTCAGCCCGACGGCTGGGCTCGCGGCGCGGCGATGCGCAGGGCTCGCGCGGCTGGCTCAAGGCACGGACGGCGCGCTGCTCGTTATTACGACCGCTTCGTCGCTGGTTCAGCGCGCACCACCGGTCGAAACGCTCAAAAGATCCAGTTTCTTTGTCGCCGAAGGGGATGATGTCGATCAGAACGACCTAACGGACTATCTGACTGTGAATGGCTATGTAAAAGCGTCCACCGTCCGTGAGCGGGGTGAATTCGCTATACGAGGTGGCCTGATTGATTTGTTCCCACCGACAGCCGATGCACCCGTCCGTCTCGACTTCTTCGGTACCACAGTAGATTCATTACGAAGTTTCGATCCGGAAACCCAGCGCACGATTGGCCCGCTGAAACGAACGGGATTTGCTCCCGTTAGCGAGATCCTGTTTTCAGATGAGGTGTTATCGGATTTCCGGACACGATATCTGGAAGCATTCGGCGCGCCCGATGGCGACCCGATGTACGAGGCCGCGCGGGCGAAAATCCGGCGGCAGGGCTTGGAAATGTGGCTACCGCTATTTCATGACCGGCTGGATACTCTATTCGATTATGTAGGACCTGACGCGATTATCGGGCTTGGGGCTCTTGCCCCTGAAGCATCTGCCGAACGTCTCGGGCAGGCCGAAGACTATTTCAGCGCGCGGGAAGAGGCTGCAGGAGAGGCAAGGGCAGCTCGGGTGCTTGCTCCGGGTGCGCTGTATCTGAAGCCGGATGAGCTGGATGCGGCATTATCTTCCAGGGGCATTGCTCGTTTCTCGTCAGGAGATGGGGAAGGGTTAAGCCTTAAGGGCTCATCCGGGCGTAGCTTTGCTCCCGAGCGACTTCAGTCTGACGTCAACGTCTTTGAAATTGCCGCCGAACACGCGAAATCGAAAAGAAAAGTCGGAAAAGCGGTCATTTTCGCAGCCTGGACCGACGGTTCAGCGGAACGGCTGACGTCCGTGATGACGGATCAAGGCCTTGATGCGCTACCGCGCGTTTACTCCTTAGAAGCGGCGGAAGCTGCGGGTTTGAGCGTTGCCGAACTGCCCGTTGAGGCGGGCTATGAGACCGATACACTCTGCATTGTGGCCGAGCAGGATGTCCTCGGCGACAAGCTTGCCAGTCCGCGGCGCAAGCGGAAAAGCGCTAACTTCATCGCCGAGGCATCCGCACTCACTCAAGGTGATCTTATCGTTCATGCGGACCATGGAGTTGGGCGATACGAGGGGCTCAAAACCCTCGATGTGACGGGTGCCCCCCATGACTGCCTTGAGCTAGAATATGCCGGGGGCGACAAGATTTTTCTTCCGGTAGAGAATATCGACCTTATCAGCCGCTACGGCTCTGAAGGTACCGATAGCGCGATCGACCGCCTCGGCGGGGCTGGCTGGCAGACGCGCAAGGCCAAAGCCAAGAAACGTATTCTCGAAATGGCGGCCGAACTCATGGATATCGCTGCAAAGCGGGAACTACGGAAGGCCGAAGCGATAGAACCGGGGCAGGGACTCTATGAAGAGTTCGCTGTCCGCTTTCCCTACGAGGAGACCGACGACCAGCTGCACGCGATCGCTGATGTCGTGGGAGATCTGGCGTCCGGTAAACCCATGGATCGCCTTGTTTGCGGTGACGTAGGCTTCGGAAAGACCGAGGTTGCTCTGCGCGGAGCGTTCCTCGCTGCGATGGCGGGACATCAGGTCGCGATTATTGCTCCGACCACTTTGCTCGCAAGACAGCACTACCAAACTTTTTTGGAGCGGTTTTCTGGTTGGCCACTTAAGGTGGGTCACCTGTCACGACTTGTTTCTGGAAAAGAAGCGAGTGCGACACGAGCAGGATTGAAAGATGGAACAGTCGATGTGGTCATCGGCACCCACGCACTCCTTTCTAAATCAATCGAGATGAAGCGGCTTGGTTTGCTCGTCGTGGATGAAGAGCAGCGCTTCGGCGTGAAGCACAAGGAGCGCCTGAAAGAGCTGAAGGCCGACGTCCACGTGCTGACGCTGTCGGCGACACCAATTCCGCGTACACTTCAGATGGCGCTGACCGGCATCCGCGACCTGTCTATCATCGCAACGCCACCCGTCGACCGGCTTTCGGTCCGCACCTATATTACCGAATTCGATAAAGTGACCTTGCGTGAAGCATTGCTGCGCGAGAAGTATCGCGGCGGTCAGGCTTTCTTTGTTGCGCCGCGCATTTCAGATCTCGACCGATTAGAGACATTCCTCAAAGAAAATGTGCCGGAGGTGAGTTTTGTCGTTGCCCACGGCCAGATGGGGGCAACTGAACTCGAGGACATCATGACGGCCTTTTATGAAGGCAAATATGATGTGCTCCTGTCTACCACCATCGTGGAATCTGGCCTCGATATCCCGCGCGCGAATACGCTGATCATCCACCGGGCGGACATGTTTGGCCTGGCCCAACTTTATCAGCTGCGCGGGCGCGTCGGTCGGTCGAAACTCCGCGCCTACGCCTATTTCACAACACCCGGCGACAAGATCATGACCGGTGCTGCCGAAAAGCGCCTGCGCATACTTCAGTCTCTCGACAGCCTTGGGGCCGGGTTCCAGCTCGCAAGCCACGATCTCGACATGCGGGGTGGCGGCAACCTGCTCGGTGACCAGCAGTCCGGCCACATCCGCGAGGTCGGTGTCGAGCTTTACCAGCAAATGCTGGAGGATGCTGTCGCCGCATTGAAAGCCGGAGACGATGAAGAAGTCGCCGATGAATGGTCGCCCCAGATCAATCTCGGCGTCGCTGTGCTCATCCCGGAGGATTATGTCGAAGATCTCACCGTCCGGCTTTCGCTCTATCGCCGCCTCGCTGACATTGAAGCGGAGACCGACCGCGAGGCTTTTGCTGCAGAGCTCATTGACCGGTTCGGGCCGCTTCCTGAAGAAACTCAGCAGCTCCTTGACATCACGGGCATCAAAGCGATCTGCAAATCCCTCGGCATTTCCAAGCTGGACGCTGGGCCAAAAGGGGCCGTCTTCGCCTTCCGGGACGACACGCCGCTCGATCCGGCAAAGCTCATGCTCCTCGTCCGCTCCCGCTCAAGCCAGCTGCGCCTCCGTCCGGACTCGAAACTTGTGTTCTCCGGCACATGGGCGACCCCTGAAAAGCGCATGGGTGCTGTTCGAGATCTGTTGAAGGAATTGCAGCAGTACGGCGCTATGGCGGCCTGACGCATCGACAAATCAGCCGATCCCGCCCATATCCCGGCCATGACAACGCGCGCATTCGACATCGACGCCATCAGGGCTGAATTCCCGATCCTCGAGCGGGAGGTAAACGGAAAGCCGCTCGTCTATCTCGACAGCGCGGCAAGCGCCCAGAAGCCCAATGCTGTGATCGACGCCATGGCCAATCAGGCGCGTACGGCCTACGCGAATGTCCACCGTGGGCTCCACACCCTCGCCAATGAGACCACTGAGGCCTATGAGGGCGCGCGCGAAGATGTGCGTCGCTTCCTGAATGCGCCATCAGCAGACAACATCGTCTTCACCAAGGGTGCTACCGAGGCCATTAATCTCGTCGCTAATGGTATCGCTCCAACGATCCAGCCAGGCGATGAAATCGTCCTTTCCATCATGGAGCACCATTCGAATATTGTGCCCTGGCATTTCCTGCGCGAACGCTATGGAGCGGTCCTGAAGTGGATCGAGCTGACCGAAGACGGCGCGCTCGATATGGCTCAGCTGGAAGCTACTATCGGACCGAAGACGCGTATGGTTGCGTTGACGCATATGTCTAACGTCCTCGGCACGGTGATCGATGCAAAGCGGATTATGGAACTCGCCCATGCTGCAGGAGCGCAAGTGCTTTTCGATGGCTGCCAGGCCGCGATTCACCTCGACATCGATGTTCAGGATCTTGGTTGCGACTTCTACACTTTCTCCGGCCACAAGCTCTACGGTCCTTCCGGCATCGGAGTTCTCTATGGCACCGACGATGGCCTAAGCGCCCTCCAGCCGTATCAGGGCGGCGGGGAAATGATTGAGACGGTGGCGAAGGACAGCATTACCTACAACACACCGCCCCACAAGTTCGAAGCCGGCACACCGCCGATTCTGGAGGCAATCGGACTTGGCGCGGCCATTCGTTGGTTTGAAGCCTTTGATCTGAGCGAAATTCAGTCCCATGAACGGGCTTTGTATGATCGGGCTGCGGCTGCTCTATCTGGCGTGAATGGTCTGAAAATTCATGGAACGACCGAAGGGAAAGGCGCGGTGCTGTCGTTCAGTGTAGAAGGCGCACACCCCCACGATATTGCCCAGCTTGTCGATCGCTACGGCATTGCCATTCGCGCGGGACACCACTGCGCCCAGCCCTTGATGGAGTATCTTGGTGTAACAGCGACTGCCCGGGCGAGTTTTGGCCTCTACAATACAGTTGAAGACGTCGATGCTTTTGCAGAAGCGCTGGAAAAAGCACGCGGCATGCTGCTCTGATATTTCGTTGTCATTCTTGGAATCTAACCCGGAATAGGTCATATCACTCCAATGGCTGACGATTTAGCATCACCGGCGCAGGAAGGCCCTGCTGAAGAGACAAAAGAGGTCTCTGCGATACCGCAGGCTGAACTGAATCGGATCACCGATGATCTCATCGCAGCATTCAAAACAGTTTATGACCCTGAAATCCCAGTAGATATCTATGAGCTCGGGCTGATTTATCGGGTGGATATCGATGACAATCGCAAGGTCGACATTGATATGACGCTCACTGCGCCTGGGTGTCCTGTCGCTGGGGACATGCCCGGATGGATTGAGAGCGCCGCAAAGACGGTCAACGGTATCGAGGACGTGGAGGTCCGCCTCACTTTTGATCCGCCCTGGGATCCGTCTCGCATGTCGGACGAAGCGCGTCTCGCCCTCAACATGCTTTAATTGAATCGCAGCTGAATTGGGCTTACATTGTAGAGATGGCCAGACGACCACGACCAAAGATTGTTTCTCTAACTGACGCCGCTGCAGAGCGCGTGCGTGAGATCATGGATGTGAACGGTTCAGGTTTTTTGCGCGTTGGTGTAAAAAATGGCGGCTGCGCTGGCATGGAATATGTCATGGACTATGCGGACGCTCGCGAGCCCCTGGATGAGCTTGTTGAGGATAATGGCGTTCAGATCGTGATCGATTCAAAGGCCGTTCTGTTCCTTCTGGGGTCCACTGTGGACTATGAAATGACGCCGATGCACGAGAAATTCGTGTTTAATAATCCAAATCAGACGGATGCCTGCGGCTGCGGCGAGAGTGTCACGATTATCCCGGCGGTCTAATAAAAAACGGCCCCGTACAGAGTACGAGGCCGTTTACTACAATTCTTCTGGTCTCAATTAGACGCGATAATTATCTCAGCTGGTTCTGCCTCCATAGACCAACTGACGGTCAACGGATGGGATGTCAGGTCGAGCGATGTAGATCCCGCAAATGCCTGGTTGTTGATGAACCGCTGGCTTGCTTCTCGAAAACGACCATCGCTGCAGTTCGCAACTGTCATAGCAGCGATGTTGTTCGCTGTGTCTACCAGGACATCAAGGCGGCACTCGCCGGATAGTCCCAGGCGTCCTGCTGAGTAAGGATACTCAACATTTTCCAAGCCTGTGGGGTACCGATCACCGTCAAAGGTGATTGTGTACGGAACGCCTTCCTCATCAGAAACAGTCTCTGCAGCGGCTAATGGCATTGCGCCAATAGCGATAGCTGTCATGGTCATCACTAATCTATTCATGACACTAACATGACAGATATATGACGGTCTGTCACTAAAGTGTCATACAAATTTTCAAAGCATAATGGTCAGGAGTTTGGAAGTGATAGTTTAGAAGATGGTTTTAGTGCTTTGATATTATTATATAATATTGGGAATTTTCTGGTGCTTTGATTTTCGATAATAATCTCGTTCGCGCGCAACCTGCATGGCTCATTCGGCCTGAATTTGTGTCAATTCCGGCGCACGAACCGGGACGCCTTTTGGCGGTTCAGGCAGCTGCACCGCATCGATTACCGGGCGATTGGTGGCCGTCGAAACGAGTTCGGCGGTTCGTGTTTCAATGTGTGTTTCTAACCGTTCAAGAAACACGTCTTTCGCAAGACCGGGCTCAATAGGCTCAAGAAATTCAATGGAGGCCGTTCCAGGGCGTTTCTTAAAACTGTCCTGCGCCCAAAACACTCCCAGGTTTGTCGCAACTGGAACAACGGGCACGTTCATCTCATCGTACATATGCCAGACGCCGGCTTTGTAGCGCATCTTGTAATCAACAGGGGCAAGGTGTCCCTCAGGATAAATCAGCACACGTTTCGAATTTGCCTTGGCTCGCGCCATGCCTTCTGACAGCGACGCCGCTTTCCGCTCACCGCCGCCGCATGTGTCGATGACAATCGCTTCGAGTTTCCGAAGAATACCGCCAAGCAGGGGAAGCCTTTCTAGATGATCTCCGGTCACAAAGACGAGGTCGTCTATCTCTGAGTAAACCATAAACCCGTCACCCCAGCTCTGGTGTTTGGCGGCAACGATATAGGCACCGTTTGTAGGAAGGTTTTCCTTGCCAACGGCAACCGTCCGTACTCCGGCGCACCAGTGAAGCGCTTTCCGCATGGCGCGGGTATAGGATCGAATCCAGACCGTCAGTGGTCGACCGGAAGGAAGAAACAAAAGGGGTAAGGCAGCAACCACATAGCATACGGACAAAACCCAGTAGGCTGCGTTGAACAGGTAAGATCGCACAATCGGCTCCCGGGTTTGATTATTTCTGAAGAAGAATAGCAACAATTGCGCGGGTAAACGCTTCGATGTGTTCGCTGAACGGGCCCTTCAGCCTGTTATAAGCTTTGTGCTCACCGGCTTGCATAACTACACCCAGACACATCGCTGCCAGAATTGCAGGATTTCCCTGCGGTATCTCGCCTGATTCCATCAACTCTGAGACGATCATTTCGGTGATTGAAACGGGATCGTCCGGCCGCCTCGTGTCCTGAGGAATAAACCGATGAAGAGACACGAGATGAAACGAGAAAAGCAGCCAGTCTTCATCAGCGAGATTACAATATGCTGTCACGATTGAGCGGACGCGCGTTTCCAGATCACCTTTAACGGTCGCGGCCTCCATGATAAGTTGCCCCAGCCTGTTGTGGGTTTCCATGAAGAGAGAAAGCGCGAGTTCGTCTTTTCCCTTATAGTGCCTGTATAGTGCTCCCTCGGACACACCTGCCTGATCAGCAATGTTCCGCGTGGTTGCGGCGTCCACGCCCTCATTCAGGAAGAGTTCCAGCGCTGCCCGCTCGATCTTTGGGCGCGCATTCTTGACCCTTGGTTTCTTCGTTTCCGTATCTGACATTGCAGCAGGCCTTCTGTTGCTATCGCCAGACTTTATATAAGTGATTGTTCGCTCACAGTCAAGATAAATCGCCTTAGCGACGCATAGACTTAATGCCGCGATACATTCGTATCGCAGTTTCAGTTACGAGTTATTGCGCGCTTACTGCACCGAATTTTCGTGCAAGAGGGATCAGTTATAGCGACGAATGAGTGCAACGAGTTTCCCCTGCACACGGACGCGATCGGGACCGAAGATACGTGTTTCATAAGCAGGGTTTGCAGCCTCGAGGGCAATCGACTTACCCTTTTTCCGAAGTTTCTTCAGCGTCGCTTCTTTCTCATCTACTAGGGCGACAACGATATCACCGGAAATTGCACTATCTGTTCGGCTAAGAATGACTAGGTCATCTTCGTATATGCCGACGTCGATCATCGAGTCACCGCGAACTTCGAGGCCGAAATAATCTTCGCCAGTTGGAAGTTCGATCGGTGAATTCACCCGGTTTGTTTCTTCCTGGATGGCTTCTATTGGCACGCCGGCGGCGATTCTGCCGAGAACCGGAACGGATTGGACAGTACGTGCTCCGGATTCCTGCT
>JBCCIW010000073.1:0-12605 GCA_039028055.1 Pseudomonadota bacterium | reverse complement strand
TGTCGCTCTGCAGAAAGTGCTCGATGCCCCGGAGGTCCACGCCAAGCGTCTGGCTCGATCCCTTCACCGGATCCGCAAGGCCGGAGAGCCGAAGCCCTTTCTCGTGGCCTCATCATTTCCCAATGGCTTCCGCCCCGAGCTCAGCCTCCTCCATGTCGGGCTTACCGAAAGGCTGGGAGCGCAGCTCGATCTGTGGGATAGTTCCTAGGCTATCCCCGTTTTTAGTTTGCCTCCGGTCGTCCTGCGGACGCCCATGAGGCGGGCTCAGGGCTGTTTTATCTTGAACCTCGCTTCGGCTTCGCCTGCGCGATGGGTCGCGCTCAAGGCTGCTTTGTCTTCGCCTTCGTATCGCTTCGCTCTTTTCGGGCCCGCTAGCGGCTGCGTGATCACCTAATCGAGACTCGCCTTCGTCCGGGCTCCGCGCTAGTGAATCGGCAAAGCGCAACAGAGCCGCGGAGGAAAAGAGCCATGAGCGAGCAACAAGACGAATACGTCCCCCCGAAGATCTGGACCTGGGACTCCGAAAGCGGCGGCCGGTTTGCCAATATCAATCGCCCGATCTCCGGTGCCACCCACGACAAGGAGCTGCCGATTGGTGAGCATCCCCTCCAGCTCTATTCCCTAGGCACACCAAATGGCGTGAAGGTCACGGTAATGCTGGAGGAGCTCCTCGCCAAGGGCCACGAAGGCGCAGAATACGATGCCTGGCTGATCAATATCGGCGAAGGCCACCAGTTCTCCTCCGGCTATGTCGAGCTGAACCCCAACTCGAAGATCCCGGTGCTCGCAGACCATTCAGTCGAACCGCGCCGCCGCGTCTTCGAGTCCGCTTCGATCCTGCTCTATCTCGCAGAAAAGTTCGGCGAGTTTCTTCCCGCTGACGGCGAAGCGCGCACCGAGACTTTCAACTGGCTCTTCTGGCAAATGGGCTCCGCGCCCTATCTCGGAGGTGGCTTCGGCCATTTCTACGCCTACGCACCCCACAAGATGGAATACCCGATCAACCGCTTCGCCATGGAAGTGAAGCGCCAGCTCGATGTCCTCGACAAGCACCTCGCGGACAATGCTTACCTCGCCGGGTCCGACTATACGATCGCCGACATGGCGACCTGGCCCTGGTACGGAGCCCTCGCCAAGGGCCTGCTCTACGAGTCCGCGGAATTCCTGCAGGTCCACGAATATACCCACGTCAATCGCTGGGCCGACGAGATCTCCGAACGTCCCGCCGCCCAGCGTGGTCGCATGGTGAACCGCGTCTTCGGTGAGCCCTCCAGCCAGCTGCCCGAGCGCCACGACGCCAGCGACTTCGAGCACCGCACCATGGACAAACTCCAGGCCGAGGAAGCCAGCGCGGAATAATCCGGCTTTTTCTGTCCCCGGTCCACATGGCCATGGTATCTTGACGGTTCCCCTCCACTTTTCCGAAAGTGGAGCGGCAGCGCAGCAATGACGCTGGCAGCCATCGAGAGGACAATGGCGGAGACGGACACGTCAGGAAACAGCGCAGCAGACAAGCTGAAAGTCTTCGTCTCCTATTCGCGGGCGCAGGTTGCCTTTGCCGATGAGCTGGAGCTGGCCCTCAGCGACAAGGGGCACGAGGTCCTCATCGACCGCCACTCGATCGCCAAGGGCGAAGCGTTTCAGGCCCGCCTCGGGGAGATGATCCTCGCCTGCGACACGGTCGTGTTCATCCTGTCGGACGAGTCCGCCGCGTCGGAGATCTGCGCCTGGGAGGTCGACGAAGCGAGCCGCCTCACCAAGCGCATTCTGGTCGTGACGCTGGATGATATGTCCGACGGCGCGACGCCGCCGCCCAAGCTCGCAGGCATCGACTGGATCCATTGCTGGGCGAACCCGAAAGTGCCGGGCTCCAGCCAGACGCGGGGCTTTATCGAGCTGGACAAGGCTTTGCGGACCGATCTCGGCTGGCTGCACCAGCGCACGATCCTGCAGGAGCAAGCGGCTCGGTGGCAAGCGCGAGGGCCGACATCGCCCGAAGGCTCCTCCATGCTGCTGCGAGGCAACGTGCTGACCGAGGCGCAGATCTGGGCAGCGGACACACCGGTCCATGAAACGATCCCGGCCGCGGTCGCGGAATTCCTTGAGGCAAGCGCCGATGCGGAAGCGCGGCTAAAAGCCAAGGCAGAGGCGGACCTCGCCGCGCGGGAAGCCGCGCTGAAACAGGCCGAGAAAGCCGTTGCCGAAGCAAAGCTGGCCACAGACAAACTTTCTGAAGAAACCGGCCGCCGTCGCCGCGCCGCCCAGCTCGGCATGGTCGTCGCGACGGTGCTGACGATGATCGCAAGCGTGCTCGTCTATTTTGCTGGGTATGCGGAGTTAGAAGCGGAGAAGCTGCGCTCTCAGCTATTTGCTGGCGAAGCGGCAAAATTCGCTGAGGAAGGAGATTACGGCAAAGCGATCTTGCTCAGTCTGGCGGGAGATCCGGCAGCAGCGCGCGGACTTCTGGCCTCTCGGCTCCAGGAGGAAAACAATTCCTCGCGCGCCACGCTAGGCCATGCATTCACCCATAATCGTCTGAAGCAGACCTTCACAGGGCACGATCTCGGGGCCCTTTCCGTAGCGTTCCACCCTGATGGAGAGCGCATTCTCACAGGCTCTAGTGATGGCACGTCGAGGCTCTGGCGCATCGGCGAGGATGAGCCCCTCCAGACCTTCTCAGGGAACCGTGCCCCGATCATTTCCGTAACGTTCCACCCCGATGGCGAGCGGATCCTGACAGGCTCTGATGACGGCACTGCAAAGCTCTGGCGCGTCGGCGAGGATGAACCCCTCCAGACCTTCTCAGGGCAAGACAGCGGGGTCATTTACATGGCAATCCACCCCGATGGCGAGCGGATTCTGACAGGCTCTTTAGACCGCACTGCAAAGCTCTGGCGCGTCGGCGAGGATGAGCCCCTCCAGACCTTCTCAGGGCACGACGGCTCGATCAGGTCCGTAGCGTTCCACCCCGATGGCGAGCGGATTCTGACAGGCTCTGATGACGGCACTGCAAAGCTCTGGCGCGTCGGCGAGGATGAACCCCTCCAGACCTTCACAGGGCACGACGGCTCGATCTGGTCCGTAGCGTTCCACCCCGATCGCGGGCGGATCCTGACGGGCTCTGGCGACAACACGGCCAAACTCTGGCGCGTCGGCGAGGATCAGCCCCTCCAGACCTTCTCAGGGCACGACGGCTCGATCAGGTCCGTAGCGTTCCACCCGGATGGCGAACGGATTCTGACAGGCTCTGACGACGGCACTGCAAAGCTCTGGCACGTCGGCGAGGACCAGCCCCTCCAGACCTTCACTGGGCACGAGGACTGGATCTGGTCCGTAGCGTTCCACCCCGATGGTGAGCACATTCTTACCGGCTCTCGCGACAAGACCGCAAAGTTCTGGCCAATTCATGAGTTCTTACTCAAAACGGCTAAGGAGCAGGTCGCCGCCGCCTGCGACCTTATCACCGAGATCGGCTCCCAACCTTACCTTACCGACGAAGACCGTCAGGAGATACCTATCCTCCGTGGGCTGAGCGATGAGGAGCTTGATCCGTGTGGGTTGCGGCCCGTGGACGAAGAGACTGAGCTGGCTGAGGTAAACTAGTCGTGCGGCGGCAGGAATTCGCATAGGCGGCGTGGGGCCGATCTGGTATGATTGCCCTATGAGCTACGATGTTGATGATGGCGATCTGGTGCTCTGCGTGGATGCGTCGCCGAACCATGTGACCGGGGATCCGGTGCCGCTGGTGCGAGGCGAGACCTACCGGGTCTGGGGCGTGATGCCGTTCATGTGCCCCTGCGGGCGGTCCGACGCGCTGCTCGATGTGGGCGTTGGCTTTGCCTGGTGCCAGACGCGCTTCCGGCTGTTGCCGAAGCCGAAGATCGAGAAGAAAGAGCGGGAAACCTCGGCTCCAAAAGAGATCGAGAAAGTGTCACGGATCCGGGGATCGCTAGAGACTATCCCCCTCCCCGTTCAGCTCGGCTATAATGCCCGCTGCCAGCTCCTCAACGCCGTGATTGCGTCCAGGGGTGAAGCCGAACCGTGTGATAACGAGGTTTTCCGACGGGACCACCATGACGACCTGCCCCTGGAAGCCGCTCATATAGTACATGTCATCCGGCAGGCCGGGGAAAGCGCGCTCACGGTCAGGGTCGTCCGGGTTGCGGTTCAGCCAGACCTGCGCGCCGTAAATGTTGCTGTCAGCGGTCGAGGTGGGCGTCGTGAGGTAGTCGATCCAGCCATCCGGCACGATTTGCTCGCCATTCCAATTGCCGTTCTGAAGGCAGAACTGGCCGAGCCGCGCCCAGTCTCTGGCTGAGGCATACATGTAGGAGGAGCCAATGAAGTTGCCGCTTCTATCGGCTTCGAGGACGGCGGTGCGAATGCCAAGGGGGCGGAACAGCCGCTCCTGGGAGAAGGTATAATAGTCCTGCAGGGTGTCGCCGACGCTGCGGCGGATGATGGCCGAAATGATGTTTGTGGTGCCGGAGGAGTACGACCAGATCGTGTCCGGTGGCCCGGCCAGAGGCATCGACGCCGCAAAGGCCGCCGCGTCTGGCTCATTGGAAAGCATCTGCGTCACATCGGTGGCGGCGGAGTAGGTTTCCTCGAATTTCAGACCGCTGCTCATCCTGAGGAGCTGATCAAGGGTGATTTCAGTACGCGGATCATTTTCGTCCGCTTGCCACTGGGGCACCGGAGCGGGTGCCTCAATACTCAGAGCGCCGTCGCCGACGAGGATCCCTGTCATCAGGCCCGTCACGCTCTTGGCCATGGACCAGCCGATCAACGGCGTTTCAGAGGTCACACCCTCAGCGTATTTCTCGGCGATGAGCTTGCCATCATGGACAACCACGATGGCTTTTGTATCGCGGGGTCTTTCCGGGTCTTCCTCGGCAAAGGCGGCATCGAGCAACGCGCCGAAGCGGTTTGTCAGGTTGGGAGTCGCACGTCCTTCGGGCCAGGGCCGGTTGCTCGGGACCGTCAATTTTGGCAACGCGGAAACTGGCATGGCAGCGTCGTTTTCACCGGCTGGCAGGACCGTGCATCCGATGCCCGGCGTGTAAATGGCACGGCGCTCGAAGAGACCGAACAACCGGGTTGTCACTGTCTGCCTATCGTCATCAATTGTGTAAGAGACATCGGCCAAAATACTGGATGCCCCAGCGAGCGCCTCGGTCCTAATGACTTCCGGGGAAAATCGGCTCAGGAAGTAGCCGGAGCAAATATTCTTGGCGGCATAGCCACTGCCACCTCGGGCAACTGATCCGTAGGCGAAGTAGATGTAAGCTACCGCTCCAACGAGTATCGCGCCAATTCCGATGGCAATTCTCTTCAGCATGCTTTGTCTCTTAACTCTTAAGGGAGCTTGTGATCTGTCTTTTTCGTCAACGGTAGGAGAAACTTTTCATAATTCAGGCCGGTTTTCGGTTTCCGGGTCCCAAAGCTATTGTTCCCATAAACCGTGCTCAATGCCACCGAGCATATATATTGCGAATTTTCCCTGTCCGGGCATTTCTGTTGCCCGCATCGCAAACTCAGCGCCAGCAGCTTCTGCGGCTGTTGACGCTGCCTCAATATCCTCCACCAGAAGATACGGTCGAACAACAGGCTCTTCATCGTCGTGGAGCGGCGCTCTGACGCCGATCCGACCACCACTTTCCAGCATTGCGAGTCGCGCATTCCCAAACGACGCTTCGGGCGTACCGAACGTTACTCCATGCTGGGCTTCGAGCACGGCGCAGGTTTCATCAACCTTGGGCGTGACTATTTCCAGATAGTGAACTCGCATGTCGGTCACTCCATTCTCCGATAAAGTCTGCGCTGACGCAGCACAAGGTACTGTAAAAGGCCAAAGTATAAGAACGAAGCCCGCAATGACTTGTTTCATCCTATAGTCGCTCCGATTTCCCTGAAGTATCTAATCACATACTACGAAAATCGGGTAGGCTAATCGATTCTGGCAATCGAGCCGCTCGAACTGACGACTTTTTCTGCGGTTTATGGATTGCCTATCCGGTATGAAATTCAGTGCGTTAGGCCATCATACCTCTTGCTTTCATGGGCTTTGATCTGTTTAGTCCTGCCAGAACCATACACAGGAGACCGAAATGGATCTGTCAGAACTCACCACAAAAGCAGGCGAAGCTGTCGCTGGCGGCGGCGCTTTTGCAAAAAAGGTAAAATTTGACTTTGGCGATGTCGGCAAGTTGCTGATCGATGGCCCCGGTGGCACAGCCAGCAACGATGACGGCGATGCCGATGCAACTATCAAGGTTTCCTGGGACGATTTCGAGAAACTGCGTTCCGGCGAGCTCGATGGCACAATGGCCTTCATGCAAGGCAAGCTGAAAGTCGATGGCGACATGTCAGTTGCGATGCAACTCCAGTCCTTGATGTCGAAATTCGCTTAAGCGATCACGACAACTTATATTGCGGAAGCCCGCCCCACTGACTAAGCGGGGCGGGCTTACTGTATAAAGGCTTCCATGAGCGTCGAAGATCAAACCTGCGATCAGCAATTTGTTGAAATACCCGGTAATCCCGTGCCCCTCGGTGCGGAAGTCATCTGGTTCAAGGGTTCTGGCGACCTCAATCTGCGGGCCTGTATCATACCGGCAAGAGATCCGAATGCTGCGCGCGGCACAGCTATTGTCTGCCCGGGGCGTTCGGAATTCATAGAGAAGTATTTCGAGGTCGCCGGCGAACTTCTGGATCGGGGCTTTTCCATCCTTATTCTGGACTGGCCGGGACAAGGCCTGTCGGACCGGCTTTTGCCAGATCGCGGCAAGGGACATATCGACCGGTTCGAGACTTTTATGGGAGCCCTCAAAACCGGGCTTGAAGCACTCGAGGATCGTCTGCCCAGGCCCTATGTGTCTGTTGCCCACTCCATGGGAGGCGCGATTGCCCTTTCAGCTATCGTTGAGGACCTGGTAAAGGTGGACGCTGCTGCGTTTTGCGCCCCCATGTGGGGGATCAAGCAGAGAGTTTTCGGCATGCGCTACCTTGTCTGGGCGATGCGCGTTATGGGTCGTACAAACGACTATATCCAGCAACCGGGGCCGCCTGAGACTTTCGAGTCAAACATCGTGACCCACGATCGACGGCGATGGGAGATGAACCGGGATCTTGTCGAAGCCTCCCCTGATCTGTTTCTCGGCCCCGTCACTTGGGGATGGCTGGGTGCTTCTTTGCAAATCTTCGCGACCTTCGCCAAGGCGGCAAAGATGCGCCGTTTGACGATACCGATAATGATCGCGACAGCAGAAGAGGAAAAGCTCGTGGAGAACGAATCGCATGCACGGATCGCGGCTCTGCTGCCCAATGCCGAGCACATTACGGTGGCTGGAGCCTACCACGAAATTCTTATGGAGACAGACAATCTCAGGACGCAGTTCTGGGATGCTTTCGACCGGCTGCTGGAGCGCGCTGACATATGACTGGATGGATGTATTTGGGTATTGCGATTGTCCTCGAGGTTATCGCAACGACCCTGTTGAAAATGGCCAATGGCCTGGAAAACCTCTTCCTCGCAGCAACATCCATTGGATTTTACTCTCTGTGTTTTTTAGCGCTCGCCCCAGCGATCAAGCTGCTTCCCGTCGGGATGGTTTATGCAATCTGGTCCGGCATCGGAATCGTGGCGATCGCAATCATCGGTGCCTTCTTCTTCGATGAGAAACTCGCCCTCGTCCAATACATGTACATCATGCTGATCCTAGTCGGCGCAGTTGGACTGAGGCTTACAACGGTTGGGACAGGTCATTGACCAACCCGGCCCAAAACGAGAAGCATTCGCCGAGCCAGTCCTCTCAACGCGCCTACATGCGGTAACTAATCCTTTCGGCAGCGCGGCAAAAATTGTCGAGTTCCTGCATGCACAGAAGCTCCATCTCAGTTACCAGAGTCGGCAAATGCGGGGTCTTTCCAGAATCTGCGGTAATCTGGTCAATATCACGGATATACTGCTCAAACCGGGTCTCCGATTGCTCTTCTATAGAGGCATTATCGAGGATTGACTTGGTGGCACCTAGAATGAAGAGGGCGACGGCGAAAAAGTCGAACCACCCCGTGTTTATCTGGACATCGAATTGGCCGAGCAGCTTTGCTCCGAGCGATATAAAAGCGAATGCGGCCGCAAATAAATAAATCATGTCCTGAGAGGAATTGAAGACTCGACGGCGGTTTGCGTATTGGGATAACTCGCTCTGGGCGAAGCGTTTTTGGTAGGCAACGCGCAGCTCGAGGAAGGCGTCACTTGCAATTTTTGCCAGCTCTGGATTTGCAGGTCGCGTCTGGGTTGGTGGTATATTGACGGCGAGGACGGGTTGGAAAGAACGGATAACGGCCTCCCCGGCATTCAACTCGTTTTCGAGCCGCGTGACGGACTTGGTGACATAATCCTTAGCCGCAAATATGAGCGTGTCCTTCGTATCTGCGATGTGAGCAAGATGGAAACTCTGGAATTTGAGGCTGCGCAGACGCTCCACTGCATAGCGGTTTACTAGCCAAACTTCTTTCTGGTGAGTGTAGATCAGGTAGAGCTGCAGAACGATGCCAACGCCTGCGAGAGCCAGCGTGGCTGCACTGATAATTCCGTCTATCGCATAGGTCGGGAGTATCAGCGCCTCAGCCAGTGTGTAGATTGAGCTAAAAGCAATCAAAGCAATGGCAAAACGACCGAGGCGATGATAACGGCGCTTCGCTTTGACAGCCAGATTTTCGTGGCGAACGAAGGCTTCATCGAGAACCGGGTTATCGATAAGAATGCCGATATCGGCATACATTGAACGGGTCGCCTCCGAGGGGAACACGTCGCGATTGTTTTCCTGCATCATCGCGATGTATTACTCAGCAGCCGGCGCATCAGTGACGAGCCGAAAGCCAAAAGCGCGATCGCGCACATCCCGCGAGATACGCGCCCGATTGGCAGCGCGGTGGTCGTCGGGATCCCTTCCCCAAGCTCCTCCGCGAAGAATCCGGCGCTTGCAATCTCCGCCTCTTTGCGCAGATCCATCTGCAGGCGAGTCGGCATAACTATTCATGTAACAGTCCTCTACCCACTCACGCGCATTACCGAGCATCCCCTGCAAGCCAAAGGGGTTTTCCATCAGGCTGCCGGTTGGAACGGGCTGAGACATGGGCATACCGCCGGAAGAGAAGTCTGCGCCCCACCAGTAGGGTGTCTGAGTGCCAGCACGCGCGGCGTACTCCCATTGAGCTTCC
Organism: Pseudomonadota bacterium; assembly: GCA_039028055.1. Lineage (GTDB taxonomy): Bacteria > Pseudomonadota > Alphaproteobacteria > Caulobacterales > Hyphomonadaceae > CALLCD01. The sequence continues at coordinate 3,377 of JBCCIW010000073.1, read as the reverse complement.
GTTGGAAGCCGATAGCTTTTTCCTGTCTTACCAGAAATCCAACTCGCATAGGATTTCGCATCGTTCCATGAGATACCGATGACCGGCTGATCCCCTCGCCCATATCCGCGATCAGAAGGATTGTAGCCATTGCAGCCTCCGTCAGCCAAACACGCGTCCCACTGATCAAATGTGACTTCGGTCTTGCCGATCGCAAAGGCACTCAATTGCACGGCATGCATCGGGGATTCGTTGCCGGTGCGACCGACTTCATCGTCCGGGGATCCCATCATGAACCTGCCAGCTTCGATGACGACCATATCAGGGCAAAGATCGCAGTCAGTGAACGGACTATCGGATACTGGTGCCGCTTCTGCTGTTCTTTCAGCTTCATCGCCTGCTTCGTTGCCCGACAAGAGCATGACGCCGCCAATACCGAGCGCCGCCAATAGAACCGCGCCGCCTAAAATCAGCGGCAGAGGCGATCCGGAGGACTTTCGAGAAACCGGCGCTGCTGGACGTGGGGTCGGAGCAGGTTTGGGAACGGAAACTGGCGATGAGTGCGGCTCTGTTGCTGGGGCGGCGGACCTCGCCAGAGAGTCTTCAACTGACCCGAGTTTATCTATTCGAATCTTTGCAAGGTCAGCAAAGTGGCCTTCGGGATAGCGCTTAAGATAAGCCTCAAAGTCGGCTGCGTCGTCGCTGCTCTCGATCGATGTCCAGAACGTGTTTTCAATGGTTGCGTCTGGAGTTTCTGGCCCACCTGAAACTGGTGCAGGCTTTGGATCAATCGGGGCTGAACCAAGAGCCTGAGTCAAATCGGCAACGAACTGTTTCCAATTGGCAGCGTCTCGATCGCCATCCCAACCGATGAGGTCCGCTGTTTGGGTGAGCTCGAACATGATTGGACGCTCGGCATCCTGGATCATTGCCGGCACGACAGCGGATGTTCGCTCGCCGAGCGTGGCCTCAGCCCTCACCCATTTCGATTTAACAGACACTTCCGACCATAACACCACGACGACGCGGGAGTCGCGGAGCATACCTTCGGTGACTTCATCATAAGTCTGGCCAGCCCGCAGGACTTTATCCCACCAGACCGAGAACCCTTCTGCTTCCAGCGACTCGGCGATTTGCTGAGCCTTAGGCCTGTCGGCCCGACTATATGACAGAAAAATATCGGCCATGTGTCTCCCCCACATGCAAGGCGGTTATGTCAACCGCTTCTAGTTTTGATTAGAATTGCACAAGACTTCTGGAAATACAAAGTATTGGACAGTCCGACTGCCAATTCCTGCAAGGCCGATTGTTCGCAAGTAATGTAGTCTTCTATTCCGCAGCCGTTTCCAACTCACTCACGGCATCAGGGGGCCCGAAACTAATAAGCGTCACGCCTTCACCACCCTTCGCTTCCCTATTAGGCCCCAGAAAAACAATTGATCCGTCGGGCCGAATTTCGGCAACCGGATCAGACTCAGGCCGATCAGCACGGAATTCGCTCAGATCATACTTCTCAGTCAGTTGAGTCTTTGAAAATACCCAGCCCCGATAAACGTCTCTTAGGAGGCCATCATAAGAGCGGCCACGGCGGATCAAGGTGCGGCCTCGTGCGCCGAGGTTGATCGTTTTCGGATCTTCCTGTTCGCCGTCCTGGGAAGACAGCTGGTAGACCTTATGGCGACCAAGTTCGGGCGCAAAGTGTCCTGATACAAGCGCGTTGTAGGGCTCGTTCGCAGATAAGGCGAGCGCGATATCAAATCGCGCATGGTCTAGACGGAGCTCAGCCTCTTCCGACAGAACCTCGCCAAAATAGGTCTCAAGACCAGCTTCCCGGGCTGGTTTCAAACGCCGCCATGAACTGTCCGCCAAAGTCGTATCAACACCGACGCTATTCAGCGTACGAGCAAGATCGACGCTCCAGGGATTTACCCCTATCATCAAGACACCCGGTTTATCGGCGCGCGAGAGTTTTAAGTACCTGGCGAGCGGGCCGATGGTGAAGCCGTGCAACACGACAGTGGCGAAAACCATGGCAAACGCCAATGGTGTAATCATCTCCGCGCCAGTGAACTGAAAGTTACTCTCGGTTTCGAGATCCATGAGGAGTTGGGCAAAGAGGCCCGATACGGCTACTGCAACGATGCCTCGCGGAGCAATCCAGCCGAGAAGCAGCGCCTCGTTTCTGGTGAGCGTGCCGTAAGTCGATATCCATACCGACAGTGGGCGTACGACGAACAGCATACAAACCAGGAATGCGAGCGTTCTCCAGTTCAACGCTGCCGAGATCGTGGCAGGCGTCAGATTGGCCGTCAGAATCACAAATACGCCAGAGACGAGGAGAACAGCGATGTCCTCCTTGAACTTGCGAAGCTCGACGAGACCGGCGAGACGGGAGTTCGCCAAGGTCATGCCGTAAGCAGTTACAGCAACGAGGCCGATTTCGCTCTCGATTTCCTCAGCGATCGCGTAGCAGAGTATGACGCTGGCAAAGATGAGCGGGGCTTTTAGGTATTCGGGGGTCCAGCCCGCCCTGAACGCGCGGACGATTAGGTAGCCAAAGGCAAATCCAAATCCGACCCCGACCGCCGCTGCGAACAGTACCCACATCGTTGTAATGAGAGGGCTTCCGCCCCCGGCAATCACACGCACAACTTCGAACGCCGCGACAGCAAACAGCGCTCCTACGGGATCGTTGACGATGCCTTCCCACTTCAGCGCGGCACCTGTTCGCCCCGACAGTTTCGACTGACGAAGCAGCGGCATTATTACCGTCGGACCCGTGACCACCATGACGCCTGCAAAAACGATCGAGCTTGCCCAATCCATACCGGCAGCGAAGTGCGCTGCCAGTGCTCCGAGGCCCCAGGCGAGCGGCCCGCCGACAAACACCATTCGCCGAACAGCAGGCCCCGCGTCCTTCAAATTATCAAACTTGAGAACGAGGCCGCCCTCAAAAAGAATGACTGCAACTGCCAGCGATACAATCGGTCGAAGGAGATCACCGAACTCCTCGTCCGGACTCAGAAGTGGATGACCCGTGATCACGGTCCAGAGAGGCCCCACAATCAGACCGGCGAGGGCCATCAGGACGATTGCCGGGGCCTGCAAGCGCCAGGCTATCCACTGCGCGCCGAGGCCGAGCGTTCCGATCAACGCGACTGACAAGATCAGCGTATCGTCGCCACCGGCGAGAAAGACGGGATGATCAAACATTAGCGAAATTCAGACAGCCGTTGCGGGAACAGTCAATTAGACCGTGCCAGCGTCGCCGCCCTCCGCAAAATCAAAGCCGATCTCACGGCTACCATAATCGCCCTCCTTGTAGCGCTCCATGCGATCGTGAAACCAGTCGTGCACGTGATCATATATATGCTGGTAGAACGGTTCGGCATCCTGCT
>JBCCIW010000072.1:0-12650 GCA_039028055.1 Pseudomonadota bacterium | reverse complement strand
TTGGGAGCCATCCAGGGGCGGCGACCTGTTTCCTCATTTATATGGCGCGCTAAAGATTTCCGAGGCCACCCGCACATGGGTCCTGTCGCTCGATAGCCGGGGCGTGCCGCGACTGCCCGAGGATCTGTAGATCATGTTGCTAGCTGATATAGGAACCCGACTTGCGCGCCGACTGCCACCTGAAGACGCGCATACAGCTACAATAAAAGCTCTCAAGACAGGTATCGGTGTTCCATTTGCATCGGCGACCGACGACCCGGCGCTGGCTGTCACCCTTCCCATCTCTGGATTGAGGTTGCCAAATCCAGTGGGGCTCGCTCCCGGCTTTGATAAAAATGCTGAAGTCTTCGATCCCATGCTGCGATTTGGATTTGGTATGGTCGAATGCGGCACCGTCACACCAATGCCCCAGGCCGGTAATCCGAAGCCGAGACTGTTCCGACTTACCGAAGACAAAGCTATCATCAACCGCATGGGTTTCAACAATGACGGGCTTGAGGCTTTTGTTCGCAAGCTGAAAAGAGCCCGAAAACGCAAGGGTGCCCTCGGCGCGAATGTCGGTGCGAACAAGACGAGTGAAGATCGTATTGCCGACTACGTTACCGGCCTGACGGCCGTATGGTCATATGCTGACTATGTCACGATCAACATCTCTTCGCCCAACACGCCGGGTTTGCGTGGTCTGCAGGATGGTGGCGCGCTGGAAGAGCTACTTGGTCGCTGCGCTGAGGCTGCCGCAGAGCTGCAGCTTAATAGACCGGTCTTCCTGAAGCTTGCTCCTGATCTGGATGACGCATCTATAGCTGACATTGTCGGTGTCGTTCGAGGAGCCCGACCTTTCCTTACGGGGCTGATTATCTCCAATACAACGATTGAGCGTCCGGATACACTCGTCAGCCCCGACAGGAGCGAGGCGGGCGGTTTGTCTGGTGCTCCCCTGATGGAGAAATCGACAGCGGTCCTTCGTGCATTCACATCAGAGCTGAATGGCGAGTTCGACCTTATAGGCGTCGGCGGTATCGCTAGTGGTACCGATGCCTATGCGAAGATCCGCGCGGGTGCCCATGCAATTCAGCTCTACTCAGCGCTCGTTTATGAGGGCCCAGCCCTTGCCACCCGTATCAAGAGGGAGCTGGTCGAACTGTTGAAGCGTGACGGATTTTCATCGCTAGGCGATGCCGTTGGAGCGGATTTCTAGGTGCAAATATTGAGGGCATGTCACTCTTGCTGCTTTGCCAGTCCGGATACAGACCGCATCAGCGTAGGCCAAAAGAGGCTCAGCATGCCCGCTCGCCAGATATACATGCTGAGAAAGGCGAGCCAGACACCGAGATTGTCGTAGGGCCGAAAAGCTATGTCAGTTAAAACATAGCCAAGTGTTGAGAGAAGCCCAGCCGTTCGGATCGCGGGGCCCTGGATCGCGCCAATGAAGATGCCGTCCAGCTGAAACGCGAAGACGCCGAGTAGAGGCATCAGCGCGCAGTAAGGCAAGTAGGCGAGAGCAGACGCTCGTGCCTCAGCGTCCTCTATGTTTTCTGCGATGATCCAACCTCCGCCCAGGAAGAAGATCAAAGAAATCACCGCCGCTGACAGGATGGCGAGTTCCGTGGTAACCCAAACGGCTCGCTTCAGCCTGGCCTGATCAGCCGCACCGACTGCTTCGCCACATTCCTTCTCCGCGATGAATGCAAACCCATCAAGGACGAAGGCTGCTACAGTCACGAACTGAAGCAGAACTTCATTGCCGGCGAGTTCTGCTGTGCCCTGTCTTGCACCGGCATTGACGAACCACGCAAAACTGAAGAGCAGCGCGAGCGTGCGGATCATAATGTCTCTATTAGCGGTAAAAAGTCGGATAAGCTTGGTCCGGTCCAATAGGTCACTATGTCCGGTGAACGCTTTTCGTACGAGAACGAGCCCAACTCCAAGCGCGGTCCATTCCGCTATTGCGGTCCCGGCACCGATGCCCGCCGGTCCCCAGTCCAGCGCAGCAACAAAGTAAACATCAAGGACGGCGTTGATCCCATTCATCACGATCTGAAAGGCGAGGAGTTTGCCTGTCCGGCCCGTGCCTAAAAGCCAGCCCGAGATGCCGTATCCCATAAGCAAGGCCGGCGCACCCCAGATTCGCGCGTCAAAATATGTTCTGCCAAGACCTTCGACATCGGCCTCAGCTTCAAACAATCCAAATGCGGCTGCCTTCAACGCAGGCGCTAGGATCAAAAGTACTAACCCAAGGGAGCCGCCTAGCATGAGCGATCGTAGCAGGATCGCGCGCATTTCCGGTATGTCGTTCGCTCCGGATGCCTGCGCCGTGAGGCCGGTCGTGGACATGCGCAGGAAGCCAAAACCCCAATAAATGAAACTGAATGACACGGCGGCCACCGCCACAGCAGCCAAATCAGCCTTATCGCCGTACCTGCCAATGATGATGGTATCTACCACGCCGGTGGTTGCAATCGCCGCCTGGGACAGGATCACTGGCCAAACCAGAGATAGCACTCTGCGACGGCTTAAAGCATGAGACTTATTAGTCGTTTCGGTCATGGTGGAATGTTTATGCAGTTGCTAACGACGGAAATACTAGAATCAGGCGTTTGAAATAGAGATAACTCGTCTTTTAGGAGTAGGGTTGCTTGGAATTCACTATCGCATCAGGCAAAAGATTCGACCTGGAGGTGTGAACTTATAGAATGGTGTGCCCACATTTCGAATGCGCAGATAACCATCTCCTTAGGGACGCGTTTTTGTTCGAACGGCGTCGCATGCCATGCCAGGTCGATACAAGTCCAATACCAACTAATACGAAAACTATGGCCCGCGAGGGTAGGGTTCGATGACAGCGGTGGATTCGTCTCTCTCTCATGGAACTGTCCAGCGCTTGAGAAAGGTCTGGCGTTCTATTCCTGCGCCGATGCGGGGCAATTTGTGGAGTATCATGAGGCCCGCTGTTGAGTTGTACAGCTTGCAGCGGGTGGCTCGTCCTGCTGCCGCTGTTCCTGCCAGAGCTGATGCCCCCATAGTTGTGGCAGGGTTTTTTAGTACGGCTAGCGGAGTAGGCGAGGGTGCGCGTTCCACGTGGCGTGCACTGAAAGCTGTAGGGTTATCTCCTCTTGCTGTGGATCTTTCAGAAAGGTTCGCTCAGGTGGATCATCGGTCCAGCATTCCTCTTCATCCCATGCCTTCTGACCCCGACGGGACCTTGATCCTTCAAGTCAATGCGCAGGAATCGCTGTCAGCGCTGCTTAGCCTCGGTATGGATCGTCGACGCAATTGGTACACCATCGGATATTGGGCTTGGGAGTTGCCAACGTTCCCAAAGGGTTGGGAACGAGCGTTTCCACTCGTTTCCGAAATTTGGGGTGTCAGCAACTTTGCATCAAATGCGTTCCGCCTCGGTCCCTCACCACCTCCCGTCTCTGTTTTCGGGCACGGCATAACGGTGCCTCATGATATTCCTATTGATCGCGCACGTTTTGGTTTGCCGGAAGATGCATTTGTTTTTCTTACGTTTGCTGATTCCAAGTCATCCCTCGAGCGAAAGAATCCCATCGCTGCCATTGAGACTCACAAAAGAGCGTTCGGTGATGATCCGAATTCAATACTGGTACTGAAGACACGCAATCTGAATGGCTCGCCAAAAGCCAATGATCGACTAAAAAAAGCGATAGCGGGCGCTGAGAACATTCGACTTATGGATGGATCAATGTCGGGCGAGGAGCGCTGGAAGCTTATGAGCTCTGTGGATTCTCTCATATCTTTGCACAGATCCGAGGGATTTGGTCTAACGATTGCCGAGGCTATGGCCCTTGGACGGGCTGTAGTCACCACCAATTGGTCCGGAAATATGGATTTTTGTAATGAAGAGCGCGTTTGGCTCGTTGATTCTCATTTGGTGGACACTGACGACCCCTATGGCGTGTATAGCGATTACCAATCGCAGTGGGCACAAGTAGATGTTGATCACGCTGTGGAGCGGGTCCGGGAAGTACGCGGAGATGCGGCAAAACGCGCGCAGAAGATACAATTGGCCCGAGACACAATCGCGCAGCATTGGAATCCAAAAAAGCTTGGTGAATCAATGTCATCACATCTTTTCGGATGTTAGTTTGACGGCGATTCTATCGTTTAGGTCGTATTGCTCCGTGCCAAGATGGCTGCCTAGAATTTGCAAAATCTGAAAAATCGTACAGATAGTCGTGGCTAGCGAATAGAATACCAATCAGAACCATCTCATAAATAACATGACGACCATTGCCATTATCGGTGCAGGGCTTGCCGGGACGACCCTTGCTAACAGTCTTTCTGATCGTGCTGCCGTCCGAGTTTTCGAGAAATCACGTGGCATCGGCGGGCGTATGGCAACACGATACGCCGGGATATTCGAGTTTGACCATGGCGCACAGTATTTTTCCGTGCGCACGGAAGCCTTTAGGCAATCTCTACAACCGCTCATCGCAAATGGTATCGTTTCCGAATGGAATGGAAAAGTCGTATCGCTTTCGGCCAATAATGGGGCCACTCAAATCGAGCGAAGTGATCCGATTTATGTCGCCAGCCCGAGAATGAATGCCCTTCCGAAACATTTAGCGGATGGTTTGGACGTCAATGTGCGATGTGAGATCGCCAACGTGGTTCCCAGCAATAACGGACAATGGCAACTCGTCGACAGCGAAGGCGGTACGCATGGTCCTTTCGACTGGGTCGTGAGCGCCGCACCTTCGGTTCAGACGTCGCGACTATTGCCAGAGAGCATCTCTTTCGCAGGGCATTTGACCTCCGTGCAGATGGCTGGTTGTTTTTCCGTCCTGCTGGGATTCGATGAGCGTCCCGACGTAGACTGGGAGGGGGCGAAAGTCACGGACAGTCCGATTGGGTGGATTGCTGTAAATTCCGAAAAGCCCGGTCGTAAATCGTCCCCAAGCGTCATCGTGCAAACCACCAACGCCTGGGCTGAGGAAAATCTTGAGCGGGATCCGGACGAGGTGAGCCAGATCATCATGGATGAGTTGACTCAGCTAACTGGAATAGATGTTGGCAACGCCAAGCATAATTCACGTCATCGGTGGAGGTATGCCCATACACCCGTTCCCGCTGGCAATGACTGCCTTATTGATAAAGGTGCCAGATTAGCCGCATGTGGCGACTGGTGCATTGGCGGCCGTGTTGAACATGCTTTTACGAGTGCCAAAGCTCTAGCCGCCCAACTTCCAGTATAGCCTCTTTTTTCCGAATTAGATGTCGCGCTCGGTCAACTCGGCCGGATTGTTTTGCAAAAGTGAAGGCAGTGGTCGCCGTTCAGGGGCGGGCTCTTGCAAGCCATTTTCGATCTTGTCCTCAAGATTGTTGCGTACCCTCAGAGGTGGGTATAGCTCCAGGGCTTTTGTCCACCAGTCCCGCGCTTCTTCTGTTTCGCCCAGGTGCCATTTGATGTCGCCGAGATGGTCTTCGATCTCCCAATGACGGCTCGGTGAGAGCTCCCGCATCGAACTTTCGATAACTCGAAGAGCGCCCTCCAAATCCCCTAGCTTGTATCGCGCCCAGCCGAAGCTGTCCTGGATATAGGGATCGTTGCGAGCGACGCCGGCGAGTGCGCGGCCAAGCAGCCTATAGGCTTCTTCGTACTCGTCTGTATGGATTACCAGATAATAACCGAGGGTATTCAGCATGTAAGGGTCGTTGGCCCGTCCCAGTTGTTCTGATCGTAGAATCTGAAGCGCCTCTTCATGTCTTCCCAGTTCTCCGAGGACTGTGGTCAGGTAGAGACGGCGGTCATGGGTGTCATCGAGCCTGACAGCCTCTCTCGCAAAGGGGAGTGCCTCTTCATAGCGCGCATAATGCTGCAGAACATCTGCGGCGCTTGTATTTGCGAACGCTTCTTCCGATGGATTGTCGGCGATCTCCAGAGCCTCGGTGGTCAGTTCCAATGCTTGAGATTGATCGCCCAGCAGGCTGTAGAGCCTTGCGGCACGGGTGATATGACCGAGTCGCTCCTCCGGCTTCGCGTCTAAATCCAAAGCACCATCCAGGGCTTCAAGCGCACTCTCCTGATCTTGATCCAGCATCAAGGCCAGTGCGGCGGACATGGCTAGATCCGGTGTCTGGTTCGGCGCAGCGAGAGCAACCCGTGCTGCCCCATCATAGAAGGCCTCTCTATGCAGCCCCGAGATTACAAGATTGCGAAGATCTTCATCGTCCGGCGAGATAAGCAACGCCGCTTGATCGAGGACGGATTTCATCTCGTCGAAGCCGACGGTTCGGCGTCCACGCTGCGCATTCTGGAATACGCGCTGCTGATACATGGCGAGCGATATATCTGTGAGCGTACGAGAGAAACCGTCTTTGAGGCTTAGCGGCTCGGTATCGATATGCTTACCTTCCTCAATGGTCTGTATGAGCGCGGCGTATCGAACGGCCTGTTCGGGCTGGGATTCTGCGAGCCGGCGATAGACATCTTTTGCATCTTCAATGCGTCCCAGACGACGCAACAGGATTGCGCGGCGGGCGATGACCGTTTGAACATGCGCAAAATAAATTCCGGCCGCATCAAAGTCGTGGTCCGGTGCTTCAATTCTGCTCGGTGTAAGCGAAGCATATACGGCTAATGCTTCGTCGTCGCGGCCGAGACCTTCCAATAGAGCCGCTAGTGACAAATCAGCTGTTAGCCCCGGAAGTCCTGCAGCGGCCGATCGGTGCTGGTCGACAGCGTTCTCTGCATCACCTTCGAAGGCGAGTATCCAGGAAGACATATAGGTTGAAAGCGCTGTCTCCTCGCCATCCTCTCGGACGTCGTTGAGCGCCTCGCGTGCAGCCTGATAATTCTCTTCTGCGATTGCATCGATTGAGAGGAGCATTGCGCGGAAAGAAGACGAAACGATCTCATAGTCCTCATCCGCTTTGAGGAAGCCCATAAAGGCGGCTATATCGCCGGCTTTGACGGCATCGCTTGGCTCAGCATACGTTTCCAATCCGGAGCTGGCTTCTGGCGCTTCAATCGTGGATCGCTGTGCGAGAGCGGGTGCTACAAAACCAGTGGTAATAGCCAGCAGACCTGCTGTGGCGAGAATTCTAAGGCGCATGCGTGCAATTGCTCCAGTTATTCAATAGCCCAATGTGCCCCGCGCTTGGGGCCGCGGCAAGTCAACCTTTAGGCAATTACATGTTCGGATAGTTCGGCCCCCCACCGCCCTCGGGACAAACCCAGTTGATATTCTGGTTTGGGTCCTTGATATCGCAGGTTTTGCAGTGAATGCAGTTTTGAGCATTTATTTGGTACCGCCTAGAACCGTCGGGCTCTTCTACCCACTCGTAAACCCCTGCAGGACAGTACCGGTAGGAGGGGCCCGCGAACTGCTCAAGTTCCGAAATTTTCTGGAGATCCATATCGCTGACTTGCAGGTGAACGGGCTGGTCTTCTTCGTGGTTGGTCGCCGTGTAGGACACGTTGGTCAGCTTGTCGAAGCTCAATACGCCGTCCGGTTTTGGGTAGTCGATAGGTTTGAATTTCTCCGCGGGCTTTAGGCAGTTCGCGTCTGACTTCGTATGCCGCAATGTCGGCAGGAACCCGAATCCAAGCATCGAGCGCATCCACATGTCGGGGGTTCCAATAACCGCGCCGATAAACGTACCGAACTTCGACATAAGCGGTTTCATGTTCCGTACCGGCCTGAGATCGTCGATAATCCAGCTGTCGTGAAGAGCTGTTTCGTAGGCCTCCAGCGGATCACCTTCGCGGTTCGCGCCGAGCGCATCGAATACAGCCTCTGCGGCAAGCGTGCCCGATTTCATGGCATTATGCGTACCCTTAATGCGAGGGAGGTTCACAAAGCCTGCCGAGCAGCCGATAAGTGCACCGCCGGGAAAGGTCAGTTTGGGGATCGACTGCAATCCGCCGGATGTAATCGCCCGAGCTCCATAAGCAACCCGCTGTCCACCTTCGAGATGTTTGGCAATATCCGGGTGGTGCTTGTAGCGCTGAAATTCTTCGTACGGAGCAATATACGGGTTCTTATAGTTCAAGTGTACGACGTATCCTACTGATATGTAGGCTTGGCCCTTGTCGCGGAACTTGTAGAGAAAGCCGCCAGCACTTGAATGAGCCGTATCTGCCGGCCAGCCGAACGTGTGCTGGGCGAGACCTTCATCGAAGCCTTCCTCTGGCACGGTCCAAAGTTCCTTTAGGCCAATTCCGTACTTCTGTGGGTCGCAATTGGCTTCCAGATCGTATTTTGCCTTCACTTCCTTCGTGAGGGATCCCCGGGCTCCTTCGGCAAAAAGCGTATATTTGCCGACAAGTTCTAGGCCGGCTTCGTAACCCGGCTTGTGTTCGCCATCCATGGAAATTCCCATGACTCCAGCAACGACGCCCCGAACCTCTCCGTCGCTCCCATAGAGCACCTCGGATGCCGCAAATCCCGGATAGATCTCTACGCCCATCCCTTCGGCCCGCTCTGCCAGCCAACGGCATACGGTACCGAGAGAGCCTGCATAGCACCCGTGATTGTGCATGAGGTTGGGGAACGCAAAGTTAGGAAACGTCATGCTGCCCATTGGGCCCAGCATCATGTATTTGTCTTTGGTAATCTCGCTCACCAGAGGCGCATTGCTGTCATCCCTCCAATCGGGAAGCAATTCGTCGAGCGCCTTGGGATCAAGGACGAGCCCAGAGAGAATGTGTGCTCCGATTTCTGAACCTTTTTCGATCACCACGCAGGTGCGCTCGACGCCTTCGTCCTGGGCGCGTTGCATGAAGCGTATGGCAGCACAAAGACCTGATGGACCGCCACCGACGATCACCAGATCGTATTCCATTGCCTCGCGTTCTATCGTTTCTTCCGTCATGCTGCCTCTGGTTTCGGTTCTTACAGCTATTGTTTAATGGGCTGTGGTTTTGCCGTTGTCGTCTGCTACGCAATAGTCATACCTTATAAGGTATAACGATTTTCAAACGTATCCATAGAGGACGCCGTGTCTCATTCCGTAAGGGAAGCTGCAATTCAATCGCTCACGAGTTGGTGGGGTGACATGGGAGTTGACGTTGACGCTGCGGAACTTTCTGCCTTGCTACGGCAAGCTACTCCCTCGCACAAGGAACCCGGGTCGATGCCGACAAGGCAGCGTCGCATAGAAACGGGCAAACCTGGAACCCTCGAAGATCGCATTGCGGAGGCGGAAAACCTCGCCAGGAATTCCAATACTCTCGAGGAGCTGAAGACCGCAATTGAGTCCTATGATGGCTGCCCTCTGAAGGAGGGCGCGACCAAAACTGTCGTCTATGACGGCGTCAAAAGCGGGCCGCTTATGGTCATTGGGGAAGGGGCTGGGGGGACAGAAGATCAGGTCGGCCTTCCCTTTGTGGGCAAGGCTGGGAAGCTTCTCGATAAAATGCTGGCTGCAATCGATCTAAATCGCGAAAACAATGCGTTCATTACGAATGTTACCTACTGGCGCCCCCTGGGAAACCGTAACCCTGAACCTGATGAGCTTGCGGTTTGCCGTCCATTTGTGGATCGGATGATTGAACTCGCGACTCCGAAAATTATTCTCGCCGTCGGCGGCGTATCGGCAAAGTCGCTCCTTCGTACCTCAACCGGGATCATGAGGTTGCGTGGGAAATGGGTCGACTATGAAACACCGGGCGGGTTCTCTTGCCCCCTGATGCCGACATTCCATCCCGCCTACTTACTACGTCGGCCACAGGACAAGTCTCGCGCCTGGCGGGATCTTCTGGCTGCGAAGGCACGGCTCGTAGACACGGTCTCGTGACTTGTTCGCTTATCTGCGGCTGAGTTAGGTCGAATCCATGCCCGCACCTATTTCCGTTATCATTCCCGTACGCAATGCCGTCAAAGATCTGCCGGCATGTCTTTCCCATCTAGTGGCTGGGCTGGAGACCGGTTTGATTCGCGAAGTGATCGTATCTGGTGTTCCAAGTAACGACCCATGCCGCGATATCGCTGAGGAAACGGGTGCAATCTGGGTCGAAGGTGCTCCTGGTCGAGGTCGACAATTGAAGCTCGGAGCTGAGTCTGCCCGCGGGGACTGGTTCCTGTTTTTACATGCGGACACCTGGTTGGAAGAGGGGTGGACGGATCAGGTCAAAGCGCATCTCGCCAACAACAGTGATTTTGCTGGTGTATTCTGCCTGGCTTTCCGTTCGCGTAAGTGGAGAGCCGGACTGGTTGCTGCGCTTGCCAATCTCCGTGCTCGATTTCTGGGGCTTCCCTATGGCGATCAGGGGTTGTTGATTTCCAGAGAGCTTTACGATGAAATTGGTGGCTATGAGCCGATCTCTCTCATGGAGGATGTCTCCATAGCTCGCCGTCTCGGTGGTCGCCGTATCGAACTCATTCAGACCCGTGCCCTCACGAGCGGTACCAAACAGACGCGCGATGGCTGGATCATCCGGAGCCTGAAAAATATCTGGCTAGTAGCTCGCTATCATTTTGGTGCAGATCCGGAAAAGCTTGCGAGGGTTTATTACGACCAATGATCCGCACGCTAACGATTTTTGCCAAGCCACCTCTTGTTGGTCTGTCTAAAACCCGTCTCGCCGCCACTTTGGGAGCTGCGGAAGCTAGACGCATTGCGCGCTGGACGATGTTTCGGACAATGAGGGCGGCGACTGACCCTCGTTGGTCTACTATCCTTTATGCGGCTCCGGATAATCAGCTAGCCGAGGAGTTTGGAGGGTTATGGCCTGACACGATGGAACGACGGTCACAGGGTCATGGTAACCTTGGCCGACGTCTGAAGAAGGGGTTGACCGAAGCTCCCCTTGGCCCCGTTCTATTCATCGGTGCCGATGCTCCGGATATTTCGCGTGCATTGATTTGGCAGGCATTCACCGCATTGAGAACGAACGACGCCGTCTTCGGGCCAGCGAGCGATGGTGGTTTCTGGCTGTTTGGTTTGAACAAAAGTCTGCGAACACCACCGCCTTTCGACGACGTACGCTGGTCGGGGCCCCATGCTATGGCTGATGTCCGACGCAATCTTGGGCTTGCTGCGCGGATCGCGGAGCTACCAATTCTGATCGATATAGATGACGCCGATGACTGGCTCGCCTGGCAAAGAGGTTGGCTTTAAGGTCGACAGCGGGATACTTCATCGTTCGGCAATGCTGCCTTGTACAGTCCGAATTCTTCGCGCGGCAGGTAATAGTCTGTCGAGATGTACTGCGCGCCCGAGGTAAGCGCTGCTTCAAGCCTCGATGTATCATTGGCGCGGGCCTCGGCGGTGTCGGCATCCGCCCGCGTGCGGACAAGAAACCCGCTCGATACGATCTCACGAATTCTATCCTGGTCTGTTTTTGGATCATTGATCGTGAAATATGCGGCGTGGTTTGCTGAAGGGTCCACTGAATTGACAAAAAGCGGCAGCCCTTCCAGCGATGCATTGCCTCGCATGTAGGTTTCGACGACGATCTCTGGTTCATCGAGAGCAAAGAGAAACTTGCCTTTTCCCTGTTCTATCAAAGGCCAACCGTTTTCAAGAACACCCTCGCGTAAGCTGGCGGCGTCACCACGTAGATCGTCCGGTGTTATCAGCCGGTCCGCCGACAACACCGATAAAAGTTCCCCATCCATGCCGTCGAAAGCTGCTGCGTCGAATGGCAGGGCCTCTGTTGCACCGGGGATGCCGATCGGTGCCTGCTTGGCGTTGATCAGTATCAGAATGGGTGTGTGGTCCGGATTCTCCCCGGACCAGGCATCGATCTCCTGAAGGCATTCGATAAAAAGCACGCACTGGGAGCGCTGATCGATATCCTGAATGTGCATGACCTTGAGGCCCGGCTGGTCGTAGCCGGCCGCATCAAAAGGTTCAGCACCTGGATTGGTAGATGCGAGCTTCGGAAGAAGCGGATCGGCAAATCGACCGCCCACTGGGTCGTGAAAAACATCAAGTTCCAGCTGACGCATTCCGAGATCGAGCTGCTCGGCGAGCGGGATATGTGCGTAGTCGAGCGTTTCCGCCAGATCCGGTGCCTGCAAGCGAATAAAATCCATCTCGAGCTCTGGGATCGCTAACTTGTAGCTGTTGTGAGAGCCAATCGACTGCAGCTCGTTCAACCGAACCTCACCTAGAGGTCGCTCACACGATGCATAGTCAAGACTGTTTGAAGCCTCTGTGCAGGACGACAGAGCTAGGAATGACAATCCAGCAAGCCACTTATTGCCGATAGCTACGTCTTCCCGCACGCAATTTGAAAATCCGGCTGTCAGATGCGACCGGCTTACGGTAGCGCTCAATATGCTCGCGCAATACAAAAATCGCACAAGTCTTCGAGCATTTGCCGATAAGGTGAAGCAGGAAGCGAGATAAGTGCCGACTTCGCAAGTCCGACATAGGCTTCCGCCTCATGCACAGTCGCCTCAGCGGCACCGGTAGACCTGATCAGGTGAATAGCGTGAGATAAGTCTTCGTCCTCTTGTGTCTGTACATTCAGAGCCCGATCCCAGAACACCCGGTCTTCTTCAGAGCCTCGTCTCCGTGCGATGATTACGGGAAGGGTCATTTTGCCTTCGCGGAAGTCATCACCAACTGATTTTCCGATCACGGAGGTCGTGCCGCCATAATCGAGTGCATCGTCGATGATCTGGAAAGCGAGGCCGAGATTCTTGCCGTAATGAGCCAGATTTTCCGCGTAG
>JBCCIW010000071.1:0-12815 GCA_039028055.1 Pseudomonadota bacterium | reverse complement strand
TTCGGCGGACCAGGCCGCCCTCACCTATCTCGAGCGCACGGGACAATCGCCGGCTGGACTGGTCGAATTCTTCGAGGAGTTCCGTTATCAGGAAGTGTTCTCGCAGGCGCGACGGTTCGAGTATTTTCGCACGCACCCGCTCGCGTCTGACCGGATCCTCGCTCTACGGCAGCGGGCAGAAGAAACGGGGCTGATGGATGCGCCGCATTCAGAACGATCGCTTCACCAAATGGAGATGATGCACGCCAAGCTCATCGGCTATCTGGAGCATCCCAACAAGGTCTATC
The DNA here is from genome assembly GCA_039028055.1 of Pseudomonadota bacterium. GTDB lineage: Bacteria > Pseudomonadota > Alphaproteobacteria > Caulobacterales > Hyphomonadaceae > CALLCD01. The sequence goes on along the minus strand of JBCCIW010000071.1, from coordinate 12,528 downwards.
AACGGTATCCGCCGGATGATACGAGCTTGCCTGCCCGGTATGCCCGCGCGCACCTCGCTATCCGCAGCTTGGACTTCAACATCGCCCTCGAAGAAGCAGATTACCTGATCGAAGCTGAGCCGGATAATCCCTATTTCCATGAGCTTCGGGGTTTTATCATGTTCGAGAAAGGCGATGTCATCGAATCGATCGAGCCGTATGAACGGGCTGTGGAACTCTCTGATGGCAATCCGCTGCTGCTTGTCAGCTATGCCCGTTCGATGATTGCGCGCGGCGAGCCCGAAGACATCGAGATGGGAGAAACGGCCTTAAGACGTTCTATTCTCGCGGAGCCCGAGAATGCGTTCGCCTGGGCTGAACTTGCCGTTGCTCTGGAAAAGCAGGGCAGACGCGGCGAAGCTGAACTCGCGACGGCAGAGCGGTCATTTCATGTGGGAGATTATGTTGGCGCGCAGGTTTTCTCTGGCCGGGCCATTCAGAATCTCGAGCCAGGAACGCCACTGCATCGCCGTGCTCAGGACATCCAAACGGTGACCGATCCAAGACTTGAAGAGAATCGGCGGTATTATCGGCGACGCTAGCTTATTGTGCCGTTAGCAAAAGCCTCAGGTAACTTATCGAATTATGAACCTTCATAGCGGCCTTTAGCGGTCAGGAGACCTAACAACATGTACAAGACTGCACTGATTGCCCTTCCATTTTCAGCTTTGCTGCTCACCTCAGCCTGTGCGCAGGAACAGGCCAGTAGAGAGGAAACGGAGCAGATCGTTCGGGACTATCTTCTTGAAAATCCGGAAATCGTCGAAGAGGCCCTGATCGCGCTTCAAGCCAAGCGAGACGCGGAACAGGCGGAGAATTCGAGGATTGCAATCGCTGAGTTTTCCGATGCGCTCCTGCACCTTGAGAGCGACTATTCGATCGGGCCGGATGATGCGCCGGTGACCGTGGTCGAGTTCTTTGATTATCGCTGCGGGCCGTGCCGGGCGTCGATGCAGACCGTGAATGCCCTTCCCGAAAGGTATGACGGTAACGTGCGGGTTGTCTTCAAGGAGTTTCCCATACTTTCGCCTGAAAGCCGCAAGGCTGCAGTGGCGGCGCTCGCTGCAGGCCGGCAGGGAAAGTATGTTGAAATGCATCAGGCGCTGATGCGCTCACCTAGTGAATTCACGGATGATGATTTATCCAATGTGGCGGAGTCGGTAGGTGTTGACCTCGATCAGTGGCGAGAGGACATCGAGGATGACACGCTCCGTGAGCAGATTAATGCGACGTACGCACTGGCGGACACTGTTGGTGCAAATGCGACACCGACATTCATCATTGGAAGCGAGATATTCTCCGGCTTGGATCTCGCTCGTCTCGACGGATTAATCAAGGACGGGATCGCTGAGGCTGGCTAAGGCCTATCGGGCCTAGACCGCGACATACCCACTAGGGATCAGCCATGGCCCGCTCTCGGACGGGCGTGATGACAGACCTATCAATGAGCCAGTTTCCAAGAGCTGTGAGATTGATCAAAAAGCCAGCGAACGGTCCTACGACGGTGAAGTATGCGATTGCCGCAGTTACCAAACCAAGTGCTACGGCGGATCTGGACGCCCACACGGCGCTCACCGTATACGCGCGCTCCAGTTCGTTCAGCTGAAGAACATTTGTTTTCACCAGCGCGCGCGCGTACATCTGCGCCTGTATGACATTCAGAACGGCGTAGATCACACCGAAATATGCTATGATTTCCCCAGCCTCACGGTAGCTCTGCACACCGATGTTTTCCATAACTTCGGAAATCCCGAAAAGGCCCAAGATCCATGCGTACAGGCTTTCGAATATGAAGCGCATGGGCAGCGCTATGGAGAGAATGGTTAGCAGCAGCATGGCGTTCAGCCAGACAATATTATTGTCCGCGAGGCCGTAGCGCCGAAAGAATAGAAAGTGTCGATTCCAGGTCCCGAGCATGAATCCAAAAGCGATTGCGATTGGCGGGAGGCTTACGAGGTAAGTCTTGATGCCCTCAAAAGTGAAGGGCGTGTTAGACGCTGTCACCATCATGCTGAATGCCAGGGCGAAGACGATGTCGGAGAGGTTTTCTATGCGCGTCACCTGCGTGCCGCGCCAATGGAAATCCGGATCGTGATCGAGTTGTTCGGTCAAAGACTGCCGGATCATTCTGTCGGTACCTCTAGATGAGACCTGCTAGCGGAGACGATGGATCTGCGTAGCGTTTCTTTCCCATTCGACCAGCAAGGTAAGCTTGGCGTCCGGCAATAACTGCATTTTTCATGGCTTTAGCCATCATAATGGGGTCCTGCGCCTCCGCTATGGCAGTGTTCATCAAAACACCATCACACCCAAGCTCCATGGCGATTGCGGCATCTGAAGCTGTACCGACGCCAGCGTCAACGATTACAGGAACGCGAGACTGCTCGACGATCAAACGGATGTTAACCGGATTCTGGATGCCGAGACCGGACCCGATCAAACTCCCCAACGGCATGATTCCGCAACAGCCAGCCTCTTCGAGTCGGCGTGCGTACACCGGATCGTCGGAACAGTAGACCATGACTTCAAAGCCATCCGAGATAAGCGCCTCAGCGGCCTTCAATGTCTCCTGCATATCTGGATAAAGGGTTTTCTGATCGGCGAGAACTTCAAGCTTGACGAGATCCCAGCCGCCAGCCTCGCGTGCGAGCTTTAGCGTACGAACAGCGTCTTCAGCGGTGAAGCAGCCCGCAGTATTTGGCAAGTACGTATAATCCTGCGGCGAGACATGATCGGTTAATCGGTCTTCATCATGATTTGACAGGTTTACCCGTCGCAGGGCCACGGTGACCATCTCTGCGCCGGCGGCGCGGGCCGCCTCTGCATTTTGGGCGTATGTTTCATACTTCCCTGTTCCGATTATCAATCGGGACGAAAAGCTTCGCCCGGCCACGATAAGAAAATCGTCGCTGAGCCCTTCAGCTGCGGCATTATTGTCTTCCATTTTTCCTTCCTACGCTGGCATTACCCAGACAGGTTCAACGGGTATAATCTCAGCCCAATCCAGCGGGCACCCCGGTTACGTCTGACAGTAAAAGCCCGTGCATACGTGTCAAGCAAAGCGGACTCGTCTATCCCCCACCGACGAATTGAACCACTTCGAGCTGGTCGCCGTCCTCCAGTATGGTAGTCCCGTGCTCTGACTTAGGCACGATTTCAAGATTTCGCTCGATAGCGATCCCCCGAGGGTCAGACCCCAGGGTTTCTACGAGTGCAGCCAGAGTTGTTCCCCGATCGACGATATGCTTTTCGCCATTAATGTGAATTTGCATTGGTCCATTGTCCTCGTTGGTGCGGGCTTGCCTTTGACTGCAATACAGAGCAAGACCTGCCCATTATGGCAAAGCCGATTCACGTCCTCAATGGCCCCAACTTAAATCAGTTGGGAAGTCGAGAACCGGAAATCTATGGAACCGATACTCTGTCGGATATCGAAACACGATTGAAGAGTGAGTTCCAGGACACCGAAATCCTGTTTCGACAATCAAATCATGAAGGTGCGCTTGTAGATTGGATTCAAGAAGCATCGACCGATGCGGGAGCACTGATACTAAACGCCGGAGCCTACACCCACACATCGGTCGCCGTTCATGATGCACTTCGAGCATGCGGCTGCCCGATAATTGAAGTTCATCTCTCCAATCCGGCAACGCGAGAGGAATTTCGACACAAGAGCTACGTAGCTCCGACCGCCGATGGAGTCATTGCGGGCTTCGGGGCGCACGGCTATGAGTTGGCTATGGACGCTGCAATACGCCTGATGACCAAAAAAAGCGGGGAAACATGAGCAACGCCAAATCAAAACTGGATACAGGACTCGTACGGGAGCTCGCGTCCATTCTCAGGGATGCTGACCTGGGAGAGATAGAAATCGAGCACGAAGGATTGCGCGTCCGCGTGTCTAAGCCTTCTGTCGCGGTCGCGGCTACAGTCGCTCCGGCAGCTCCAGCCCAAGCAGCTCCTGCAGCACCTCCGCAAGCTGCAATTCCTTCGCCGGGCTCAATGACGACCGAAACAGCTCCCCCGGCTGGTGACGCATTAGCTCCGCCTGCCAATGCCGTAACATCGCCTATGGTGGGCACCGTCTATCTCTCTCCAGAGCCAGGCAGTAAGGTTTTCGTGTCGATTGGAAGTAAGGTGAAAGCGGGCGACACGCTGATGCTTGTGGAAGCCATGAAAACCTTCAACCCAGTCGATTCGCCGCGCGATGGCACCGTCACCGCTATCCTCGTAGAAGATTCCCAGCCGGTTGAGTTCGGCGAAGCATTGATCGTCATAGAATAGGAACGGGACCATGTTCGAGAAGGTCCTCATCGCAAACAGAGGCGAGATCGCCCTTAGAATTCACCGCGCCTGCAAAGAAATGGGCATCGCGACTGTGGTCGTTCATTCGGAGGCTGACCAGGATTCCATGGCTGTGCGTCTGGCAGACGAAAGCGTTTGCATTGGCCCGCCTCCGTCCTCAGATTCCTATTTGAAGAAGTCGGCTATTTTGACAGCCGCGGAGATCACGGGATCGGACGCTATTCACCCGGGTTACGGGTTTCTCTCAGAAAACGCCCAGTTTGCCGACATGGTCGAGGCTCATGGCATCACCTTCATCGGTCCGAAGGCCGAGCACATTCGCACAATGGGAGACAAGATCGCCGCAAAGCAGGCTATGATCGAGGCCGGTGTTCCCGTTGTTCCGGGCTCGGACGGTGGAATTTCATCTCTTTCAGAGGCGAAAAAGGTCGCGCGGAAATGTGGATTTCCGGTCCTTGTCAAAGCTGCGGCGGGCGGTGGTGGAAGGGGTATGAAGGTCGCCGAAACAGAGAAGGACCTTGATACGGCGATCAAGACGGCAAAGACGGAGGCGAAAGCCGCATTTGGCGACGACGCGGTCTACATCGAAAAGTATCTCAAAAAACCCCGCCACATCGAGATACAGGTGATTGCGGATAGCCACGGTACTGTCTGTCACCTCTGGGAGCGAGATTGTTCGCTTCAACGCCGCCATCAGAAGGTTTTCGAAGAAGCCCCCTCGCCCGCTCTAAATCAGGCGCAGCGGGAAGACATCGGTATGATCGTCGCCCGAGCGGTCAAGAAATTTGGCTATCTCGGCGCGGGAACGATGGAATTCCTCTACGAGGACGGCCAGTTCTATTTCATCGAAATGAATACTCGTATTCAGGTCGAGCATCCCGTCACCGAGATGATCACGGGGATTGACCTCATTCGCGAGCAGATCCGGATCGCGTCCGGCTCAAAACTGTCATTCTCCCAGGAGGATGTTTTGCTGGTGGGGCACTCTATCGAGTGCCGGTTGAATGCCGAGCACCCGGAGACATTTATGCCTTCTCCAGGAACGATCACAGACTTTCATGCACCTGGTGGCCCCGGAATTCGCCTCGATAGCGCGGCCTATGCCGGTTATCGAATCCCGCCCCACTACGACAGCATGATCGGGAAGCTGATCGTTCATGGACGTACCAGAAAAGAGTGCGTGTTGCGCCTGAAGCGTGCCCTCGACGAGACGGTTATTGGTGGCATTCATACGACTCTCGACTTGCATCGGCGGCTTGTTGAGGCTGAAGATGTCGTGGAAGGTAAATATGATATCCACTGGCTGGAGCGTTTTCTGAAGGGAGACGACCAGGCAAACGGATAAATCCGGATCGAAATCCGGTGGCGTGAACGGTGATGTCGTCAGAATTTGGCATTCGAGAATTGCTCAATGCATACCGGCGCGGTGTGTTTCCCATGGCGGATTCCCGCGATGATCCCCACCTTTTCCTGATCGATCCGGATGAGCGCGGCGTTCTGCCGTTGAAAGGCTTTCACATCCCGTCCCGACTTGCCCGAACGGTTCGGCAAGACCACTTCGAAATAACAGTCGATCGCGCATTCTCCCGGGTCATGGAGGGATGCGCGGAAGCGTCCGAGGGACGAGAAACGACCTGGATTAACTCGGCGATCATCAATCTCTACGGCTCGCTGCATCGGCGTGGTTTTGCCCATAGTGTCGAATGCTGGGAAGGTGAAGAGCTTGTGGGCGGGCTTTACGGCGTATCGATCGGTGCGGTATTTTTCGGCGAGAGTATGTTTTCACGGGCCAGGGATGCGTCGAAAGTCGCGCTCGTTCATCTGGTCGCGCGATTGATTGCCGGTGGCTACGAATTGCTGGACGCTCAATTTCACAACCCACACCTCGAGCAGTTTGGTCTGAAATGCCTCAAACGGGACGATTTCAAGGTATTGCTCGACGATGCGATTGATAAAGAGGGTCGCTTTTACTCCGACGAAGCTCCGGAAACCGGAACGGCAGCTGTGCAGTTGATTACCCAAACGTCGTAGACGGGGTGTTCCAGAGCGCTAAGTCCCGGTGAAGAAGCGAACATCCATCCTGAGAAAAGTCTTGGATTATCTTCGCTGACCGTCTCCACGGACGACGCATCGACAGAGTCTTCCATAGATTCGACCTGGACAGCCTGGGTCGAGTGAATGGTTAGATAGGCGGCCGATTCCGGAGGGAGCTCGGGAGGCGTCTGATAGCAGGCTTTCAACTCGACATTGAGAGAGCCGAATACTTCAGGAGCTCCGACCTCTACGGCGATGTCTGTCGAGCGTCCGGTTATCTTGTCGAGCGCTCGCAGTGTAGCCGTCTCGAACTGATCATAGTACACTTTGGGCTGTTCAGGCTCTTCGTCTTCCTCAGCGGTAGCAGTGGCTTCCTCAGCAATCGAGCGACCGCGTATGTCACGGCTGGACTCCGAGAAGTCCAAATCGTCGAGAATGTCGTCCGACTGGGCGATGCTGGAGGAGGAAAAGACTGCTCCGCAAATGACGAGGGTCAGATATCTAATCATGGTTCGATACCATCATCTGTTTCGGATTCACCGCCGAGGGATGAGGCAAAGGATCCAACGAGCGTCAGCAAGTCCACACTCCCGCGCGTGTACAGAATTTCGCCGGACCCATCCTTGGTAATGAAGTCAAACCCACCGCCCGGTTCCAGTGCGATATAGGCACCTCCCAAAAGGCCATCAGTGGAGATACGTGCATCACTGTCGTCCGGCAGATCAATGGTGCCGTCGATTGATAATCTGATGTCGGCTTCATAGGTCTGTGGATTGAGCTCCATGTCTTCCACAACGCCAATTTTCAAGCCAGCCAGGCGAACGTCGGATCCGCGGTTAATGCCCGATACGTTATTGAATTTTGCAGAGACGTTGTAGCTAGCGCCCGAGGCCGCCGCATCGCCCCCGCGATCAAGCGCAAACCACATGAAAACAGCCGCAGCGACGAGCACGAGCGCACCAATCAGAGTCTCAAATACCGATTCACGCATGAACTGCTCCTTCGGCAAATGAACTTTTCGAAAAGACAGAAATGCTCATGATCTTTCTCCTGTCGCCGATTGATTTGGCGGCAATAAGGCCTCTTTGACGGAATAGATGAGTGCAGCTGAGGACACAATACAGCGTCGGCAGGCCTTCTAGAGTTCTCGGATGGTTGAAGGCATGGGCCAATCAGTTCAGGCTGTAACAATTCTTAAAAAGCCGAATCAGTCTTGCCATGCTTGTTTCAACACCTCTTGATGATACCCTATCCGAAAACGCCCTCAATATATTGAAGGGCGCGCAAAAGAACGGTCAGATTTCCGAGATCGGTCCACTCCGTGAGATCACGCCGGTCAGCTTGATGCGACCGACACCCGTCAACCCAGCGACTGTTGCCACTATGGCGCGACAAGCAGCAGAGCGACATCTCGCTATAGCAAGCCAAATTGGGCTTGCGGATATGCTGACCAGACTCGGTCCCTCTCCTCAGAATCAGGATCTTGCGGAAGCCATGAGCCTGGGTCTTCCCGAACAAGTGGTGGAAGAGGCCCTGCGACACCCCGGCGGCGCGCTTATCGCCTCTGATCTGTTACGAGACCGTGCATCAAGCGTCGATATTCCCGTTCCGACAATGGATGCAAAGGGTGATCCGGAGACTTTGAATATTTGCAAGCCTCTGTTGGATGAAGGGGGCGCTATTGCATTCGGGGATTTATCAGAGCTTTCGCCTTATGGCCCCTCTTGCGGCTTAGACCTGGGTAGTTTTGTAGGCCCCGATGGAATCGAGGCGCAAGAACTCACAATGCTTCTTGATGTCCTTTCGGAAACGCTGGCTGGCGGTACACTCATCATCACCGGACTGGGCGCTGCGCTTATGGCCTTGGGACATGATTACCCCTCAGATCAGGCAAGCGAAACAGCGGAAGCCCTGATTGGGTTTGTGAGAGCGAAACTTACGGGTGCCGCTCTTAGCGCTCAAAAAGCGAGAAGGATTGGGTTGGCGGCCATAAAAGCGGGTAAGAAAAACAACGTTGCGCTCGTTTCATTGCCAATCAAGTCCGACGCTCTGGGGAACTTAAACGCCGAGAGCAATGGTATCTCTCCGCTCATCATGTTGGAGGGAGAGCAAAGCGAGGACGGCGAGGTTGCGCGAGCGGTACGCCTCGGCATTGCAAAACGCAAACCGGAAGCACTGTCAGAATTGGTTACCCCCACAGCGATAACCACTCAATCGGTCATACCATCGGGAATTGATGCGGACAGGTTGAAGGATCGCGGTTTCACCAATGATGCGATCGAACGAGCCAGCAGAGCGATTGCAGACGGACTTCCTTTGGGCGCAGCCTTCTCGCGCTGGGTTCTGGGCGATGCGTTCATTGAGGACCAGTTACACCTTTCACCCGAGAATTACGATACGGATGGCCTCGCCCTGCTTTCAGCCATAGGCTTATCAAAGAAAGAAATAGCCAATGCAGAAGCTGCATTAGGCACCGATGCACAAAACCATTCCACTGACATACTCAATGCTGCAGGGTTCACGCACATCGTGCCGATCGAAGCCCAGATGGACCTTGCACGACGCATTACACCCTTACTGACGGTGCCGCCAATCATTGAGTTGAATGTCGAGGACGCCGCCAAGCTGATCGCTCGTCTGGAAATTACAGACGCCACTTTATTGGTGCGGGGTGAACGCGCCCCACTTGCGGAGGAGCTGAGAGAGCGGCTTAGCCATGCTGTCGACCTCACCTATGATATGGCCGAGGAAGATAAGCTCGAACCAGAGCCAAGCGTGCAGCCGGATATAGATGATTTCAACGGCAATTCTGATGCGCCGGAGGCCTCGCGTACCCGGCTGCCTGATCGGCGGAAGGGCTATATCCAGAAGGCCACTGTTGGGGGCCATAAGGTGTATCTTCACACGGGCGAATTCGATGATGGCGCGCTCGGCGAGATTTTCATCGACATGCATAAGGAGGGAGCGGCCTTTCGCTCGCTGATGAATAATTTCGCCATTTCGGTCTCTCTTGGCCTGCAGTATGGCGTCCCGCTGGACGAATATGTCGACGCTTTTGTCTTCACGCGTTTTGAGCCAGCAGGCGATGTTACGGGTAACGACCGAATCAGTAAGGCGACCTCGATCCTTGATTATATCTTCCGCGAGCTGGCTGTTTCCTATCTCGGCAGAAAGGACCTCGCAGAGATTGATGACACGATCAGCCATGACGGATTGGGTCGAGGAATAGGCGACGGCACCCGGGAGACAGCCGCTGAACTTACAGGTGAAGCCGCAAAGGTTATATCTCGCGGTTTCTCCCGTGGTGAACTGCCGGACAATATCGTGATACTCAGCAAGCGTCGTAGCGAAGTGGACGGTGACCCGGCTGATGACTCGCTCGAAACGGATCCCGATGATGAGCTCGCTCCAGAATACCTGGGTGAACCTTGCCCAAATTGTGGAAGTTTCACGCTGTATGCCGTGGATTCTGAGGATTTAGAGGTTGTTTGTGATGCATGCGGAAAGTCGCAGAGCGTCGTTACTTGATGTGCGGCGGCGTTAACAAATTTGCGATTTCACTCATCATTTGTGGTGAGATTCTGCAACACCCCAGCGATGAAAGTCAGTCATTACAGGAACTTCAGTTTATGGCACGCGGTATGCCAGCTACCTAAGCCGCATGTTGTTACGCTTGGTTATCCTTGTTTACGCAATGCTAGGCCTTGGCCAGCTGGCTCAGGCGCAGGACGAAGTGGCTGACCGTGTCGTCTGGAAACCATCATACTCCGGATCTTGTCAGAACTGTAATCTCGTTGGCCAGCAAATGCCCTATTGGGACGTACGGGGTGTTCGCTATGACGGCTCCGATCTCTCCTATGCTTCACTGTATCGCGCGGTCGCCGACCAAGCACATTTCACATCTATCAAAGCTACGCGGACGGAATTCAGTCACGCACAGCTTGTTGAGACGAATTTTACGGGTGCCGTCATGGATGGAGCCCGTTTGATCGGCGTTGAAGCGAATGGTTCAGACTTTTCGCGAGCAAGTCTTGATTATGCAGATCTGCTTGAAGCGAAATTGATCGATGTGAATTTGAGCGGGGCGTCTCTGGCTCACGGTCTCTGCCAAAGCACAAACTTCTCTAATGCGAGTGCGACAGGCGCGGTATTCGACTTTGCGGTGCTCCGCGACGCAATTTTCGATGGCTCTCTGCTAAGTGGTGCCAGCTTTATCGAAGCCGACGTATCAGGTGCCAGCTTCAAGGGCGCAAGACTTCACGGCGCTAACCTTGCCAGAATAATCAATTCAAGTCTGGCCGACTTTTCAGGGGCCTGCCGGTCTGACGCGACGCTTCTGCCGCCCGGACTTGTCTTGCCGCTTTGCGAAGATGCTAGCGGGGAGCCCCGGCTGATCGACGCTCCGTAAGCTGAACCTGCGGTTTGGGACCGGACGGGCAACCGATCTAGGTTTTGACCTGCGGTGCAATACGCACATTCAGCTCTTTCAATTGCTCGTCTCGAACAGGGCTTGGTGCCCCCATCATCAAATCACGTGCCTGCTGGTTCATAGGGAACATGGTCACGTCACGGATATTGTCCGTGCCGGCAATCAGCATAACGATTCTGTCGACACCGGGAGCAATGCCGCCATGGGGTGGTGCGCCATATCGAAAAGCATTCAGCATTCCACCAAACTCCTTTTCGACGACGTCAGGTCCATGACCGGGGATCTCAAAAGCCTTGAGCATGATGTCCGGGCGATGGTTCCGAATTGCTCCCGATGACAGCTCCACACCATTACAGACAATGTCGTATTGGTACGCTTTGAGATCGAGGATCTCCTCGTCCGTTGACGCCCCTTCGAGCGCTTCGAGTCCCCCTTGCGGCATCGAGAATGGATTGTGGGAGAAATCAATACGCTTGTTGTCTTCATCCCATTCATACATCGGAAAATCGACGATCCAGCAGAAACGGAAGATGTCCTTCTCGACAAGGTCGAGGTCTTCACCGATCTTGATGCGAGCGGCACCGGCCAACTTGTAGGCATCGCTCTTCTTGCCGGCGGAGAAGAAAATGCCGTCTCCAGCGCCCAAGCCGACATGGGCGAGGAAGTCTTTTAGGTGTTCGGCGTCGAAGTTCTTGAGAACCGGGTCCTGGCTATCCGTGCCGCCGCCATCAGCTTCTTTGAGACGCGCATAGCCAAGGCCCGGTGCCTGCATCTCCTTCTTGGCCCAGCTGTCCAGATCGTCGAAAAATTTGCGGGATTTGTCCGCGGCGGATTTTGGCGCGGGAATCGCGATTACGCGACCGCCTCCCTTGATGATCCTGGCAAAGATCGAGAAGCCGGTCTTGGAGTCATCCTCAAAGAAGTCCGTCACATCGACCAGCTCGATCGGATTTCTCAGGTCTGGCTTATCAGATCCATACTTGGACATGGCTTCGGCGTAGGGAATACGAGGGAAAGCCTCCGCCGGGATCGCGCGAGACTTGCCATCCCAATCGACAAATTCCTCAAACACACCCCGCATTACCGGCTCAATCGCCTGGAAGACATCTTCCTGGGTTACAAAGCTCATTTCCACATCGAGTTGGTAAAATTCGCCTGGGCTGCGGTCGGCGCGGGCATCCTCATCGCGGAAGCAGGGCGCAATCTGGAAATAGCGGTCAAAACCGGAGACCATGATCAACTGCTTGAATTGCTGGGGGGCCTGAGGCAGCGCGTAAAACTCACCGTGGTGAATACGAGACGGCACGAGGAAATCCCGGGCTCCCTCGGGGCTGGAAGCCGTCAGGATTGGCGTCTGGAATTCGGTGAAGCCCTGCTCAACCATGCGGCGGCGGATAGAGGCGATTACATCTGACCGCAAAGCGATATTCTTATGCAAGGTCTCCCGGCGCAGATCGAGATAGCGGTGCGTTAGGCGAATGTCTTCGGGATAGTCCGGCTCACCGAAAACTGGCAGGGGCAGTTCCGCCGCTTCGGACTGAATGGAGGCTTCTTTCACTCGAACTTCAATGTGCCCGGTGTCGAGATTCTCATTGACCAGATCATCATCGCGGGCAACGACCTCGCCTTCCACGGTAATAACGCTCTCCGAGCGAAGGCGCTCGACGACGGCAAAGGCCGCAAAATCTGGATCAAAGACGCACTGGGTGAGCCCGTAATGG